>JAAFJS010000057.1 GCA_013298985.1 Cytophagales bacterium
AGGATAGGGCGCAAGCGCGTTTTTGTGCCTTCGATGATGATGGTGGTGAGTGGTTGGTGGTTGGTTGCCGTTGTCTGTGTCCCCACTGCCGTTGTCTGTGCCCCCACAGACGACCCAGTTTGTTTTTTCAAAAAATTAAACTCCGCAATCAGCACGATTCCATTCAAAACAGATACGCCAAACAAGGCAATGAAGCCCACGCCTGCTGAAATACTAAAAGGCATCTCGCGAAGCCAAAGTGCCAAAATGCCTCCAATCGCTGAGAGAGGAATGGCTGTAAAAATAAGTAGGCTTTGTCTTACAGAACCAAATGTAAAATATAAAAGCATGAAAATTAAGCCCAAAGCCACAGGGACAGCGACAAAAAGTCTGCCTTTTGCCTCTTGTAAGTTCTCGAAACTACCTCCATAAGTAATGTAATAGCCTGTGGGAAGTTTTAATTTATTGCCTACTTTTTCTTGGATTTCACCTACAATGCTTTCTACATCGCGATTCCGCACATTAAAAGCAACAATAATTCTTCGTTTTGCATCTTCGCGTTGTACTTGATTTGTACCTGTTTTAAATGTAATTTCCGCGATTTGGCTCAGTGGGATTTGCTCATTGTTCGCATTGGTAATGAATAGGTTACGCACATCTTCGATGGTCTGACGGTTTTCTTTGGCGAGCCTCACCACCAAGTCATACCGTCTATCACCTTCATAAACTGTACCTGCCACGCTTCCTGCAAAGGCAGTATTGAGGATACGATTCGCCTCTTCGATATTCAACCCAAACTGTGCTATTTTTTCTCGGTCAAAATTCACCACGATTTGAGGCAAACCGATTACTTTCTCTACGTACAAATCTGCCACGCCCTCAACTGGCTGAATCAGTTTTGCGAGCTTTTCTGCTTCTTGTGAAAGCGTTTCCAAGTCATCTCCAAAAATTTTTAGTACAACATCTTGCCTTGCACCAGTCATTAACTCATTGAATCTCATCTCAATAGGTTGCTGGAAACCAATAGAAACACCTGCAATATGTTCATTTAAGGTGGCTTGCATTTTTTCTGCCAGCTCGTCTTTTGTTTTGGCACTTGTCCACTCACTTTTGTCTTTCAGCGTTACCATCATGTCGCAAGCCTCCAAAGGCATGGGGTCAGTGGGGATTTCTGCCGCGCCTATTTTGCCAATCACTTCCTTGACTTCAGGGTAATTTTTTTTGAGAATTTCACCCATTTGCAGGGAAACATTCACTGTTTCTTCCAGAGAACTTCCTGTATATAAACGCACTTCTAAGGCAAAATCACCCTCGTCCAATTTTGGAATAAACTCTCCACCCAAACCAGAAAATATCCCCAAACTAAGTAAAAACAGTACAAAAGAAGGAATAATAACCAGCAGTGGTTTTTTTAACGTGTTTATAATTAATGGTTTATAAAATTGATAACAAAAATTGATAATGCGGTCGGAAATGGTAATTTTATTTGTTATTTTCTTACTGAGCATCAGGGCGGAAATCATAGGGACATACGTAATAGATAAAATAAATGCGCCCAAAATGGCAAAAGCGACCGTTTGTGCCATCGGTTTGAACATTTTGCCCTCGATACCCACCAGCGTCAAAAGTGGTAAATAAACAATCATAATAATAATTTCCCCAAAAGCGGCAGCATTGCGAATCTTGACCGCAGACTGATACACCTCATTGTCCATTTCTGTTTGGGTGAGTTTTCTATTGCCCGAAGTAATGCCCAAATGATGCAGGGTAGCCTCTACAATAATCACTGCGCCATCTACGATAAGCCCAAAATCTATCGCCCCCAAAGACATGAGGTTGCCCGAAACCCCAAAGAGGTTCATCATCATTATCGCAAAAAGTAAGGCAAGCGGAATCACAGAAGCAACTATCAAGCCCGCCCGTAAATTACCCAACATCAGCACCAGCACAAAAATAACAATCAATGCACCTTCTAACAGGTTCGTTCCCACAGTTTTAATGGCATTATTGACTAACTTCGTTCTGTCCAAAAACGCCTCTACCACTACGCCTTTGGGGAGCGTTTTTTCTATTTGGCGCATGCGTTCTTTCACTTTGGCAATTACTTTGGACGAATTTTCACCTTTGAGCATCATCACGATTCCCCCTACTACCTCGCCTTCGTTATTGTATGTCATTGCGCCATACCTCACTGCGTTCCCAAACTGCACTTTGGCAATGTCGCGTACATACACAGGCAAGCCATTGTCCGCCAAATGCACCACTATTTTTTCAATATCCTCCAAAGAGCCAATCAATCCCTCACTCCTAATGAAGTAGGCAGTAGGTCTTTTATCAATGTACGAGCCACCCGTATTCTGATTGTTTTTTTCCAAAGCGGAAAATAAATCATTAATAGTGAGGTTCATACTGCGGAGTTTGATAGGGTTTACTGCGATTTCATATTGCTTTACGTAGCCGCCGAAGCTACTCACATCAGCCACGCCTTCCGTCCCCAGCATCTGCCTGCGTACTATCCAGTCTTGAATAGTGCGGAGTTCGTTCAAAGAATATTTGCTTTCATAGCCTTTTTGAGGGCGAATGACGTATTGATAAATTTCGCCCAAACCCGTAGTAATTGGCATCAATTCAGGATTGCCCACCCCTTTGGGGATTTTTTGCTGGGCGAGTTGTAAGCGTTCAAAAACTTGATTTCTTGCCCAAAAAACATCAACATCTTCCTTGAAAACAATCGTAACAACTGACAAACCAAAGCGCGAAATAGAACGCATTTCCTCAATGCGCGAAATAGTTGCCATCGTCATCTCGATAGGAAAAGTGATAAGTCTTTCTACTTCCTGCGCCGCCAACGAAGGACTATAAGTAATGATTTGGACTTGATTATTGGTAATGTCAGGTACTGCGTCAATGGGCAGTTGCGTTACGGAATAGCCACCCCAAAGCACCCAAGCCAGCGTTAAAATACCAATAATGAGCTTATTATGAATCGAAAAATGAATAATTTTATCTAACATGAATAAATTGTTTGATTGTAAATTTGTAAATGTGTTAGTACCTTCGCCTTATTAACATTCAAAGAATAACCGTTCTTTGGTTGAACAGTGAGTTCCCCCCGCTAAAGCGAGGGGTTTAAGATGTATCAGACTGATTATCAATTTATAACACCTCGCTTTATGCCCACAATGGTAATTGGGGGTGAGCCACAGAACGAATATTTATTGAAACCCAATCAGGCGAAATAAATAAAGAGCATCAAATGCTTCGCTTTCAGGCGAAGGTACTCAAATTTGGCTTGCAGTTTCGATAAATAAAGCATCAAAAAGACAATTTTTCATGTGTTATCACATGAAAAACCGAGTATGGAAGAATGGATTATGCCGACTTTGGGTGGCTGCCAAATGGAGAGATGAAAGGAAGGGAAATTATTTTCTTGATAGGTAATCATTTGTTTATCAATTACTTTTGAATGATAAATTTTGAAATTCCAAGAAAAGAAAGTAGGAGAAGTAAAGACAAAATTGAGGTTAGCAGCAGCCTGTTGTTCTGAGGATTGGAAAGGCAAATCAGAATGTTCTTGACCGTCGTGGTGTTCGTGCTTTTTGTCTAAATAATGTAAAATCAAAAATTCTATAAAGTTAATATCCTCATGATGAACTACTTGGTGGTGGGTAAAATGGCTAAACAAATGATTCAGTTTGTATAACTCCACGACTTTGCTGCTTGGCACGAAGCTAATCGCCAAAAAGTGTAAGCAAAGTAGATAACTAAGGAGTTTTTTCACCAAATCTAATTTATACTTGCAAAAATAACTATTTTAAATGAATAGTTCCAAGACAGGATATAATTTTGATTTTATAAATTTTTCAGTCAAATATGTTTGATAATCAGTGTTTTAAAAATAATTGCAAATAAATCAAATAAAAAAACATCATAATTCATTGTGATTATCAATCTTTTATCTACCTTTGCAAACTCAAAACGGTGCTTAGTAGCAAATCGTTGCAATAAATACTTGTAAAAGAATAAGTTAGTTTATTGCTAAATACTTTAAAAAACAATGGCAGTAAAAAAATTAAGACCCATTACACCAGGTCAGCGAGGAAGGATAGCCCCTACATTTGAGGAGCTAACCAAAGGAAAGCCTGAGAAATCGCTGATAGTTCGCTTAAAAAGAAGCGGTGGTAGGAACAACACAGGCAAGATGACGATGCGCTACATAGGCGGCGGTCATCGCAGAATGTATCGTATTGTAGATTTCAAAAGGAATAAATACCATGTTCCTGCGGAGATTCTCGGTATCGAATATGACCCGAATAGGTCAGCCCGTATTGCCTTAGTGCAATATGAAGATGGCGAAAAACGCTATATCATCGCCCCTAACGGCATCAAAGTTGGGCAAAAAATCATCTCAGGTTCAGGCATAGCCCCCGAAGTAGGCAATGCGCTCCCTCTTGCAGAAATTCCTGTCGGTACTATCGTACACAATATCGAGTTACAGCCTGGTTCAGGTGGCAGTTTGGCACGTAGCGCAGGTGCTTACGCACAGTTGCTTGGCAGAGAAGGTAGATATGCCGTCCTCAAAATGCCTTCTGGCGAAACTCGCATGGTACTCACTACTTGCATGGCAACCGTAGGAACAGTATCAAATGCTGACCACATGAACGTAATGCTTGGAAAAGCAGGTCGTAAACGTTGGTTAGGACGCAGACCACGCACCAGAGGTGTAGCAATGAACCCAGTCGACCACCCAATGGGCGGCGGTGAAGGTAGAGCATCAGGCGGACACCCACGCTCACGCAAAGGCTTGTATGCAAAAGGCAAGAAAACTCGCACCCCAAAGAAATACTCTAACTCATTAATCATTAGCAGGAGGAAGAAATAAACATGGCACGTTCTCTCAAAAAAGGACCTTATATAGATTTTCGCCTTGAAAACAAAATCACGGCGCAGAATGATGGCGGCAAAAAGACTGTTATCAAAACTTGGTCAAGGCGTTCTATGATTTCGCCTGACTTTATAGGACACACATTCGCAGTACATAACGGAAATAAATTTATTCCTGTTTATGTAACTGAAAACATGGTAGGGCATAAGCTCGGCGAGTTTGCACCTACACGTACATTTAGAGGTCATACAGCTAAAAAAGATAAAGCCACGAAGAAATAATGGAAGCAGTAGCAAAATTAACAGGAGTCCCTACTTCGCCACGCAAGATGCGTATGGTTGCTGATATGATTAGGGGACAAAAAGTAACAAAGGCTTTGAATATTTTGAAGTTCGAAGCACGCATAGGTGCAAGAAAGTTGGAAAAACTTCTCCTTTCTGCTATCTCGAATTGGGAACAAAAAAACGAAGGGAAGAAAATAGAAGATGCTGATTTGTATATCAAAACAATCTTCGTAGATGGCGGCACTATGCTCAAGAGAATGCGTCCAGCACCGCAAGGTCGTGGATACAAAATCCGTAAGCGTTCTAATCACGTAACTTTAATTGTGGACGAGGTGGCTGTGCCAAAAGTAGCTGTCTCTACTGAAACTCAAACTGAAAATAACGTTCAATAAACAGAGGCGAAAATACTATGGGACAAAAAGTAAATCCGACAGGTCTAAGACTTGGTATCATCAAAGGGTGGGACTCTAATTGGTACGGTGGAAAAGATTTCTCTGAAAAGCTGGTGGAAGACGACAAAATCAGAAAATATCTGAGCGCACGTATCCCCAAAGGCAGTATCTCTAAAATCGTTATTGAACGAACTTTGAAGCGTATCATCATCACTATCAATACAGCGCGACCTGGTGTTGTGATTGGAAAAGGTGGCAAAGAGGTAGATACTATCAAAGAAGAGTTGAAAAAACTAACTAAGAAAGACGTTCAAATCAATATCTACGAAATCAAAAGACCAGAAATTGATTCTAACTTAGTAGGACAGCAAGTTGCCCAGCAAATAGAGGGACGTATTTCTTACCGTCGTGCGATGAAGCAAGCTATCAGCAATGCGATGAGAGTAGGCGCACAAGGTATCAAGATTCGCCTTTCTGGTCGTTTGGGTGGTGTGGAGATGGCACGTACTGAAGAGTACAAGGAAGGTAGAGTACCTTTGCACACACTCAGAGCAGATATTGATTATTCAATTACTGAGGCGCAAACCGTTTATGGTAAAATTGGTATCAAAGTTTGGGTATTCAAAGGCGAAGTTTATGGCAAGCGCGACCTATCTCCTATCACAGGTACAGCACCAAAAGCTGAACAAGGTGAAGGCGGCGGCAACAACAGACGCAACGAACGCGACCGCAATGACAGAGATAGACGCAAGAAGAAAGACAATCGCGACCGCAACAGCAATAACAACAGAGGCGGTGGTGGTAATAATAGCGGTGGAAATAACAATAAGAAAGGTGGTAAATAATTTTTCTTAGAGATAGAATAGATAAAGGGCATACATTTTTGATGTATGTCCTTTTTTTTGAAAAATTGGTAAATAATTAATATGGCAGAAATCTGATACGCCTTTCCGCAGATAAGTCTTTGTTTTTGAGCAAGTAATGCACTCGAAGCCCAATTGTGGGTGTGAGCAGGTTTAGTTTGCGGTCAGGCTTTATCAATGCTCCATCTTTATCAAACTGTGCCAGTGCAAAATAATAGTCTGTATTGTGCATAAAAAACAGACCTAAACTCCATTTTTCATTCAAAAAATAAGCAATTTCAGCTTTGAGATTTGTTTGGTCTATACGTCGTTTGTTTTGCGGGAACGCAGGCGTACGAAAATCAAACCAAATCAAAAATTCATAGGAGAGCGACGGTCTTAAAATACGTTTATTGCTCAGTTGTATATTATAAGCTACGGCAAACAAGCCTGAAAATCGTCCTTGATTTTCTATGGTGCGCGAAAAATAGTTGATTTGTTCTACACCAATCTGTTTTAAAAACTGCACATTACCAATTTTGCCTGAATGACTTAGGTGAACTTTAGAAAAAAAAGTATCAAATCTCTTTTCCATCACGTATCGACCAGAAACACCCAACCCCCACTGGTCAGAAAGACGAAACTCGTAGCCCAATGTGTTTTGAATACGATAAAGTGGGGCAATCCCCAAGTTTTCTATCTGAGGAAAAGTGCTGTGGCGAAGATTACTCTCCATAAAAACTAAACTCCCGTTCTTATTGAAATAGTTAAAATTAAAGTTGAGCCAATAGTCTTCGTTCTGCACTACGCGCTCAGTAGGCATGGTCGCTTGGGCGATAGAAAGCAGTGGTAAACAAGTAAAAATGAGGAGTTGAAAGATTTTTATCATTTTTTAAAATTTGAGTTATGATGCAATATTACTACTTTTTCCTAATTTTGAGCTATCAAACTAAACGTAGAATCCTAAATACAAGTTTCAAAAGTATATGCTTTATCTCACTGAAAATAAAATAGATACTAATGCCCTGATTGAATTTGTGCAAACAGCAGAGGCAGGGGCTGTAGATATTTTTATAGGCACTGTTCGCAGTAAAACTGCCCACAAAAAAGTGGTGCGATTAGAATATGAGGCTTATGATAAGATGGCAGTCAAACAAATGCAAGAGATTGTAAATGAGGCTTGTAGGCGGTGGGAGATTTTGAAATACGCGGTTGTGCATAGGCATGGAATATTAGAAATTGGTGAGGTGGCAGTGGTGGTTGCCATAGCTACTCCTCACCGACAGGCGGCATTCGCAGCGTGCCAATACATCATAGACACACTCAAAGAAAGTGTGCCTATTTGGAAAAAAGAAGTGTATGAAGATGGAGAAATCTGGGTGGCAGCGCACCCTTAGCACCTACCTCATTGCGCCAGTATAAGTGGCGATGAAATATTTGGTCAGAATCGTCAAGGCGGTTCTGGTATCAAGATTACTATCAGTGAGTGCAAGTTTGCTTACTACGTCATCTCCTTTTTTCTTTTTATTCATCATTTTTTCGCCCGTAGCAACAAAATTGACCTCTTTGCTTTCGAGATTGAATTCTGCTTCTAAGTAAGTAGAGGGTGCTGAACGCCAGCTATCTCCCTGCCCTGTGTCAGTATGAAAACTGTAATAAATTCGTAGTTTAAGTTTCTTTTCGGTCTGTTCCATCACATTTACCTTAGACCAATAAGCAGAGTGGCGTTCCATTGCGTCCCTATCCAAGATGAGTTTGATGATATCGACTTCATAAAGTTCGTCATTGTTGCGTGTGAGTTTGTACTCATAGCGTGCATCAGGCGTTTCGAAATGGTCTATGTATGTGCCAAAGTCTTTCCACTGATTTTCGCGTAGTACGTCTATTTTCTCGATTTCAGTGAGCTTATTCATGTCAATTTTTTTGGGAGCGGCTTTTTCCATAGAGTCCAGCCTTGCCTTTAACCTTTCATTTTCTTTTTGGGTATCCTCGACTATTTTCTTATAATTTTCCTCACTTTTATCGTAAATGGTTTTGCTTTCTTGGCTTTGCTTGTCCAAAGAGTCCAGCTTGAGTTTGGCTTCACCTTCCGACTTCTTTTGTTCTCGTGCAAGTGCCGCCGCTAATGCCGCACTTTTCTCTACCAAGTCAATGCTATCCCTTACGCGTTCTTCTTTTCTTTTGAGTCGTTCTTGGGCGAGTTGCTGCTCTATGTTTTTGAGTCGCTCGGTTTCGCGGGCTACACTATCTACAAAGCGTTGTTTTTCAGCTAATTGGCTTTGTGTTTGATTGGACTGTGATTTTTGTGATTCTGCTTCGCGTTGGAGTTTTTGCAGTTGCAGTTGCATTTCCTCTGATTTTTTTTGAGCCTCGCGCAGTTCTTTTTCTTTCTGCTCGTTTATTTTTTGGGACTCTTCTTTTACTTTGGAGGCAAGTTCCATTACCTTTTTTTCTTCGATTTTGATGCTGTCTGCCTTTCGTTTTTCATCTGCTTTGATGCGTTCTCTTTCTGAGGCAATTTTTTTCTGATTTTCCTCTTCTTTGGCTTTGAGTTCGGCTTGCATATTTTTCATTTGCAGTTGGAGTTCTTCTGCTTTTGCTTTTGCTTCTGCGGCTTCTTGGCTATTTACATTTTTTGTTTTTTCCAACTCTTCTTTTAGTTTCTTGAAATCTTCTGCGCTCTTTACGCTGTCTGCTATGCGCTTTTCTTCTTTTTTGATACGTTCGCTTTCAGCTACTAATTTTGCCTGCTTTACTGCCTCCTGTGCTTTTAACTCTTCTTTGCTCAAGAACATATCTTTGGGCTTAAAATAAAAATTGCCATAGTATTGCGAAGAAATCTCAGGGCTTTGCATACCTTCTGATTTTTGGAAAACGGTCTGACCCACATATTTGAAGCAGTCTTCTATTTTAGTTTCACGCTTTTTGATATTCTCTATGAGGGCAGAGGTAAACAAGCCATTTTCTCCATCACCATCAGAAGCAGTTTTGCCTGCTTTGGTGGCATACATCACGATAGTGCCAGAAGAAGCGGACATCATTGCCAGCCCTTGCTTGCCTGCCATGACCGCACGCGACTGAGTCGGTAGTGGATTATTGCGACAGGCATCTAAGATGAGAATATTTAAGTTGGACCTTTTGGCACTCATTGCTTCTAATATTTCCCCTACACGAAGGCAGTTGCGTTCGATAAACTTTTCGCCCTTGCTTAATTCTTCTAAACTTGTTTTGACGGGAACGAGGTAATTGACATCTGCTACTTGAAGCCCATGCCCTGCATAATAGAAAAGTACGACATTGTGCGTTTGGAGTCCTTCAGCAAACTCATCTACTTTTCCTTGCATTTCTTTTAAATCTGCGTTTTCTGCATAAACCACTTTGAACCCAACCTCTGTAAGGGTTTCTTTCATTCTGAGGGCATCATTTTTGGCATTTTTGAGCTTGGCACTTCCTTCGTAGTTTGCATTGCCAATCACCAAGGCAAGTCGTCTTTCATTCAGTTCTTGTGCCATTACGAAGGCACTTGCCAAACACATTAATAGGGAGAGTATAGTAAGTTTCATGTTTTCTTTATGGATTAGAAAAGTTTGAAAATGATATAATTTGTGCGTTATTTATGATGTTTTGTAATGCTACATTTTTTAGTAAAGGTAAGTATAATAATACAAATTTTTAGCATTATTATCGCAAAATTTATGACAGTTTTTATAGTCAATCTTAACTATTTTTGCTTAAAAAAATAAGAGATAACATTCGTCAAAATGTTATCTCTTGCTTAGGAATCATATTTTTTGCAAACAACTAATTCATACCAAATTTTTGTTTGATGGCACTTGCGTCATCATCATTGATGTTCAGGTCTGTTGCCAAGTTATGGATATAATCGTCCTCTGCACCACCCAGTGCTTGGTCTGCTGCCACGAGCAGGCAAGCCTGCTGGAAGAGTTGGGTCGCAAAATTATAGTCTTGGTTTGCGGCATCTACGACATCATCATAATCCATAGGACTATTGATTTTGTCCATCAATATTTGGGTTACTTCGTCTTGGTTGGCAATGCTTGATGGAAAAAGCTGCTGTACGGTGTCACTAATGAGCTGTCCAATCACTTCTTTTTCTTGTGCTTGCATTTTTTTATCCGCAAAAACGGTATGCGCCCAGAGGCTCACACATATTTCGGCAGAGGCTAATCTTTCGTTGAGCAGTCCATCTACGTCTTCTTTGCTTGGGGGTGCGCCTTGGCTAAAACTTTTGCTACTACCGCCTTTGTTCATAAAGGAATTGATAGCATAGTTCACGCAGGCATTGACCGCCATACCTCCCAGTACGGAGAGTAATCCGCCACCGCCTTGCTGCCCGCCGCCACGATTTATTTGCTGCCCGCCGCCGCCAAGGAAGCTACTAATAAGCCCACCAAGTAAGCCAGAGCTACCGCTCTGGTTGGACTGCCCGCCACCGCCGAGCAGGTCTAAAATGCCACCGCCGCCTTGCTGCTTACCACCACCGCCAAGCAAGTCTAAAATACCACCACCTTGCTGTCCGCCGCCACCGCCGCCAAGCAAGTTATTTAGAAATGAAAGGTCGACTCCACCGCCGTCGTTTTGTTGTCCGCGGTCTTGTGGGTTTTCGAAGTTAAAGTTGTCATTGACAACCATTTCATCAGGATTATCTTTTACAATACGTACAGGCATAGTTTTAGTTTTTGATTTATAGTTTTGGATTTGAGTGTGAAAAATTAAACATTTTTTTCAAAACTACAAAACTTTGGGATTTAAAATTGAATAATTTGCGCGAAGTTGCGGTTTTGTTCGTATCATAGATGATGTAAATAAAGAAACACTACACTACTTCGTATTTATGTTGCCAAGGGCAGTGTTTGCAAAGTTTCTTGCAGCAATACCCGCGTTTTTCATGGTATTTTGCGGTGAGAACAAGTATCCCTACCTTATCAAAATAATAATCTTCCTCTGCATAGCCCTTCATTTTGAGGTTATTCTTGCGAATTTGGTCATTTATTTTCATCATTTTCTCTGGTTAATGTCAAAATAAGCAAATGTAGGCAATAAATGTTCATTTTATTTTTAATTCTATTCAAAAGTAATTGATAATGAACGAATTATGATAAATTGTCAAAACTATGATATTTAAAAAATCATATTACTTATATCAAACTCTGGATTGGGTTTTTAAAAATATTATTGCTTCAAAATCCGATTTAGAAAATCAATCGTAATGAGATAGGTGGGTTTTACGCCCGTCATTCCCAAGCTACCAGAGGCAAGCGTTCCACCCGTAATTAGCGGATTATCAGAGGCATAGTAGGCATATCGCAGGACGACCTCTTTGGAAATATTCTTACGAATCTGCGAAGCCGCTTGGATTGCTTTCTGGTAGTGTGCGCCTTCCATTTCCAGCCCTATCGCCCCCCAAGAGGAATGTTTGAAATAAGAAAGTACATCGCGGTTTTGGAGAGAAGTTCCCAAAACGGTAATCATCGCGCCTTCATATACATTAAGTCCATTACCCTCAAAATCAGCTTTTTGGCAGTCATTCTCAAAAGGATAATTGTCCGCAGTGCCTTCAAAAACGTGGGCATTGGGAATCATCAAATCACCTTTGCCACCTTCGAGAATCCCTGCCTTGCCCATGATGGCGATAGAAGCAACGTTCAGGTGGTGGTTCTCTCCTTCGTTATGGTACGGTTTGAGCAGTTCGTCCATGACCTCATAAGCCTGCTCGCCAAAGGCATAGTCCATGACAAAAATGACAGGTTTTTTATTTTTCAAGTAGTTTTCATCACACTGAATATCAGGGTGTAACTTTTTAATGTCAATCTTTTCTGTATCAAAGATTTGGGCAGTGATATTAGTGCCTGTGTGGTCGTGAAGAACGTACATTCCATGCGCGTAGGCGTATGCCTCAATTTCTTCCATGAGGGCTTTGTTTTGTGGGCGACTTAGCTCTGCGGCGATTTCATCTAATTTTTTACCTGAAAAGGCGTCTTTGAGCGCAGAATAAGCAAATAAAGAATTGAGAACGCTGTGCAGATTGGCACTGATAATGTGAAGCGGTCTGTCAAGCAAGTTTTTTTCTGCCAATAGTTTTTTGATGTTCCAAGCCCAGATTTCGCCGTAAATGTGATGCCCTATGCGTTCGCGCAGGGCGGAGGTAAAGCTAATTTCGCGGTCTTTTTCCTCTCGTTCTTCCTCTATTGCCGTTTTCCCAAGCCAATAAACGACGTGAAATAGCCCATTATTGCTCTTACTGTTTTCCTCCATGCGCGTATAGGCGTACTTGGTTTCCTCGAAAGTGCGCCCTAAAATTGTACTCAAATAGGTAAAAGCGACTTCTCGGCTCGATTCGTCCAGCTCGGTTTCGCCTTCTACGATTTCACTCAACTTGACCCACTCGCGTGTGAGCCTATCTTTGTCGTCAATGGCGCGGCGTTTGATTTTGTCTGATTCGATAAACAAAAAAGTCAAGTGTGTGAGAATATCATAAATTTCACTGCGCCCGCGAGTGATTTCCATAAACATTTGTTCTTTGTCGATGCGGTAGCAGTTGCGCTTGCGCTTGGGCGGGATAATGGTATCAAACTCAGAACTGTAATAGCCTTCTTCGGAAACCAACTTGATGTAGCGACATTCCTCAATGCCTTTGGGAAGGCGGTCAATGACATACACCAGCCCGTCCAGCTCGACCTTGGCGGGGTCATTGATGGAGCCATAGATTTCGGGGCGCAGCGTCAGCAGTGCTTTGCTCACCTCGCGACCAGAAATACCAGAGGGCTTGTAAAATCCGCGATTAAACAGATGACGCATCTCGATGTAGAGTTTCTCGATGGCAGCGCGTGATTCCTGTGCGCGAGTCAGTTCTAAAAATTTGGTTTCCATAGTTTTGTTAATGACGGAAAAGTATTTATGAAGAAGGGGAATTAAAAGTACAAAAGTTCAATTTACCACAAAAATCACTAAAAGTGACTTAGCTCAAAATTAGCACTTTTGCCCCTTTTTCATAAATACAATGTTGGCTGATGTTTATATTTCACTCGCTATCTGTGCAATTGTTACTGTTAAGATATTTTCAAGATGTAAGCGAATATTTTTTTCCTTTGAAACAACGTCATCTTTGATTGAAATAACATGGGGTTTAATATCCAAAGGAATAGTAGTATCGCTATTTTCGTCAAGTAAAATACCTTTATATTCCAAAAATGCACCAATAGCAATTACGCTATCATCATAGCCGAAATGATGCAGAGTAATACCTAATTCGTATTTTTTGTTATCAAATAGTTCTATTTTAAACTTAAAATATGCCTTTGGCAAAGTACGGTTAAAATAGTAATTATGCTTTTTAGCATAACTTACTATTTGTTCATAATAATAATAATATTGTTTAGTCATGTCATTGGGTTTACTACTGCCAATGCTGAATAAAACACTATTATCAAATTCTACTTCAAGCTTATTTTTATATTCGTTAAGGAACTTAGAGCAATATTCAAAGACTTTCATTCTATTGTCTGCCAACATCTTTTCATATTGCTGTTGTTTTTCTTTTTGTTTGTTAAGTATTTTTTGTTTGAAGATATTAGTTACTTCGTTCAATGAAGTATTGCTAACTTCTTTGATATTAAGTGCTTCTTCAATGTTGCGTTTTTGGATTTCGGCAAAGTAGGTAACTAATTTTTGAGGTTGGTTATCGTCTGCTTCTTCTAATGCTTGAATATATTTTACTTTTGCTTCTTCTCTTAAAACTGTAATTGGGAAAAAGTTGCCTTTTATCAAAATTAGACTTGCAATAAGTCGCACAACTCTACCATTGCCATCTTGAAAGGGGTGAATAGTCGTAAATGCGTGATGTACCCAAGTGGCTATAATAAGCGGATTTATGTTTTGTTCACAAAGATTATCATAAATCTCAATCAACCTATCCATTTCGGCTTCTACGTGTTCGGGCGGACAATATAAAATAGTTGTTCCGTCTTCTCGTGTTGGGTTATTTTCACGTTCTTTAAATTTGCCTTTTATGAGTGGAATTTTAGTTTTGTTTCCAAATTGGTCTCTGCCTTCGGCAAATTCTTGGTGTCGTGTAGTTAATTGATGCAACTCACAAATAAAGCCTTTTCTAAGAGGTCTTTCTTCTTTAACAATATCAAATACGAAATCAATAGCGTCTAAATGGTCTTTTAAATGATTAAACAATGTTTGTTTAGGCACATTCGTATCTCCATGGCTTACCAATGACGATATAAAACCTTCATTGATTAAAGTTTCAGTAACGCCTTTATCAACATCATACATTCTTTCAACAATACCTGTTTCAATGGCGTGTCGCCTTTTTAATCGGTTGATAAATTCTTCGTATTCTTTTGAATTGGCTTGCAGAATTTCTCTACGTGCAAACCAAGATGGTGCTATTTCATCTAATAAAGATGTATCACAAGTTTTCCAATTATCGGAAAACGAAATATAGTACCAAAGTCTATGTACTGTCATCTTATTTAGTTTTGTTTAAATATCAGCCAACAAATAGCGAATAACCAATGACGAATTATAAATAAATCTTTCTCGTCATCACTTTTATTATTTTTCAAAAATACAAAAATTTGTTTGTTTTCAAAATCGAACTCCTATCACCAAAATATCGTCTGTTTGCTTTTCTGTGCCTCTCCACTGGTCTATTTCGGTATCTAAGGTTTGGGCTTGGGTAGAAAGATGGTCAGACTGGATAGAAAGTAAGCGTTTTTTGAAGTTTTTGGTCATGTACTTGCCTTTGCCTGCATCACCAAACTGGTCTGCGTAGCCGTCCGTACTCAGGTAAATCATGTCATTGGCTTGCATTTGGAGGACTACACTCTCAAAGACAGGCTGTTCTTCTATTTTCCCACCAATCGAGATTTTATTGACTTTGATTTCAGAAAGTTCGCCATCTCTGACCAAGTACAGCGGTCGCTTTGCGCCTGCATACCCCATTTTTTGGTTTACTTTGTCTATCACGCACAGCCCAATGTCCATGCCGTCTTGCGATTTGCCGTCTGCTGATTGCTGGAGGGCATTACGCACGCGTTTGTCCAACTGAAACAGGATTTCGCTGGGATTCACGATGTCGTTTTCGTTTACGATTTGGTTGAGAATTGAGTTGCCCAAGACTGACATAAAAGCCCCAGGCACGCCATGCCCTGTGCAGTCCACTGCCGCTATGATGATGAGGTCGTCTTTGACCGCAAACCAATAGAAATCGCCACTCACGATGTCCTTTGGTTTGTAGAGAATAAAGCAATTCAATTCCTTTTTGATAAGAATTTGAGAAGGCAAAATGGATTCTTGAATACGGCGTGCATAGCGAATACTGTCTGTAATGTCCTTATTTTTAGACTCTATGATTTCTTTTTGCTCGAGGAGTTCGTCATTGGCGGCGGCAAGGGCAAGGCGCGCCTTTATCTCTCTCACAGTCAGCGAATAGCGCGTCTGAATGAGCAAAATCATAAAAAATGCAACCACAATGAGCAACAAACCACCTTCCACCAGCACCCACTCAATGGTAAAAGTGGTGCTTACATTCACAAAAAGAGCCGTTGCCAGCATCGAAAGCACGACCATAAAAACTGAATATTGCCACCGCCACAGGATAAACATTCCCGCCCCAATAAACAAAGCCATATAGTTCAGGACGTGTCCTGTGAAATTATGTATCGCAATCAAGCCAAAAGTATAGGCGTTTTGCAGGGAAATCAGCAAAAATGGAATAAAAACAATGATGTAGGAAGGAATACTAAATTGCTTTCTCAGCAAAAGCGGCACAAGAGAAATCACAGAAATAGTAAGACGAATCACCAAAATATGTTGCCATGAATCTGGAATATTGTGATAATCAGTGATGCCAAAAATGGGGTTAAAAATAATTGCCAGCCAGCATACCAAGACATGGAATTTGACTGATGACTTTTCTAATTCGGCTTTCCACTGTGCCTCAGTAATTTCAGATGTCCATTGATGCGTAACTTTGTGCATTGCGTTATTTTTTTTGCATTTGTTACAAAGATAAACAAAAAATAGAATAAAAAGATAGTCTTTGTTTCGCAGATTTAATAAAAAAAGATACACTAATAATTTTCTTGCACGTCTTTTTATCAAATTCCGCAAGAATGACCGTTTTATAATTAGAAAACAGAGAAGAATGAGTATCAAATTTTGAAAGATGTCTTTTATTTTTTAGCTTTGTTTTCAGCGTAGAAATAACGCATTTTTTTGTTTATATTTTAAAAAATCAAATCCATAACAGCATGGCAAATCCATTCCAAGACATCGAAGAAGGTGGCGAAGGGCAAGTCGCCCGTTTTGAGGAGATGTTAAAAAAGCAAACCACCGCATTTTTTGATTTAGACGTTTACGAAGATATTATCTTACATTATATAGATAAAAACGAACTAAGTAAAGCCTTCAAAGCCTGCGAGTTAGCAAGCGATACCTATCCGTACTCTGCCGTTCCTGTTTTTTTGAAAGCACAAGTATTGGCGCAGAGTGGTAGCTACAAAGAGGCTTTTAAGTATATAGAACGTGTGGAAACCATGCAGCCCAATGATGCAGAAACCATAGTATTGAAGGCAAATATTTATGCCGCCTTGGGCAAGCACCAGCTCGCGATTGACTGCATACAAAAGATTCTCACTGTGGGTATTGACGGCGAAACAATACACCTTTTTATTGCAAAAAATTACCTCAAAATCAAGGACTACGAAAAGGCTTACGAACATTATACAAAGGCAATTTCTCTCAATTTGGCAAATGATTTTGTTTTTGATGAGTTTTTGGATTTTGTCGAAATCACAGGTTTTCATAAGCAAGCCATCGCCTTCATAGAACAGCAGATTGACGAGAATCCGTATGCTGAAAAAGCATGGTTTCGCTTAGGAGTCGTTTGCAATACCAAAGGCGATTACGCAGGTGCTTTGCACGCCCTTGACTACGCCACCCTCATCAAAGAGGACTATGCCGACGCATGGGCAGAGATGGCGTGCGTCTATATGAACCAAAAAAAGTATGACCAAGCACGCCAAACTTTTGAGAAAGTCCTGACCTTAGAAAAGCCAAGTGCAGAGATTTATTGCCACTTAGCCGCCAGCATGGAAAAACTCAAAGACTATGAAAATGCGATTAAAAACTACCGCAAAGCCATAGAACTTAGTGAAAGTAGCCACGAGGCTTGGTACGGAACTGGGGTGTGCCTTATGCTGCAAGGTAATCATTATCAGGCAATTCATTACCTTAAGCGCGCTATCAAACACCGCAAAAACGAAGGAGATTACTGGTTCGTATTGGCGGAATGTGAGTTCCAAGTGGGGAATATTGTTTCCTGCTTAGAGGCGTACAAGGAAGCAAGTTTCTACTCGCCGCTAAACCCCAAAATCTGGCTCAACTGGTCTTTGGTTTTTTACGAACAAGGCAATACAGAAAAAGCAATAGAGATGATAATGAGCGCGATAGATGACCTGCCCGAAAATGCAGAAATGCTTTATCGCCTCTCAGCCTACCTGATTAGTGCAGGAAAATACAAGCAGGCTTTCACCTATTTGGAAACTGCGCTTATCTTGGATTTTGACAAACACTCCGTCCTGTTTGATTTTTTTGAAAGCAATGAAATTAAAAAAGCATTGTATAAAATCATCAACCAATTCAGAGAAAGGAATTAACAAAGTCCTCTCAATTCAAAAAAATAAATATTAACTTTGTAGGCTTACTTGAATTTTAGTCAAAACTATCTCATTTTTTATTTTTCAGAAAATAAATTTCAGCTAAATTTGAAGTTGTTTTTTTGTTTTAAAAAATTGATAATCACTGATTTAAAGTCCATATACCAACCAATACCAACGCACAATAATACACTCAATGCAAAACAGAATAAAACCAGATTTGCATTTTTTAAACTAAACTGACAATTTTACGCTTTCATTAGAAAGCATAATTTTACAAACATGAAAAATATTGCGGTGTTTACATCAGGCGGCGATGCTCCAGGCATGAATGCGTGCATTAGGGCAGTGGTGAGGGCTGGTATTTATTACAATTTGAACGTTTTTGGCATTGTTCGAGGCTACGCAGGCATGATTAGCGGCGACATCAGAAGGCTGGAATCTCATTCGGTCAGCAACATTATCCAAAGAGGTGGAACTATATTAAAATCAGCTCGTTGTGAAGAATTTAGAACCAAAGAAGGCAGGGCAAAAGCCTACGAGCAAATCAAAAAATATGAAATAGATGGCTTGGTTTCCATTGGTGGCAACGGTACGTTTACAGGCGCGCAAATATTCTATGAAGAGTTTGGAATCCCTACAGTAGGCGCACCAGGCACGATTGACAATGATTTGTACGGCACAGATTATACCATTGGCTTCGATACAGCCGTCAATACTGCCTTAGATGCCATCGACAAGATTCGCGATACGGCAGACTCGCACGACCGCGTATTTTTTATCGAGGTAATGGGGCGAGATTCGGGCTACATAGCTTTGCGGTCGGGCATTGGTGGTGGTGCAGAATTGGTGATGATTCCCGAACGACCTAATAGCATTGAGCGCGTAATAGAAACACTACGAAGCGGAAAATTTAATTCTAAAACCTCGTCTATCGTGATAGTAGCAGAGGGAGAGCAGATTGGTGATGCCAATAGCGTGGCGCACCAAGTCCGCCAGGAACTCAGCGAATTGGATATTCGCGTAACCACTTTGGGACATATTCAGCGCGGTGGTTCGCCTACTGCACTTGACCGCATCATCGCCAGCAGAATGGGTGTGGCGGCTGTTGAGGGACTGCTGGAAGGCAAAAAAAATGTGATGGCGGGTATCATCAACAACGAAATTATTTACACGCCTTTTATTGATACGATTACAAAGAAAAAACCGCTTTTGCAGGATTTGCTCAGAATGTTGCCCATATTGAGGATATGAAAAGGATTTTGAATGTTCAAATTATATCAACAACTGGTTCTTTATGATTTCACTTGATAACATTTTAGTTGAAAGCTAATCTGAGCATTTTGATAAAATTTTTAACATATCCAAAACCTCTTGTAACTCTTTTAATGACTTGGATTTTAGAATTGATGCCCTCCAAAACACCATTGTTAATGTTGGAACTAAAATAGTTACAAATACCTTCAAAATGATGATTGATGGAGTTGGTAAAAGCATTTTTACCCATTTTTTCTTCTGCAAAATCAGCCATAAAAGCCAGTTCAGCAGAGGTTCGTTGATAAGCAATAGCTTACCGTTTTAATGGTAAAAACGTCATCAGAAAGTATAATTTTTACAACAGAGAAAAAAAAAAATTTATTTTTTCATCATTTATAATCACATAATGAGCAATTTAGTAGAAAGTATTGCCTTCAACGGCATCAAATACGCCGAAGTAGTTTGGGCAAATGTGAGTGTTTCGAAAACTACGTTTTTTTCCCCACCTGATTCTTCTTTTCAGTTTGGCTTGCTCGCGCACGAGGCGGGTTTTGTGGAGCCGCCACACTATCACAAATGGATTCCAAGAGAAATCAAAGATTTGCAACAAATGTTTGTGGTGCAGCGCGGCGTGGTCGTAGTAGAACTTTATACGGACGAAGGTGAATTACTGCGCGAAGTTACACTTAATCAAGGAGATGCGATTGTGCTGATTCATGGTGTCCATGCGATTCGCGTAGAGGAAGATATGCAGTGTATCAGTGTGAAACAGGGTCCGTTTTTGGGAGATGTGAACGACAAGGTTTTTGTGGAAATCAAAAAATAAAAGAATGTGGTGAAAAAGCATTTCAAAAAAGGGTTAGCTTTGCTGTTGCTGGTGTGTGCATCAGCAACACTTTACGCCCAGCAATCTCCTGAAAAACAAGGACTTAGCGCGCTTTTTCAAAAAGATTTTCCTACGGCACAGCGCGCTTTCGAAGACATTTTGAAGGTAGATAAAAACAACTTGATAGCGCATTATGGATTGAGTCATGTTTATTATGAGCAAGAACAAATTTTAAAGCAAAAACAACAATACCAAGTCAAATACATCAATTTCGAGCCATATTTTGCGCTGCTGCGAAAGGCATATTTTCATGCGGTTCAGTCGTCTGATTTGTTTAGGCAACTGCCTGAAAATGAGAAAGAAAAGGTTAAAAAGCAAGCCAATGTAACGGCAGATGCCATTCAAACTCAGCAAAAAAGTAAGATTCCGCAAGAAGCGTTTAACTTATTGACCAATGCGCCTTACCGACTTTCGTACCAAAAGCTCTATGAATCAAATATTTACAATCGCTACAACGAGGCGGATACACTCATTTCCCTGCGTGAAAATTTATTAGAACAATGCGCGGATTTTGCCAAAGATTATCCGCTATCTCCCTTCCTCAAAAATGTAAAAGAATACAGGCGAGAAATGCTTCGCGATTACATTACCTTGCTGAATCTGAGGCAGTTTGGTGATAGAAGTGGCGCAACTTATGAGAAGTTTTGCGACTTGGCAATTACAGATTTTGATTCAGTAGAACTAAAACACATTGTCCCGAATTTTTACGGCGCAGAGTTCGGTTTTACTGCCAAAAACTTCCAAACACATGAAAACTATCTCAAACTTCGAGCATTGGCTCAAAAGCACCAACTCGCTGTCATTCAGCTACTTTGTGAACTTAATTTGCACTATTTAGGATACAGAGAAAATAAGGCGCAACTTTATGATGACTTCATTCGCACCTTTGCGCCTCTGGACATTGCGCTTGTAGCGGTTCAGAAAATGGCAAGCCCACATATCAAAGCAAAATCTTGGAAAAATGCAATTACAGTTTTTGAAAAATACAAATCTTTATTCTCAAACCTGTCAGGTTTCGAAAAATCTGACAGGTTTAAAATATTTGATTTTGATAAAATGATTGCCTTACTTTCAGAGGCAAACGACCAAAGAAAATTAGTAAATTTAGGAATAGGTGTGAACTCCAAAGCAAAGGAATATAGCCCCGTACTCAGCTTGGACGGCTCAACTTTGTACTTTGCGCGCAAGGGAGCAAATACAGGCGAAGATATTTATTTTGCTGAGAATCAGCAGGGTAAGTGGCAGGCATCTTTCCCACTGAGCCAGCGCGTAAACACGAAAACGCATGAAGTTCCGCTCAATATCAGCCCTGACGGAAACACGCTTTATATCTATGGAAACTATGCCGAAGTGCCTGAGTTTTTTTATACCAAAGAAAAGTTTTTAGGCAAAGGCGACTTGTATTTTGTTGAAAAAAAAGGAGTTACTAATGGACAAATTACTTGGGACAAAATCCAAGTGCTACCTGAGCCTATCAATTCCCCCAATTATGAAGCTGGTTTTTGTGCAACGGCTGATGGCAAAGCGGTCTTGTTCAGCTCAGACAGGAAGGGAGGAATTGGCGACTATTTACCGAACTATCACCCTGATTTTCTGTACTTTCATGGCGCGGGAGAGTTCAATATTGACATTTATGTTTGCGAAAAAACAGAAAATGGCTGGTCTGCACCTATCAATCTGGGTGAAATTATCAACACGCCTTTTGCGGAAATGAACCCCTATTTGCACCCTGACGGCAAGACGCTTTATTTCTGTTCTGATGGGCATTATGGTTTGGGTGGGTACGACATTTTTATGTCCAAACGCTTAGATGAAAACTCTTGGACAAAATGGTCTGCGCCTGTTAATCTTGGAAAAGTGATAAATACGGTATTCAATGACAATTTTTTTATTACGGCTGACGGCGCGACTGCCTTGATTGCTACCTCGCAACAAATTGATAATTACGGACTCTCCGATATTTATGCCATCGAAGTGCCTCAAAATGTACGCCCAGAGCCAGTCAAACTCCTCAAAGGCAAAATTGTCAATGCAGAAAATAAAACTATAAAAACTACGATTAAATATCAGGAAATCAATAATTTAAAAGATGATTTGAAAAATATAGGACAAACGCAAACCAATGAAAATGGAGATTTTTCCTTGCTGCTGAAAGGTGGAAAAAAGTACATTTATTATCCTGAAAGTGAGCAATTTTTTGGAGGTTCGGTAGAGATTGATTTGACTACACCAAATTGGAATAATGCTATTTTTGAAACGGATATTACAGTAGCAATGATTGACAAAACAAAGGCTGGAAATAGCGTTTTCACCCTCCCAACTTTGCATTTTGACTACAACAAAGATATTATCAGAGCAGAATCTTTCTTTGATTTAGATAGATTAGTAGAGGTTTTACAAAAAAATGTGAGCATAAATCTGTCCATCGAAGGATATACAGATAGTGATGGAAATGATGCCTTTAACTTAGATTTGTCCAAGCGACGGGCAGAGTCTGTAAAAAAATATTTGCTTTCCAAAAATTGTAAAAATACCATTTTGGCAAAAGGTTTTGGCAAGGCAAAATCTAAGGCTGACAATGAAACCGAAAAAGGCAAACAGCTAAACAGGCGAGTGGAGTTTCGCGTGAGTTTTTGACAAAAAAATAATTCGACACTAATTTCGTAATCTATGTTGTATCATTTGCGGTCTAATGCAATTAATTCTTTGATAGTCAATATCTTATCAATCAACCTTTCCACGGTAGCTGTGGAAACTTACTCATATTTTTGCTCAAAACACTCCGCCATTGGCTTAATACAACGTTTTAATGCTGCCACAGGCTGACAATAAATATTTGTGTTTCAATGAAATCATGGCATCATGAAAGATAGCTTTTTTTGAAAAGCATAAGGTTTTGCGAATGAGCCTTGCACAAATTTTATCTTTATTATCACGTTTTTTAATTACTTGTACATAGCGAAGGTCGGCTTTTGGCACTAAATGCAAGTGCCACTTGATAAATAAGGCAAGCAGTTAATTATCTGACTGATGGAGGTACGACAACCAAAAAACATCGCCCTTTTGCGAACGCTAAAAGGTTTGCCTTTGCAACTCTTACGTACGCGAACCATTGATTATGGATACAAACCCACCGTTTTACGGGCGCACTGCAAGTTGTGGGAACTCGCTAAAAGAGAGAACGACTATTTCTTGAATGTCAATAAAATACAACAGCTTCCCATTAAAAATGGTGCTTAAATTGTTATATTGCTGGCGAATGATGGATTTTTAAATCACCAGACAAATGAAATTTGTTACTTGCATAGTCTTTAATATCTTATTAATCAATAGTTTAACTTTTTCAAAACCATTTGACGAAGTTAAAATGATTGACCATATTTACAATACTGACGTAAAAACAGTATTGCTTTATCTTGCTTCTCAGCCTGCCCCCAATTCACCGCTTCCTCCTCCAATCGTTTCTCTTTCAGACCCTTATCCTTTGCTCTTGGAGTTTGACAAATTTGGCTCTGAGATAGAAAGGTTTGCGGTCAAAATCATCAACTGCAATCACGATTGGACGGTTTCTCTGCTCAATCCTGTGGAATATCTAAATGACTACAATGAGTTTTATATTCGCGACCGCGAGTTTTCTATGAATACCAAAGTGCGCTTTACGCATTATCGATTTATTATGCCAACTGTCAAGCTATCAGGCAATTATGTATTAAAAGTGTATGAAGAAAACAATGAGGGGAATGTGCTGCTAACGCGTAGATTTATGGTGCATGAAAACGGTGCCACCATTTCGTCGAGCTTGGCTACGGTGGTGGGCGTGGAGCAATCCTTTCGCAATCAGCAAATTGACTTTTCTGTTTCTTACAATGATTACCCTGTTTATACGCCCCAAAATCAAATCAAGGTCATGCTCAGGCAAAATTTTCGCTGGGACAATGCGATTACGGGCTTACAACCCACTTTTATCAATGATTTTGACAAGCGACTGGATTACCAACATTTTAATTTTGAAAACAATTTTAAAGGTGGTAATGAGTTCAGAATGTTTGACATACGAAATTTTATGGCGCGCAACCTCAATGTGGAGTTTATGAACTTTGCCGCCGTAGTCAATCAGGCAGTGCTTTACACTGACAAGTCGCGACAAGGCTGGGCATACTCCAAAATGATGGACGACATGAACGGTAGATTCTTCATTCAGAACGTTTTGATGCAAAATAGCAGCACTGATGCTGACTATGTAAACGTTACTTTTACACTGAAATCTGCCAATGAAGAGGCTGGCAACGTTTATGTGATGGGCGGTTTTTCTGATTGGCAACTTACTGAGGACTACAAAATGGTCTATCAACCTGAAAAACAGCAATATGAAAAAACAATTTTACTCAAACAAGGCTTTTATAACTACGTTTATTCTTTTGTGAACCACGCGGGCAAGCGAGATGACGTTTACTGGGAAGGAACGCACAGCCGTACCGAAAACAATTACGAAATCTTGGTTTATTTCAGACCCTTGGGCTTCCGAAGTGATTTATTGATTGGCTATAAACTTTTTTGAGCAAACTATTTTTTGCGATATTTATTGCCTTCTTGCCCAAATAATGCTCGCTTTTTTGCCCGCTTTGGTCAGCGCAATTCCCTTAAAGCTATTCTCTTTTTCTTGGAACTCCATGGTATAATCTACCCAAGAATCGCCTGCGTCAAACTTTAAATCTTTGATAATCAGGTGTGTAAAAAGTTTTTTTCCATCAAATGTGGTTTGCTCAAACAAGTAGTTTTTGCGCTTGGGGCATTGAATAGTTGGCTTGTTTTTGCTGTTCATTGTGATGAGGTACACATCTGAATAATCTACGTTGGTTTCCTCACCCACTCCCCATGTTTCTTCCCATTCGCCTGCGATTGAAGTAGTAGAAGTAGCTTTGAAGACACTACAACTTGTTGAAAGAGTGAATATTATGATTGTAAAATAACTCCTAAGTTTTTGTTTCATTTCATTTCCAATATTAATTTTGGGCAAAGTTATGCGTTTTTATTCATTTTTCGTTCAAACAAAATTCATTTTAGATTGAGGAAATTATAAAGTGCATTTTTATGTATATTTGTTTGGTTTTTGGCTTATTTAAATAATTTGACAAATGTAAATCGTCTGGGTGGCACCCACTTTAGGCAAAGTAAATAACTCATAATCAAACTATTCGCCTAAATCGGTATGCCGAATCATTTAATGTACTTTTTTTGTTTCATTACTTATCTATTAAATTATTAAAAGAACGAAGAATATGCAAAAATATCTATGGGATAGAATAAAAGGTTTAGTATATGGACAAGCCATAGGAGATGCTTGGGGTTTAGGCACCGAATTTATGAATAAACAGCAAGTAAATATTTACTATTCAAAAAAACTGACAGATTATCAACAAATTATAAACGACAAGCACCGTTCTCATTGGCAAAAAGGGGAGTGGACAGATGATACAGACCAATTTTTGTGCATTTTAGATAGTATCTTGGAAAAACAAGAAGTAGATTATTTTGATATTGCTAAAAAAATCCATTATTGGGCGTATAATGGAGGCAAAGGAATTGGGAATACTGTTTATCAGGTTCTTAGTAAGCAAGAGTTTATCAAATATCCGCATCAAACAGCACAATTAGTTTGGGAAATGGGTAATAGACAGATTGCGGCAAATGGGGCTATCATGCGAACTTCCATTTTGGGGGTTTGGGATTTTGAAGATTTAGAGAAAGTGAGATTAAATACAGAAAATATTGCAAAAATTACCCATTTTGACCCAAGATGTACTGGCTCTTGTATTGCGCTTACAGTGGTCATTAGTAGTATTTTGGCAGGAGAAGGTGAGTATAATAAGCTATTAAATTTAGCTTTGGAAGAGGCGAAAAAATATGATGAGAGAATTATTCCTTTTTTAGAAAAATCAACACAATCTTTGGAATCTTTTGATTTAGACGAACCTAATTCAATTGGTTATACTTTGAAGGCATTAGGCGCAGCATTTTGGGCTTTGAAACACGATAGCTTTGAAAATGCTATTTCTGCAATTATTCATGAAGGTGGCGATGCAGATACAAATGCGGCAGTGGCAGGTGCATTGCTTGGGGCAAAATTAGGATATTCCCAATTACCTATACACTTGGTAACGGGATTGAAAAACAAGGGTTTGTTAGATGAAAAACTCTCCAAACTTGCTATTTTGATGAATATAGATATTAAACTACAAGAAACTATTAAAGTAGATGTAGCTAAAACAAATAAAAAAAGTATTTGGAAATTTTTTTGACGAAATTTTTTAATCCATTTTAATTAGGATTCAATTCTATACAAGTTCTATATGAAAAAAAGCAAAACTATTCTTTTTATCTTGCTGATTATCATTGCTTTATCTTGTCAAAAAAAGAAAACGCTTTCTGAAAATGAAGTGGTCATTTCTTGGGCAGATTTGACCTTGCATCTACTGAAAAATACGCCCGCCAATACACCCACTTTTGCTTCTCGCAGTTTGGGCTACATAGGGCTGACTATGTACGAAA
>JAAFJS010000058.1 GCA_013298985.1 Cytophagales bacterium
CACCCAATACCTTCCTCAATCCGACTTCTTTGGAGCGTTTGAGTGCCTGAGCCGTAGCCAAATTGATGAAATTGACACAAGCCGTAATGATTAAAAATACGCCAATCAAAGACAGCACCCACAAGTTCTTTTTTTCCATAGCACCACCATAGCGGGCATCAAAATGAATCTCTTTGAGTGGTTGTAACTTATAATGATGCACATTTTTGCTTGTAGGGCGGTGTTTTTTTACATAAGCAGGCATCACAGCCTCCACTTCGGCAATGCTCACATTAGGTCTTAATCGAGTAAAACAGTACATTCCGTCTGTAATACCTCCCCAAGCGTCATCACTTGCTAGCCATGAATTGTAAGATTTTAAGGTGGGGTAGGAAACATAAATTTCCGTTTTTATGTCTGTATTCGTGGGCAAATCTTTGAGGATACCCGTTACCGTAAAGGCAATTTTATTATCCAAGAAAAACTCCCTACCTATCGGGTTCTCGTTTCCAAAGTATTTTTTTGCTATTCTTTCGGTAACTACCGCAGTATTAGGCTGAATCAACACACTTTTTTTATCACCTTTGACAAGTGGATAATTAAAAATATCAAAATACTCAGGCTCGGTAAAGGCAAGTCCTTCTACTTCTTTTATCTTTTTGATTTCACCTGCATTTTTTATTGTAATAAGCTGGTCATTAAAAATAGCTATCCGAGCTATCTTTTCCCCAAAAGTATAATCCTCTCGAAAGGCTTTTCCCAAGGGAGAAGGCACATTTCTGTTATACCCAATATTATCTCGGTGCATCTCTGTTACTATCCGATAGATGCGGTCAGTGTCAGCATGAAAATTATCAAAACTGAGATGGTGCTTCACCAAAGTAAAAATGACGATGCCACAAGCCATACTCAGTGCAAGTCCCCCAATATTGATGAACGAATACACCTTGTTCCTGACAAGGTTGCGAACAGCGATTTTTAAATAGTTCTTTATCATGGTTTTATATAAATTAGAAATTAAAAAATCTGAAAATTAAGAATCTGGAATCTGGAATTAATTAAAATCTGAAAATTAAAAATCTGGAATTCATTTTTGTATTTCATTCCAGATTCCAGATTAAAAGATTCCAGATTCTATATTTACTACTCCGACCGCAGTGCCTTCACAGGATTTTCCATCGCTGCCTTTATCGCTTGGAAGCTCATCGTAAAGAGGGCAACCAATAGCACTGACAAGCCCGCAATCGCAAAAATACCCACACCCAGATTTATCCTAAATGCAAAGTCTGCTAACCACTTATCCATGAAGTAATACGCTATTGGTGAAGCAATTATAAAGGAAATCAACACCAAAATAGCGAAGTTTTTCGATAAAATAAATACGATTTGGGGAATGGTCGCACCAAGTACCTTGCGAATCCCTACTTCCTTGATTTTCTGTTGTGTAACTAAGGAAATCAAGCCAAACAAACCCAAACAAGAAATGAAAATCGCCATGCCTGCAAAGTTGCTGACCATGCTGCCCAAACGCTGCTGTTCCTCGTATTGGCGTGCCAAATCTTGGTCTAAAAAGGCATATTCAAAAGCCTTTTCAGGGAAAAAGACGTTCCATTTTTGCTCGATAAATGCCAATGTTTCAGGGACATTGGCGGAGTTTATTTTGATAGAAAACAGGTTGAGCTGTGTCGGTAAAATGTCAAACAAAACGCCGTACAAGGGTTGTGAAAGTCCCTCTGCATGAAAATCTTGGACTACGCCCACTATCTTACCTTCCTTGCCTTCTCGGTTGATTTTTTTGCCTACTGCTTCCTGCGCTGTTTTCCAGCCAAATGTTTTCGCACCCAATTCCGTAATCAAAAAGCCTTCTTTGACATCACTTGGGAACTCCTCTGAAAAATTGCGTCCTGCTATGATTTTCAGCCCGTAGGTATCCACAAAGCGGTAATCTATGGCGATACACCCCACAAACAGGTTATCTTCTTGCTTAAAGCCTTCGGGAACTACTCCCCTGCGAATACTCCCCTGCCCCAGCGCATTACTCGACAGCGCAACGGCTTTGATATTGGCATTTTTATTGATTTCCTCAGTAAAAGTTTTGAGTTTTTGACCTTGCAAAGAGTCATATTTGGTGAAAATACCATTGAGATTTTGGCTTTTTAGTCCTGCAATGACAATATGCTCTTTGTCAAATCCCAAAGGCTCGCTTTGCATGAATTTGACTTGCTGATATACGACTAACGAGCCGATTATCAAGACAATAGATGCACAAAACTGCACTACCAAAAGCGACTGACGCAACAAACCGCCTCTTGCTTTCCCACTCGAAAAATTGCCTTTGAGTGTTTCGGTAGGCTTGAATTTGGAAATAAAGAAGGCTGGATAACTTCCTGCTAACAAGGTAGTTAAAACAAAGATGCTTATGAACACAGTCAGCAAAAGTGGGTCTTGCAAAATCTGCGTAATTTCTAACTGCCTCTGAATGACAGTATTCACAAAAGGTAAGGCAATCGCAATCAATATGAAGGCAAGTACAAAAGATAACAAGCCCAAAAGGAAGGACTCTCCCAAAAACTGCCAAATCAACTGCTGCTTTACTGCGCCCAAAACCTTTCTCATGCTGACCTCTTTGGCACGTTTGAGAGAACGAGCAGTGGAGAGATTCACAAAATTAATACAAGCTATCAGCAAGGTAATCAAGGCTATACCTATGAAAACGTACAGCGTATTCATGCTTCCGACAGGCTCAGGGTCGCCCAAGGTATCAGAGCGCAGGTGAAAATCTCGCATGGGTTGCAAGGCGTAAATAATATCCTTGCCATAGTTTTCAAGCTGCTTAGGTATCTTTTTTTTGATAAATTCAGGAAACTTCTCATTCATTTTTGCCACAGATTGTTCCTGATTGGGTTTCAACAATACGTAAGTAAAAGAGTGCGTAATTACCCAATTAAATGATAGATTTTGCTTGGCGGCGGGGCTTTCCAGCGCAAACATGGTTTCGTAGTCCGAGATAAAATTGAACTTGATGTGAGAGTTGTCAGGATATTTTTCCACCACGCCTGACACCTTCATGGGTTGCGAGCCAGCAAACAAAATCGTTTTCCCCAGCGCACTTTCTTTCCCAAAGTATTTTTTTGCCATCTCATCAGTCAAAATCACGTTAAATCGTCCATTCAGGGCAGTTTTGGCATTGCCTTCCAAGAATTTGAAAGAAAAAATATCCAAAACGGTAGAGTCTGCAAAGAAGAATTTTTCTTCCTCAAATTTCAAGTTGTTTTGCCCACTGCGCTCCACTTCTATACTCGCATTGCGGCTGTAAAGTCTTGCAGTTTGCTCTATTTCAGGGAAATAGCTCATCAGCAAAGGGGAAACAGGCGGTCCCATCGCTACCACAGGCTTGGGAATCCCCGCAAACTTGGGGTTATAAGTAATCCGATATATACGGTCGTACTTCTCTTGGAACTGGTCAAAGCTCAATTCGTAACGCACGAAGAGCAAAATGAGGAAGCAGCAAGCCATGCCCACCGCCAAACCGATGATATTAATCGCCGAAAATCCCTTGAATCTCAATAGATTACGGACAGCAATTTTAAAGTAGTTTTTATACATAGTTTTAAATAAATTATTAAATCTGGAATTAAAAATCTGAAAATCTGGAATGAATTAAAATTAGGAATCTGAAAATTAAAAATCTGGAATTAGAAATTAAGAATTAGAAATTCATTTTTGTATTTCATTTCTCATTCCAGATTCCAGATTATGTATTTTTCACTCCGAGCGTAGCGACTTCACAGGATTCACGATTGCTGCCCTCACTGCCATACCTCCGATAGTAAATAAGGCGATAAGGAGGATAAAGCCAAAGCTACCCATCATCAGTAGCAGATTCATTCCCTGATGAAAAGTAAATAAACTCAACACCATAAGCCCTAAACCATAGCCAATAGGCACAGAGATAACTCCCGCTATCAACAATAATTTTACGAAACTCCATGATAATGTTTGAGTTATCTGCTTCACTGATGCGCCCATCACTTTTCTGATTCCTATTTCTTTTACTCTTTTTTCGGTAGTATAAGTAACGATTCCTAACAGCCCCATCACCGCTATCACCAAGATAACCAGAGAGATAATGCCAAAGAAATTCATCGAATCTCTGGGGTAATAATGCTCATACAGGTCTTTTTCTACCAATGAAAAACCCATTTCTTCGGCAGGATAATGCCGTTTCCAAAGGGCTTTCATATCCGCAACAAAGACAGACTGATGGGTGTGAGGAGTCATTTGGATAGACAAGACTTGGAACTTGGCGGGGTTGTAGTGCATCACAATCGCCTCTTTACCACCTTGATAGCGATTATTACAAAAATCTTTGACGACACCTATAATGGATAATTCTACATTTTCAGGTGTCAAAATTGTTTTCCCCAAAGCCTCTTGCGGCGTTCCTAAGCCGAATCTTTTAACCGCAAATTCGTTTAAAACCACTAAACTATTTGCCGAATCCGTCTGTGCTGTCGGTAGGTTTTTACCCGCTACAAAGGAAAGTTTCATGTTGCTAATAAAAGCATTATCTACGGCATAATAGCTTGTTTCTAAGGGAGTTGCTTCTTTGTCTGTTTTGAAAAGAGAACGTGTAGCTTCACCTCCAAAAGCAGAGGACGTAAATCCTATTCGTTCTACGTTTTTGTGCGTGGCGATGGCATGGGTAAGTGGTTGATATTTTTCATCTAATAATAACATATTGAAAATGCCTTTCCTGTTAAAGTTTTCATTGTCAGTTGCCATATAATCCATTTGCGAATAGAGATGCACCATTTGGAAAATATAACAAAGTGTTACTACGAACTGTATCACTATCAGGCTTTTGCGGAAATTAACTTTCCCAAACGAAGCAGGATTAATATCTCCTTTTAGTATTTTGGTCGGTTTTAAACCTGAAAGTACCCAAGACGGCAGCGCACCTGCTATCACCCCTAATAACAAAACAAAAGCAATAAAACTTAACCACAGAACTACTTGATTTTCAACCTCCCACGTGATACCATTGATAACAAATGCACCTTTCAAGAATGACAAAATCACTACCCCCACTACAAAAGCAAAGGCGGAAATTAAGATAGATTCAAAGATAAATTGGATAATGAGTTGCTTGCGTGTGGCACCGTTTACCTTGCGTACTCCTACCTCTTTTGCCCTGCTCAGCGAGCGTGCCAAGGTCAGATTGGTATAGTTAAATCCAGCCAATAAAATAATACCCAAACCCAAGCCAAAAAGGAGAGATAAATCCACCAAGGAAATGACTGCACCATTGTATCGGAGTTCCTCAAAGTCAGGCGAAATGTCCTTAAATGCTTGTTTTCTAAATAGATGTGTTTTATTGGCAAAGGCAATTTCTGCATTTGTCTTTTTGGTTAAATCATTCAATGCCAAGTCGATAGTATTTGGGTCTGCATTTTCTTGGAGTAGTATAAATGTGTGTGTATTGTAATCTGCCCAAGACTTGGAGTCAGTTGCTTCTTTCTCAAATTTGGTAAAAGTAGCCATAGAGAGCATCACATCAGCCCTAAACTGTGTGGTTTCTTTATACGGTTTTAAGACTCCCGTAATGGTGAACAAGCCATACGTAGCGTGGTACAGACTTTTGCCAATCGGGTCGGTATCTTTGAAGAAAAGCTCGGCAGTTTCGTGGCTCAGAACCACCGTATTAGGCGCAGTAGCTAATGCACCCTTTGCCAAACTAAAATTAAATAGCTCAAAAAAAGCTGGCTCTGCATAAAAGCCACTGATATTGTCAATAGTTCTAATGCGGTTGTTCAACTCCCAGCCAAAAAAACGCATGACTTTGGTTGCCTGCTCGATAGAGGCGTACTTCTCTTTCAGGTTCTCTGCCAATAAAAAAGGTGAGGAGGCGTATTTGACAGTGCTGGAAAGCGCAGGCATTTCGTTAGTGATGATTCGATAGATTCTATCCGATTTTGGGTGGAAATTATCAGTTTCGAAAGCGTCTTGTAGCTGTATCAGAGAGAGCAAGGCAAAAGGAATCGCAAGCCCCAAACCCATGATATTGATGAAGGAGAACAGCTTGTTTTTCCACAAGTTACGCAATGCAATTTTAAAGTAGTTTTTATACATGGTTTTTATATCAATTATTAAATCTGGAATTAAAAATCTGAAAATCTGGAATGAATTAAAATTAGGAATCTGAAAATTAAAAATCTGGAATTAGAAATTCATTTTTGTATTTCATTATTAATTCCAGATTCTTCATTCCAGATTATGTATTTCCTCATTCCGACCGCAGCGACTTCACAGGATTCGCCACCGCCGCTTTGATAGCCTGAAAACTAACGGTGAACATGGCAATTAAAACAACTAAAATGCCTGAAACTGCAAAGCTTTCCCAGCCAATGTCAATCCGATACGCAAAACCTTCTAACCACGTATTCATCGAAAAATAAGCTATGGGCGAGGCGATGAGGATTGCCACTAATATTGGTTTCAAAAATTCTCTTGAAAGTAAGGTGGTGATACTTACTGCTGAGGCTCCCAATATCTTTCTGACTCCGATTTCTTTGGTGCGTTGCTCGGCAGTAAACATTGCCAAGCCAAAAAGTCCCAAACAACTAATCAGAATCGCAATCAACGTAAACGAATTGATGATTTTTCGGAGCGTTTGCTCAGTTGCATACTGCTGTTGAATGTCCTCATCTAAAAATGAATATTCAAAAGGAGCATCAGGAATCAGTTTTTTCCAGATTTTTCCGACTTTTGAAATCAACTCGGCATAATTACTGGTCTGAACCTCCAAAATTGCATAATCTGGATAAATATCCAAATACGAAAGCATAGGGTCAATATCGCTTTTCAGCGAATTATTGTTGTAATCTTTGTGTACGCCTATGACCGTAAGAGAAGTATTTTTACCTCTCAAAATTGTAAAAATCTGCGTTCCTATGGCTGTTTCAAGGGTCAGGTTGAGGACTTTCAGTGCTTTTTCATTCAAAATTACTTGATTATTGGTATCTGCTTGTGCAAAATTTCTTCCTGCCAAGAGTTTGATTCCCATCGTTTGCAAAAAGCCCTGTTCGATGCCATTATTTTTTATCAAATACCCTTGATTCATGCTTCCACCAGCTTTGAAAATCTGCATATCTTCCAAGATTTGCCGAGAGGGATAATAAGTCGTTCCTCCTAAATTTTTGATTTCACTTTGGCTCAATAGTTCATTTTTAAGGACATTGAACTGTGTTTGGGCTTGGTCATTGGGCAAGGGAACTACTATTTTCTGTTTTTGGTCAAAACCCAAGTCTTTATTTTGGATAAGGTCGAGTTGTTTTGAAATTACTAATACACTGATAATTAGCACAATAGTAATCGAGAACTGAAAAACTACCAAACTTTTGCGTAGTAAAACAGAAGCTGGATTGGTCTTGAAAGCACCTTTCAAAACACTTACAGGCTTAAAATTGGATAGGTAAATAGCTGGATAAATCCCTGCCAAAAGTCCAGTAGCCAGAGCCACTAAAATCGTAATCAATAGAATATCAATATCTCGTAAAAAATTGATAGTGAGGCTACTATCGGTCAGTGAATTAAGAAAAGGAAGTAATAAATGCACGATAGGTAAAGCTAAGAAAATAGCAATAAAAGCAACGAATAGCGACTCGCCCAAAAACTGACCTATCAAAGCGGAACGAAATGCTCCCACCGCTTTCCTGACCCCTATTTCTTTTGCTCTTTTTGCTGAACGGGCAGTGGTGAGATTTACAAAATTAATACAAGCAATCAGTTGAATAAAAGCAGCAATGGATAGTAAGATATAAAGAAACGAAATATCTGAAACCTTTGCCATTTGCCCTGTAATACCTTTGGAGTACAAATGAATATCAGTGATTTTTTGCAGCAAAAGCTGTTTTTTCATGCCCAATTCAGCCATTCGCTTTTCGCCATATCGTTTCAGAAATACAGGTAACTTGGCTTCCAATTGGGCAGGGTTTGCATTTGGATTGAGTTTTAAATAAGTGTAAATGAAGTTATTGCCACCCCACTCGGTATCGTTTCGAGCAAAATCACCCAAGCCTCCACTATTGAGATTGACCAAGAACTTGGGCTGAAAATGCGATTTCCCATAGTTTTCATCATACACGCCCGTAACGGTATAGGTAGTTGTATTGATATTGTTACCTATTTTGATGCGTTGATTAATCGCTTTTTGGTTGCCAAAAAGTTTTCGGGCAATTTCAGTAGATAAAACCGCCGTATAAGGCGCATCTAAGGAATGTTCGGGTGAGCCTTCGACAAAACGATAATCAAAAACCTTAAAAAAGGTCGAGTCCACCAAATAGCCTTTTTCTTCGGTAAAGGTTTCAGTTCTGCCTTCAACACTCAAAATCGTATTTTTAGAAGTGAAAAAGCCTAAAACACGAGTATATTCCTGTACTTCTGGAAAATCTTTCTTCATCATTGGGGCGACCACTGGCGAAACCGTTGCACTGTTGAAAACATTGTTATCAGCAGTAAACTCGATATGACTTCGTAGCCGATAAATGTTCTCAGCATTTGGGTGGTGTGCATCATAGCCAAATTGATTTTTGACATAAATCAAAATGTACAAACAACAAACTGTACCAGCCGTTAAGCCCAAAATATTGAGAAAACTGAAAGTCTTGTTTATCAGTAAGTTGCGGAAAGCAATTTTTAAATAGTTCTTTATCATGGTTTTATATCAATTATTGAATCTGGAATTAGGAATCTGGAATGAAAATCAACACTGGTTCAAGCGTTACGCTTGAACCTAAAAAGGATTCAAGGCTTAGCCTTGAACCAGTAAATACTACTCCGACCGCAGCGACTTTACAGGATTCGCCACTGCCGCTTTGATACTCTGCCAGCTTACTGTTAATAAGGCAATTAGCACCGCAGAAACTCCTGCCAAGGCAAATATCCACCAAGAAATCGTGATTCTATATGCAAAGTCCGCTAACCACTTGTCCATGAAGTAATAAGCAATTGGAGAAGCGATTACAAAGGCAATCATCACTAATTTTAGAAAGTCTTTGGAAAGTAAGGTGGTGATTTGTAACACACTTGCACCCAGCACTTTGCGGATTCCGATTTCTTTGACTTTTTGGCGTGCTACAAAGCCCACCAAGCCAAAGAGTCCCAAGCACGCAAGCGTAATAGCTAAAAATGTAAAAATATCCACCATTTTGCTGATTTGGCGTTCATTAGCGTATAGTGCGTCAAATTCTTCATCTAAAAAATGATATGCAAACGGTCTGTGCGGCGCAAAATTTTTCCACTGACTTTCTATGGATTGGATTGTTTTGGTGATGTTTTTCCCACTCAATTTAGCAAGCAATACACTTCCGTAAGTATCAGGAAAAAGCACCAAAGAAGTGATATTGTCCCTCATAGACGCAATATGAAAATCTTTGACGACTGCTTTGACTTCTCCGTTTCTGGCACTGACCACCATTTTTTTCCCTATTGCCTCTTGTGGACTCCACCCTAACTCTCTGGCGGCTGATTCGTTGAGGATAAAATGATAATAATTTTGCCTAAAATTTTCATTGTTTAAGGTTTTCATATCTGCCTCTGTCAAGTCAGAGCCTGTGATGATTTGCAAATTCATTGTTTTTACAAATTCTTCATCTATTGGCAAAGCCTTCACTAAGAGATACTTATCTTCGGGCATATCTAACCTTCGCATAGAGTAGCCTCCATTTACAGTTACGGGGCTTTCGTAACTCATGGAAACATGAAGCACATCAGGATTCTGTTTTAACTCATTTTTAATGGTTTGCAGTTTTTCTATTATTTTTCCATCAATGGGCAAAACCAAGACGTGTTCTTTTTCATATCCTAACTTTTTATTCTGAATAAAAGAAAGCTGATGATGAAATACGATTGTCCCTATTATCAAGAAAATAGAAATCGCAAATTGGAAGATTATCAGCGACTTACGTAGCCAAAGACCTGCACGTGAGGTTTTAAATGTCCCTTTCAAAATATTCATAGAGGACAGATTTGAAAGCACAATGGAAGGATAACCTCCTGCAAAAAAGCCAATCACAAGAAATAAAGAAGCTAAAACTCCCCAAAAAGTAGGATTTTTTAGCGCATCAAAGGCAAAATTTCTGTCCATTAATTCGCCAAAAGAAGGTAAATATAAAGCAGTCAGTACAAGTGCTAAAACCATTGCCAAGAAAGTAGTTAGGAAAGCCTCTCCTAAGAACTGCCTAAAAATTTGCCCACGATAAGCACCAATTACCTTGCGAATACCCACTTCCTTTGCTCTTTCTGTTGATTGTGCGGTGAGTAGATTGATGTACGTAAAGCAAGCAATAAACAAAATGAGCAAAGAAATCCCACTCATGATGTAAATATAGGAGATATTATTGGTAGGCAAAAAGCTGCCCTCGGTGTCAGAAAAAAGGTGCGTATCTGTCAGTGGCTCTAAATGGTACGTCAAGTAGTCCTTGCCTGTTACCTCTGTTTCTGCTACCTTAGATTTCATATAGTTATCCATTTTCGCTTGCATTTTTGCAATACTTCCTTTGTCTTTGAGCAAGAGGTAGGTTTTATAATTTGCCGACCACCAATCCTCATATTTGGAGGCATCTATGGTAGAAAAGGAAGCAACAAAGTCAAATTTCATTTGCGAATTACTTGGGAAATCTTGCATCACGCCTGTAACCATCAAATCGCGTCTATCATTGATTTTGAGCGTCTTACCTACTGGATTTTCTGCACCAAAATATTTTTTGGCGGCAGACTCGCTAATCACTATCATTTCGGGTGCAGCAAGGACTTTTTCGGGGCTTCCTTGTAGCAATTTGAAAGAAAAAATTTGGAAAAAAGTAGAATCTGCATAAGTAAAATATTTTTCCTCAAATACCTTGTCTTGGTGTCGCACTATTCTCGACCCATCAGCAGTCATACGTACCGCAAGCTCCACTTCGGGCATTTCTCGGCTGAATGCGTGCGCCACCTTCGTACCCGTAGAAGAGGTTTTTACTGACTTTGCCTCTCCTCCATAGTCCATAATGACTCTTGCAATCCTATCGCTTTTTTCATGGAAACGGTCATAGCTGACTTCGTGCAAGATGTAAATGATAATGAGCAAACTACAAGTCAGCCCAATAGCTAATCCTCCAATATTGACAAAGGAAAAAAGCGTATTCCTTCGCAAACTCCTAAATGCGATTTTGATGTAGTTCTTTATCATGGTTTTATATCAATTAGAAATTAAAAAATCTGAAAATTAGAAATCTGGAATGAATAATTTAAAATTTAGAAATTGTATCTCATTTCTCATTCTTCATTCCAGATTCCAGATTAAATTACTCCGACCGCAGCGACTTCACAGGATTTGCCACCGCCGCTTTGATAGTTTGTAAACTAATGGTAATCAGTGCGATAGAAATAGAAATCAATACTGCCAAACCAAATACGCCCCCACCAATGCTAATCTTATACGCAAAATTTTGTAGCCAATTGCTCATTACATAGTAGGCGATTGGGAAGGCAACCAAATTGGCAATAGTTACCAAAACGGCAAATTCCTTGAAAAATAAAAACACAATTTGTCCCACAGACGCGCCCATAACCTTGCGAATGCCTACTTCTTTGGTGCGCTGCAAAGTGCTGTACGAAGCCAAGCCAAACAAGCCCAAGCAAGCAATGAAAATCGCCAAACTTGAAAAAATAATGAATAAATTGCCTTGTTTTTGCTCACTTTCGTAGAGCTGCCCGTAGCGTGTATCTAAAAACTCATATTCAAATGGTCGATTCGGCAAAAACTGATTCCAAACCTTCTCCACGTGTGCCAAACTTGCCTTGGTATCGCCTTGTATCTTGATAGAGAGGTTATTATAAAAGCGAGGATTGATAAAAAAGACAAGCGGCACAATTTCCTGATGTAATGACTCAAAATGAAAGTCTTTGACTACGCCTACTATTTTTCCATTCCTATTGCCATACCCAAAAGGCTGATTAATAGCATCTTGTGCAGATTTCCATCCTATCATTTTTATAGAGGCTTCATTCAAAATAAAGGCAGTAGTATCGTCAGTACCTATATCTTTGGAAAAATGACGACCAGCTACCAAAGGCATTTGGTAAGTGGCTAAAAATTGGTGGTCTGTGAGTAACATTTTGATAACCATAGAGGTAGCAGACATAGAATCACTCTTTCCTACTTGGGCGCGCGCATCATTAGAGTCGAGCAAACGTCCCGAAGGTAGGCGTGAGGAACGGCTTGCATTTTTTACTAATGTGTTCTTTGTCAATTCATTATAAAATGCATCATAACTTTCTCCAAGTTCTCTGTAATAAGGCAAGTTTACTACTTGGTCTTTCTTAAAACCTAAATCTTTGCTATTCATGTATTGGAGTTGCTGAAAAACCAAAGCAGTTGCAATGATAAGCACCACAGAAATCCCAAATTGGAATATAACCAAACCTTTTCTCAAAGGTGCATTTGCCCTGCCAGAACTCATCTGCCCTTTCAGCACTTGGGCAGGGCGGAAAGCAGAAAGCACAAAAGCAGGATAAGTTCCTGCTAAAATACCTGTAAATGAGGCAAATACAATTAATAATAATAATTCAGTCCAATTTTCTAAAATATTAAAAGTCATGGATTTATCTGTAAACTCATTGAGCAGTGGCAAGGTAAACAAGGCGATTCCACTTCCTAAAATCAATGATAGAAGGGCAACAACGATAGATTCACTCAAAAACTGCCCTATCAAATGTGCTTTTATTGCTCCTACCACTTTCCTCACGCCTACTTCCTTGGCACGATTTGCCGCCCTTGCAGTAGATAAGTTCATGAAGTTAATACACGCAATCAACAAGATAAATAAACCAATCACAGAAAACAGGTAAATAAATTTGATGTCGCTATTTGCCTCCACTTCCGAATCCAAATGAGAATACAAGTGAATATCAGTGAGTTTTTGCAAATACAAGTGTGTAAAAGTAGAAGGCATAGGAGAACCATTGGTTACAGATGATGCTCCCATGTGTTTGTCCAAAAATTTTGGAAAAAGTGCTTCTGTCCTTTCTTTGGAAAAGTCCTCATTGACAAGTAGATAAGTCGCAAAAGAGTTGTTCCCCCAATTGGTTTCTAAATTTCTCTTTCCATAAATGGTGCTGTCTTCCAAAGTCTTGAAAGAAACCAAAAAGTCTGGGTGCCAGTGCGACTGCTTAGGAAAAGACTTGAATACGCCTGTTACCCTGACCTCGAATTGATTATCTGCTTTGAGTATCTTTCCAATAGGGTCTTGCTTACCAAAATATTTTTCAGCCATTTTATCACTGAGCATAATGGTCAAAGGCTCACTCAATGCGCTTTCTGGGTTGCCACTCATGACCGAGATGTCAAAAATTTTAAAAATCTCAGGTTCAGCAATACTTATTCGGTCTTCGTTAAAAGATTTTTCCTGTCGTCCATTTTCTTCTATAGAAAGCAAAAAACTATTTTCTAATACTCTTGCCGCATATTTGACATCAGGAAAGTCATTTTTAATCAAAGGCGCAAAAGGGGGAGCTATGTGTCCTAAATGCAAACTCACCGAGCCATCTTTGGACAAAAAATCTCTTGTAACTCTGTAAATGTTATCTGCTTGTGAGTGATAGCGGTCATAGCCCAATTCGTCCTTGATGAACAAGGCAATCAAGATACAGCAAGCAAAACCCATCGCCAAGCCCAAAATATTAATGAAGGAATATGCCTTGTTTTTGAGCAAGTTACGGAAACTAATTTTTAAGAAATTTTTGAACATAGCTTTAATAATTTATAAGTATAGAATAAATTAAAATCTGAAAATTAAAAATTGCAGCGGCGAACTGTCTGGAATTTGGAGTTAGAAATTCATTTTTGTTTTTTATTTCTCATTCCAGATTTTCCTACTGGTTCAAGCGTTACGCTTGAACCCAAAAAGATTCAAGGCTGAGGCCTTGAACCAGTAAAAATTACTCCGACCGTAGCGACTTCACAGGATTCACCAAAGCAGCTTTGATAGCTTGATAATTCACTGTTAGCAAAGCAAGAAGGCTTACACTCAATATGACAATGACGAAAGGCGTAAAGGTCAAATTGATTCGATATGAATAGGTTGTAAGCCAGCTATCCATCGCAACCCAAGCCAAGGGCAATGAAATCAAAAATGCCAAGAAAATGAATTTGAGAAAATAGCTACTGAGCATCAACACAATGTTCTGCACAGAAGCCCCCATCACTTTGCGGATACCTATTTCTTTGACTCTGAGTTCGATAATGAGCAAAGACACCGCAAAAAGTCCCATGCAAGAGAGGAAGATAGCCAAACTTGACGCAAAGCTGAAAATTTGGATAAGCATACTTTCGTTTTGATACCACGACTCCACATTTTCATCTAAAAACGAACCCATAAATTCTAATCCATCTGTATTTTTTTTCCAAAAAGCAACTAATTTATCCATCGTAGCTGCCATTGATTCAGTTTTTACTTTCAGGAAAATGTATTGAATATCAGCCTCTTTTGATTGCTGTATTACGATAGGAAGTGCTTTATCTGATGGGGCATATAGGTTAAAATCTTTGAAAACCCCTACTATTTGATTGCTGCTATCACTTATAAAAGTATTCAAAACTTCGCCACTACCCATTGCCTTTTTTAGACTTTCAGAAATCCAAATTACACCATTTACTGTATTTTTACTCTGCGAAATGCCCTCTGTCAATGGGATATTCATCGTTCCGACAAAATCCCCATCTACTGTTACCCAATCTGCCGAGAATTGATTTTCTTTGAATTCAAACCCTACTGTGCTACGACTCGTTACTCTATCTCTGCCCTTCCCCAGATTGGCATTACTACCCGAAATCGCCATAATTGCAGCATCACTACCAAATTCGTTTCTTGTCAGTTCAAGCATTTTTTTACCAGAAAGCTGGCTACCCACAGGAATACTAATTACTTGCTCTTTGTCAAAACCAAGGGGTTTTTGTCTTAAATAATCTAATTGTTGATTGGCAATAAGTGTAATACAAATCAGTAAAGAAGAAATAGTAAACTGGCTAACTATCAATGAATTGCGTAACAAGCCTGACTTTGGATTTACTACTTTTCCCTTCAATACTTCGACCAAATCGAGGCGACTCATTTTGTAAGCAGGATAGCCTCCCGCCAGTAGCGTAACTGCCAAAAGTAATCCTAACATGATGGTGATAAATGCAGGCTGGAATAAGAAATCTAAGCTGATTTTGGCATTAAACTGGGCATTAAACAAGGGCAAAGCCTCTATTATCAACAATAATCCAAGCACAAAACCTGTGAAACAAATGAAGATAGATTCACTCCATAATTGTAAAAACAAACTACTTCTCATCGCCCCCATTGTTTTTCTTACGCCCATTTCTTTTGCTCTTTTGAAGTGCTTGGCAACACTCAGATTGACAAAATTGAAACAAGCGATGAGCAATATAAAAATAGCTAATCCTATCAGCGCATACACAATCGCAATCGGCGCAGATTTTCCACCCGAAACGCCCTTGTCAAAATGGACTTTGCTCAGATTCAGTAATTTGAGTTGAAAAATTTCCCCAGCTTTTTGATTTTCAAAACTTTCAGGATAATACTTTTTAGCAAATGCTACTAATTTTTGCTCCATTTGGACAGCATCAGTTTTTTCTGAAAGCATCACAAAAAGACTATTTCCATTGTTAGACCAGTTTGCTTTTTCTTGCTGATAAGTCGGTTTGGTTTCTATTCGGCAAAGCGCATCAAATTTGATGGTAGAGTTAAACGGACATTCCTCTGCTACTGCTGAAATGATGAATGAGCTTTCTTCGCCTGATTTTCCGATGCTTACCGTTTTCCCAATAGGGTTTTCCTTGCCAAATAATGCTTCTGCGGTGGCTTTGCTGATAATAATGTTTTGTAAATTATTTAGTGCCATTTTTGGTGAGCCATTTTCCAAAGGAAAGGTAAACATTGAAAGAAAATCTGCGTCTGCATAAGCCACCACTTTCTCAATGGACTTATTATTGGCAGTGATTACACTTTTCCTGCCTATATTCAGTCTTGTTGCAGCATCAAACTCGCTAAACTCGGACTCGATGGCATCAAACATAGGAAGTGGAGTTTCACCAGATTGCTTGATGTCGCCATTTTCACTCAGATTAAAATAGACTTGATAAATCTGCTTAGAATTCTGATGAAAATCATCAAAAGTAAGCTGAAAATAGGCTGTAAGTATCAATAACGAACTAATACAAAATGCAACCGTCAGTCCAATAACACTGATAGCAGCAGAGCCTCTATTTTTCCAGAGATTTCTTAGGGCGATTTTGAGGTAGTTCTTTATCATGGTTTTTATATAAATTAGAAGTTAGGAATCTGGAATCTGGAATTAATTAAAAATCTGGAATTAAAAATTTGTATTTCATTTCTCATTCCAGATTCCACATTCCAGGTTATATATTTTCAATTACTTTGCCAAACATAATTTACTCATAACTAACAACTTATAACTCATAACTCAAAAAATATTGTCCGTTTTCGGTCGTTTTTGTGCGGAATTGGGAAAAGAGATAAGAAAATTCAAGGGAGCAAAATAGAAGCTAACTATTTATTTTCTTTCAAATACATAAATCCAGCTCTATTGTCTATGATAATGTTAAACTTGTTCAAGATTTTATTGCCAATCAAGCCAAACCTGTGGAGTTCTCCCTTTTGTAAGACGACGATTTCTTTCAAAAATTCATACTTCCCTATCAAAAATTTGGGCAGTTTCGCTATTTTTCGTTTTCCTAAACCAATGATTGTCGGGATTTTATCTCCAATACCATATTTTTCTATGAGGTGCATAGGAATAAGCAGTTCTCCTGTATGTCCTGTGTCAAATAAATACCAATCTGTATATTTTTTGCCTTCTATTTCTACACTTGCTTTAATCATTGGGCGCACGCCTCCGTCCAATATCATGTCAAACTTTGTATATTCACTCGTCTTATCGGGTAATTGCTTGTGAATCAGGACAATTTGCTTGTTATAATCTATTTCTATGATTTTATCCAAAAATAGAGAATTACCCACTATCACATCTTCCCAGCTTTCCATGTTTCGAGTTTCTACCAAATAGTCATTTTCCCACAATAAATTATTGATTTCTAATTGATTATGTTTGCTTGTGCGTGTTTCATTTGACCCATGAGAATTGATAAGGTTTGTTTTTCCATCAAAGACCAATTTCATCTTTTTGACAGATTTGTGATTCACGCAAGTCGCACCTGCGCCCAAGTCAAGCTGAAAAAGTAGATTTTCTACACCATTTACTTTCCCTGTAAAATAAATACGTTCTGTTTTTACGATGAAAGGAAGCGTATCTGCATCTGTGTTTTCTGCTTTCTGCTTGTAAGTGAGATGTTTAGGATTTGCAGAAATTTGATTGTAACAACTGTCTTTTCCGTTAAGCAAAATAATGAAATCATGCTTTTCACCATACTTAACAATGAAAGAGATAGAATCAATGTCTGTGATGTAGGTTACTATCTTTTCTTGGTAGGGCAAGGATACTTCGTAAATATCGGGCTTTGCTTCAGGCACTATCACGCCCCCAATCAGAGCTTGTCCGTCTCTGATTGTCAGTGGTTTAGAGTTAGCTCGGACAATTGGTAGCTCTTTTTGAGCATAAGCGTGATAGCAACATAAAAACAAGAAAAGGATAAGGAGTTTTTGCATATAATTATTTGATAATCAATTAATTAAATAATTTTTAAAACCTAAAATCCAATTTGGCAAAACTTTCCCTGTGCTATTGATTTGTTTGGTGAGGGGCTGAATTGTATATTTCTTGGATTAAATTGAATGATAGACCTTTCATAACCCCTTGCCAATACCAAACAGCCCTCAAATAATATTTTTACTCTGACTTCAAACTTTTCACAGGATTTACGGTCGCTGCCCTGAAAGATTTGTAGCCTACGGTCAGAGCTGCAATTAGCGCAGAAGCTATAATGGCAATGGCAAAAACACTTACCCCTATATCTATGCGGTATTCAAAGTTTTCTAACCAGCCTTTCATCACATAATATACTAAGGGTGAGGCAATTAAAAAAGCAATCAGTAACAGTTTGGCAAATTCTTTGGAAAAAATAAAGATGATTTGATTTACTGATGCTCCTAATACTTTTCGCACGCCTATTTCTTTGGTTTTCTGTGCTACCATGAAAGAAACTAAGCCGTACAAGCCAATGCAACCAATAAAAATAGCAATTAAAGCAAAGATTTTGAACAAGTTAGCTTGGCGTTCTTCGCCAATATAAAATTCTTCTAATTGTTTGTCTAAAAAATTATACTCATAGACATATTCAGGGAAAACGCTTGTCCAAACTTTCTCTATTTTGGGCAAAGTTGCTGCCATATTGCTCATATTCAGCTTGATACTTGCAATATTATAGGCACCTCTATTTGCGCCAATCACCACAGAAGCCATTGCCTGCTGCAAAGAATACACATGAAAATCTTTGACTACGCCCACGATTTCTTTGGGAATTTTTCTGCGCCTACTAATTAAAAGTGTTTTCCCGATGGCATCTTGCGGATTGGTAAAACCTAATTTTTTGGTAAGGGTTTCATTTACAACAATTTCATTGAGTGTATCGGAACGGTTAAAGTTTCTTCCTGCCAATAATTTTAAGTCGTATAAATCCAAATAGTCTGTATCCGACAGTTTCATATTTGCCTCATAATCAGTGTCCCCATGCTCGGCGTAGCGGAAGCCACTTGTCCAGTTAGAACCTGCACTTGGCGGGGCAAAGGAAAGGCTTACCTTTTCTATTTCGCTGATTCTTCCCAATTCACTTTTCAATGTTTCAAAGCGAATAGAGTCTTTTTTGGGCAAATTCACTGTCAAAACAGCATCTTTGGTAAAGCCCAAGTCTTTTTTCTTGAAAAAATCCATTTGTTGTGTAGCAATGATAGTTGCTGTAATCAAAACTTGGGAGATAGCAAACTGCAAGACTATCAAGCCTCTACGCAAGTTTAGCCCGCCTGCTTGATTGGAGGTAATGGAGTTTTTGATTGCTAAAATAGGTTTGAAGCCTGAAAGTACCAAAGCGGGGTAAAAACCTGCCAGTATGGTTACAAAAACAAGCAATCCCGTTAAAAACAGCGCAGATTGTCCATTCCAAAGGAAAGATTTTTCAATAGAAAGTCCCATAAGCTGGTTCACAAAAGGCAAAATTAACTCTGCGCCCGCGCAAGCAATGATGATGGCAAATAGTGTAATGAGCAAGGTTTCTCCCAAAAACTGCTGCACCAGAGCCATGCGGCTACTTCCCAAAACTTTCCTAATACCTACTTCTTTGCTTCTTTTGACTGCTTGTGCCGTTGCTAAGTTAATGAAGTTGATGCAAGCTGTCAAAATCAAAAATATCGCTACCAAGCTTAATGCCCATAGATGCTCTACTGATGCCGTTCTTTGGGTAAAATTGCCCGTATCTTTGTTAAAATGTATATCAGCAATAGGTTGTAATGCGTAACGTCTTCTCTTTTGCTCATCTTCATCTAAGTATTTTTTGCCAAAGGCAGGGAAGCGTGCTTCTATTTGAGCAGGTGTAACATTTTCAGGGAGAAGTATATACGTTTCTAACTGACTCCATAAGCCATTCCAGCTTTCCATATTTTCATTGCCTTCTATCTGTAGCATAGTGGCGTACGAGAATATAATTTCATAAGGAAAATCAGTATTGGAAGGAAAATCTTTGAATACACCTGTAATTTTGAAATCTACCCTCTCTCTCCAGCTAATCACTTTGCCCAGAGGATTCTCATTCCCAAAGTATTTCTTTGCCGTTTTTTCAGAAATAATAACTGTATTTGGGTCTTTGATTGCTGTTTTCGCTTCTCCTTGCGCCATCTCAAAGTCAAAAATCTCAAAAAATTCAGGTGCTAAAAAGCCAGTTTTGTTTTCCAAAAACTTCTTTTCTGTGCCTTTGAGTTCATCTTTTACATTGATTTGCAAGTCCCAGCCATCATTTCGTGCAATGGTGCTTTTCACCTCCGCAAAATCAGTCCTAAGTGCTTCTAAAAGAGAATAATGGCTTGAAGAAATAATATTTTCCTTTTCATTTTCATCTTTTTGAAAGGCAACCACTCTATAAATTCGGTCAGCCTTGGTGTGGAAAGTATCAAAGCTATTTTCGTAGCGAATCAGTACAAAAATAAGCAAGGCACAGGCAATACCAAGCGCAAGCCCAAGCAAATTAATGGAGAAGTATCCCTTGTTTTTCAGTAGGTTACGCAAAGTAACTTTGAGATAATTTTGTATCATAGTTTTTATATCAATTAGCATTTTTTAATCTGGAATCTGGAATGAAATTAAAATTATTCATTCCAGATTCCTCATTCCAGATTTTGTATTTTTTATTCTGAACGAAGCGACTTCACTGGGTTCATCATTCCTGCCTTGATAGCCTGATAACTCACTGTTAATAAAGCAATAAGAGAAATTCCTATTCCCGCCAACAAGAACACACTGAAATCTATACCTATGCGATAAGTAAAGTCAGCTAACCACTTGTCCATGAGATAGTAAGCTATTGGGAATGAAATCACACACGCCGCCAATACCAATTTCAAAAAATCTTTGGAAAGCATAAAAGCCAAGCTGGAAAGTGTTGCGCCCAATACCTTGCGGATTCCGATTTCTTTGGTTTTGCTTTGCGCCGTATAAGTTGCCAAGCCAAAAAGCCCTAAACAAGCAATAAAAATCGCCACAAAAGCAAAATAATTGAACAGTTTGCCCATTCGCTGCTCTGATTGGTAGAGTTTGCTATAAGCCTCGTCCAGAAATTCATAGTCAAACGGATAATCTGCGCTGTATTGCTTCCACAGCCTTTCGCTGTCTGCAATTACATTTGCCAATGCTTTGCCTTTGGTTTTGACGTAAATTTTGTAGTTATCTTGGGGGCGATAATAAAAAATAGCTGGTTCTATTTTTTTTCTGATTGATGCAAAATGAAAGTCTTTTACCACACCCACAATCGTTCCTTCCTTGTCCCAAAGTTTGAAACGCTTGCCAATGGGGTCAATGATACCTGCTTCCTTGATAGCGGTTTCGTTCAAAATATAGTGCGAAGAATCCGCAGGCGTACCCGAAAAGCCCTTCCCTGCTGTCAAATTCATCTTAAAAACAGTCAAAAAATCCTTCTCGATACTCATAGGGTGAATGAGAAGCATTCTATTTTGCTCTTTCCCTTCCCACTCCGTATCGCCTGTCGAGTTACCATTGTTATGCAGTTCGCCGTTGCCTGATGTAACGCCCAGCACCATTGGGTTTTTCATCAGTTCGCCTTTTACTGTTTCAAATTTGCTCATCATCTCATAGCGCATATTAAAGGAGATAGTGTTTTCTCTATCATACCCCAAATTTTTCTCTTGGATATAAGTCAGTTGCCTACCTATAATTAACGTGCTGATAATCAAGACTACAGAAAAAACAAATTGTGTACTTACCAATATCTTGCGGAAAGTAATATTGCTCGTTCCTACCATCATTCTGCCTTTGAGGACTTGCATAGGATTAAAAGTGGTAAGCAAAAGCGCAGGATAGATACCCGCTACCAGCAATGTTCCGCCAATAGCCACACCAACTATGGTTAAAATTTGCGTGTCCAAGATGTTGAAAACCATCTCTTTACCAGCAATTTCATTGTAAATAGGCATCAATAAATAAATCATCAGCAAGGAAATACTTAGACTCATTGCAAACAGCAAAGAAGATTCTGCCAAAAATTGGTTAAATAACTGGAATTTTTGCGCGCCTATGATTTTGCGAACGGTAACTTCTTTGGCGCGCTGGGAGGCGAGGGCAGTAGTCAAATTCATATAGTTTATGCACGCTATCAGCAAGATAACTAAGGCAATGATGGCAAAAATACGCACCGTTTGGATTCCACCTTCACCACCGTCAGCCTTGTAAAGATGAATATTTGCCAAGGGCTGCAAGGTGAAAGTAGTGCCTTCGCTGTATTTATTATGCTTTTCTATCAAATCAGTGAGTTTTTTCTCAATGGTTGGTACATTTTGAGCAGATTTGACATATAGAAATGTAGCACCAGGAAAATTTCCCCAGTCCTCGTCCCTCGTTTTCCAATCAAAGTTTCCTCCAAAACGAGATTTGAAAAGCTCATAACTAAACACAATATCAAAACGATAAGTAGAATTTTTAGGAGAGTCTTGCATTACACCACTTACCACGTAGCTATCTTTTTTGTCGGCTACCAGTGTTTTCCCAATCACGTCAGTCGTCCCAAAATAAGTTTTAGCAATGCTTTCGCTGATAATAATAGATTGTAGTGTAGGGAAAGGTTTATTTGTATTTCCTTTAATTAGCTTGTAATCAAAGAGTTGGAAAAATAAACTATCCACATAACTGAGCCATTTTTTGCTAATTTTCTTGTTATCCACTTCCAGTATGCCAATGTCATAGTTGTCAGCAAAACGCACCGCCCCACTCACTTCGGGGATTTCGCGCAGGCTATATGAAGCAATAGCCGCAGGAGTTACGCCCCATGTCTGTTTACCTGTACCTGTGCCAATGCCTGCATTGACCTGATAGAGTTGTTCCGTTTTTTCGTGAAAAGTGTTAAAACTAAGTTCGTCTTGTACCCACATCATCAGCAAGATGCTGAAAGCGAGTCCGATAGAAAGTCCAGCAATATTTAGTGCCGCATAAAGTTTGTTTCTCAAAATATTGCGTAAGGCGAGTTTAAAATGAGTTTGTAGCATAGTATTATAGAATCTGGAATGTGAGAATTTGAAATCTGGAATTACAAAGTTATTTATTCTCTGTATTCCAATTACTTTGCCAAACATAACTCATTCACAACTAATAACTTATAACTCATAACTCAAAGAAGATTGTCCGTTTTCGGTCGTTTTTGTGCGGAATTGGGAAAGTGAATTGGCAAGCAAAAAAATTAGAAAAATAAAGGCGGAAAGTTTTAATAAATTTTTCTTGTTTCTTTTATTTTTTGTAATTTAGTATAAAATTTCACTTGAATCTATGGAAAATACAAATATTGTGGTCAGCGTGATAGATGATGAGGTAATAGAAATAGATTATACCAATTTGATAACTGAAGATGATAAGCCTGTGGACAATCTTTTTTCTGAAAAACAGCAACGTCTGCTGACGGAACCGCTTTATACGTCTTGGACTCCGCTAAATGATAGACCTTTCATAGCTCTTGCCAATGTGGGCTTGTTTTATTCTTCTGAAAAATCGGCAGTAGTCCCTGATATGATGTTGAGCCTTGATGTGAGCGCGCCTCCCGAAATGTGGGAAAAGCAACACCGTTCCTATTTTATTTGGAAGTACGGCAAAGCCCCCGAAATCGTCATAGAGGTCGTTTCTAATCTCAAAGGCAATGAGCTGGGCTATAAAAAAGACTTGTATGCCCAAATCGGGATTCCATACTATGTCGTTTTTGACCCCGCCGAGCATTACAACAAGCCAATTTTGAGGATTTTTAAGAAAAATGGTTTTGGTTATGTAACAAAGAATGATGCTATTTTTGAGGAATTAGGGCTAAATTTAGTGCTTTGGGAAGGCGAATACGAAGATGCATATTCTATTTGGCTTCGATGGGCTGACCATGAGAATAAACCCATTCCTACGGGAAAAGAGCAAAAACTGCGCGCAGAAAGAGAAAATGCAAGGGCGGAAAAAGAAAGCAAGAGGGCAGAAATGCTTGCACAAAAACTGCGTGAGTTAGGTATTAATCCTGATGAATAAAAAAAGTGGCTCTGAATATACTCAGAGCCACTTTTTTATATTTGTAGTGAAAAAATATTGCTTAGTTTTTCTTTTCAGGTGTTGTAGTAGTTGGTGCAGGCTTAACAGGAGTTGCTGGAATGGGCGTCCCACCTAATTTGATGATGACTTTGTTGGTCAGGTTGTGTTCTTCCTTTGCAAAGAGCAAAATAGGCACGCCTGAAGCATCTGTACTAAACACAAAATCAAAACCTTCTGCTTTTGAAACTTCATCAAGTGCAGTTTGGATTTTCCCAAAAACAGGAGTGAGCAAATCACCTCTTTTTTTCTCTAAATCCTGCTGTGCTTTTTGCTGAAACTCTTGCAAATTTTGATTGAGTGTTTGCAATTCTTTTTCTCTTTGCTCTTTCACTACCACAGGCATTGTTGCATTATTTTTGACGTAATCTTGGTATTTTCCCTCAAACTCTTTTTGCTTGGTTTCCATTTCTTTGGCAAGTTGTGCGCTGTACGCTTTGAGTTCGGCTTCTATGGTTTTGGCTACTGGGAGTTGTCCTAAAACAGCCTCTGCGCTTGCATAACCCACTTTGACTTGGGCAAAAGTCTGTCCTACTGCAATCAATAGCACAAAAGCGATAATGGGAAGTATTTTTTTCATTCTATTTTTTATTTTTAATGTTTAATAATTTTGGTAATTAATTTTTGGGTTTTACAGGAATGGGCGTACCACCTAACTTGGTGATTACCTTGTTGGTGAGGTTGTGGTCTTCCTTGGCAAACAAAAGAATAGGCACACCAGAAGCATCTGTGCTGAATACAAAATCAAAGTTTTCAGCCTTTGCAATCTCGTCAATCGCTTTCTGGATTTTCTCATATACAGGCGTAACTAAATCTTGCTGTTTTTTCTGCATACCTTCTTGTGCTTTTTGCTGAAATTCTTGGTAGCCTTGTTGCAAAGCCTGTAACTCCTTCTCTCTCTGCTCTTTGACTACAGGAGCTAATTTTTCGGCTTCAGCTTGATATGCCGCAAGTTTGGTTTGAAACTCTTTTTGTTTTTTCTCTAACTCAGTTTTGAGTTGTGCGCCGTAGGCAGTGAGTTCTGCATCAATGGTTTTTGCTTCTGGCAGTTGTTGTAGTATGGCTTCCGCACTTGTGTAACCTACTTTTTGGGCAAAAGTTTGTCCTACCGCTACCAACATTACAAATGCAACTATGGAAAATAATTTTTTCATTGAAATTTTACTGTTTTAATGTTTACTATTTAAAAATTTGTCCGCAAAAATGAATAATTACGCACAAATCTGCAATTAACGCACCATTAATTTATGCGTCATTGTAAAAATTGTTAATTGTTTATTTCTTTGGTTTTTCCTTTAAGCCCAGTTCTTCCATGACTATATCCGTATAGTTGTGGGTGGGGTCAGAATACACCATGCTCACATCACCCGCCTTGTCAAAAATAAAACTCAGTTTGCGCTTGCGGGCTACTTTTGCGATGGCATCTGCCAGCTTATCTTGGATTGGCTTCATCAGTTCTACTCTTTTCTGGAAAAGCTGCCCTTCTACCCCAAAGATTTTAGTCTGGAACTCTCTGATTTCTTTTTCTTTTGCCTCCAAATCGTTCAGGCGTTGCTTTTTCATATCTTCGGTAAAAAGCAATTTTTCTGCTTCATAGTCCAAGCGCATCTTGCCCAACTCTTTCTGCTTTCCTTCCAGTTCTTTTTGCCACTGCTCTGTCATTTTGTCCAGTTGCCCTTGTGCGGTAGCATAATCAGGCATTTTTTCCACAATTAGCTGCGTATCCACGTAGCCAAAGCGTTGTGCGCTGGCGTGGGACGCAAAAAACAAGAAAATCAAAAATGCGAAAAGAAGTTTTTTCATTTGTAATTCATCATTTAAAAATTAGTCATTACCTAATCGGCTGTCCAATCGTAAAGTGGAACTGGCTGCCGTTCACGCCTGTAGCACCTTGAATCGTATCAAATCCATACGCCCAGTCAATCCCCAGCATACCAAAGGCGGGCATAAATATCCTTGCGCCCACCCCTGCCGAACGTTTTAACTGGAAGGGGTTGAAGTCCGCAAAACGCGCCCAGTTATTACCACCTTCTGCAAATCCAAGCACGAAAATAGTGGCAGATTGTGCCAAAGAAAGCGGGTAGCGCAGTTCCAATACAAATTTGTTGTAAATAATACCACCTTGACCGCCTTGGCTTGTCTGCAAATATCGTTGTCCGCCGTTGCCATCGGATTGCAAGGGAATGACGGATTGGTCTGTATAGCCACGCAAGGCAATGATTTCCGTACCAAGCAAGAAGTTGTTGAAGGTCATGCCGCTTCCGCCCAATACGAAGCGTTCGAAGGGACTGATAGGAACAGCTTTGTTGTATGCGCCCATCAAGCCCATGTGTGCGCGAGCTACGATGACCAACTTGCCTATAATCTGCTGATACCAAGTGTTGTCAAACATCCATTTGTAATACTCCACCCACTTTGAGCCGTCAGGTCTGGAAAACAAATCCTGCCCAGTGATTAAGGAATAAGGCGGTGTGAAGTTCATGCTCAATGAAACGGTAGAGCCTGAACGTGGAAATTGAATATTGTCAATGCTATTTCTCGAAATGGTAGTATTAAAAGTAACGCTGTTATACCTGCCTGGTGGCAAATTACCTATGCCTCCTTGGAGAAAATTATCGATGTTATAATGCTGATAACCAAGTGAGTTGCTCATTACAAACCAGTCATCAGGGACGGTAAGCCTTCTGTTTAGGCTGGCATTAATCCCCGAAATCTGCAAAGAACCAATTATTTCTTGGGTTACTGGATTGATGGTACGGCTTACGGAGTGGTTAACTGCCACAGAAAAACCATTGGGCTTGCGTCCACCGAGCCAAGGCTCAGTAAAAGTGAGGG
>JAAFJS010000059.1 GCA_013298985.1 Cytophagales bacterium
TGTTCTGACGTGATAGAGAGTGCTTTCGGTAAGTTGAAACAAAAACTACCCAAGAACAGCCCTGCTTTAAGTTCTTTTATCTTGACCTTAGCCTCGATTGGGGGACAATACCAAAGTTCAGAAGTACGAAAAGCCTTAGAAACTATCAAGGGAAAAGACCTAAAAAAACCACCCAAAAAAGAGAAAAATTCACCTATTTTTGATGGAAAAAATAGGTGAATTCTGAACAACCTACCTATAAGGTCTTTAACACCTTATAGGTTTGACATCTTATCTAAAAGTTCTTAACCCAAAGCTGCCACACCAGGGAGGATTTTTCCCTCCATCAGTTCTAAAAGCGCGCCACCGCCCGTAGAAACGTAGGAAACATCATCAGCATAGCCTAATTGATTGACTGCCGCCGCCGAATCACCACCGCCAATCAGCGAAAAACCACCATTTTTGGTAGCTTTGACTACCGCTTTGGCGACTTCATTTGTTCCTTTGGCAAAGTTGCTCATCTCAAAAACGCCCATTGGCCCATTCCAAAGGATTGTCTTGGAGGTTTCTATCACCTTGCTGTACTCTGCAATAGCCTCATCTCCAATATCTAAGCCCATATAGCCTTCGCTGATATTCATGCTGTCCTCTGTTTTGAAGTTGGCATCATTGGCAAAATTGTCTGCGGAAATAGAGTCTTTGGGTAATAAAAGTTTTACGCCTTTTTCTTTTGCTTTTTGTACCAGTTCTCTCGCCAGCTCCAATCGGTCTTCTTCGAGCAACGATTTACCAATCGAGCCTCCTGCCGCTTTCATAAATGTATAAGCCATGCCACCGCCAATAATCAGATTATCAACCTTATCCAGGAGATTTTCTATGATTAAGATTTTATCAGAAATTTTAGCACCACCCATGATTGCCGTAAATGGTTTCTGTGGGTTGGTCATTACTTTATTGCCGTTATCTACCTCTGCCTGCATCAGATAACCGCAAATCTTATCTGTAAAAAACTTCGCTGCAATTGTAGTAGAAGCGTGTGCGCGATGTGCCGTTCCAAAAGCATCATTCACATACACATCGCCAAGTTGTGCCAATTTCTTAGAAAACTCCTCCTCTCCTTTTTCTTCTTCTTTGTAAAAACGCAAATTTTCTAAGAGCAAAATTTCACCTGCTTGTAAATCCTTTGCAAGCGCAACAGCACTTTCCCCAATGCAGTCATCAGCAAATTTGACCGCTTTCCCTGTGAGTTGGCTCAGGTGATTGACCAAATGTTTCAAGGAAAATTTTTCTTCGTAACCGCCTTTGGGTCTGCCCAAGTGCGACATAAGAATGGTAGAGCCACCATCTGCCAAGATTTTTTTGATGGTAGGCAATGCCGCGGTCATGCGGCTGTCATCAGTGATGTTATATGTTTTGTCCAAAGGAACATTAAAGTCCACGCGAATCAGGGCTTTTTTGCCTTTGAAGTCATATTCATTGAGGTATTTCATAATGAATGGTTTTAATTTTTTGAGTTTTCGTATTTGAGGTCAAAATTATTTTAAAATGATGGCTTTACAAAATATTTACGCGCTATTTACCATCACCGTCATCTTCTTTTTTCTCGATGGTGTCTGTGTCGTTGTCATCTTCTTCCTCCTGCTCTAATGGCGTGTCCAGACCAAGGTAAGCCCTACGGAAACGGCTCACAAAGCCTGATTTTGCCCCTTTTTCCATCAATTCATAGCCATCTTTGCTCAGTTTCTTTTTAGGGTCAGCAATGTCGTTAAACTTGGCGTTAGAAGAAAATAGGAACAACTTTCCATCGCGGAAAGAGATAAGATACCAGCGTTTGGGGCTGATTTCCAGATAGATATTCATCAAGGACTTGTGTTTGTCTTCCTCGTTGGGCTGCATAGGAATCTCTATATAGCCATCAATGAGTTGGCTTATATTTTTGTTATAAATATTTGCCAGTTGAATTTTTCCTGTACTGTAAAACGCCTTGTACTCCTTGCTCCATTTCATCGTAACCTCAGAGATAGCCAGTGCCTTTTTGTCTAAAACACGTGAAAGCTCGCCTCTTTCGTTTTGTACTTTTCTAAGATATGATTTCATTTCGTCTTGGCTGACTTGCGCGCCCAGCTTGTAGAGCAAATCATCATCTATTTTGATAGGAGTTTCGTCCGCATCGGCTTGGCTGAGGATATTGCTTGACATTTCGCGGAAGGCATCACCTGCCAGCGCACCCAAATCTACGGTAATCATGGTATTCATGGAGTAGATATTGTTTTTGAAATTTCCTTTGCCAATGCAAGAAGTTTTGACTGTAAAATTTTCTTTGTTGTGGGTAAACATTTTTACATCTCCCTCAAAATCAAGCTCTCCCGAAGCATTGCTATACGCCAATTTGTTGCCCATGTAGTTTTCTTCGGTTTTGGTATCTCCTGTTACTTGCCTGTTTGGTGGAGCAATCACTTGCTTCTTGGTTTTCACGTCCAACTGCACCGTTGAGCCTTCTTCGGGCAAGAAAATGGGCTTATCTTTCTTATTCTCAACGGGTTTATTGATAAGTGCGTAAACGCCGCTGCCTTCTTCGAGGTCGTGGCTAAGAAAAATACCTGTTTCCAAATCTTGCTTGTCCTCAGATTTTTCCTTTCCTGTATAAGTAATGATAGCTTCGCCAATGTTGGTTTTGACCCAAAGACCATTGGGGTCGTCAGAGTCGCGTGTATAGCCATCAAACACCAAGCCTTTGCGCGTGGCGTACATTTTGGCAGTGCCTTTGAACATCTTTCCGCCTTGTTTTTCAAAATTGTCTTCTTCGGTGATGTAAGCCTCTGCGTAGGTAAACTTTTGTTTTTCTGGCGCAAGCGAGTCTTTTTTGTTAAACAAAAATTCACTAAATTTTACCTTATAAGTCTGCTGAATATCGTTGGTGTAGTAATAAATGCCATTTCCTTCGTAGTCTTGGCTGTGGTTTATTTTGATATTGGCATTATAAAGCACGTGCGCGGTATCGCGTCCGAGCATGATACGCATACGGCAGTTTTTGAGTTCGTCCATTTTCGCCCCTTGCCTGACAGTAACTGAGCCACTATCAGGGACAATTTCGGTATCTACAGAACGAATAAAAGGCACACCACCCACGTTTAGCGTGTGTTCTTTGATGTCGTAAAGTGCAGAAGTGCCTTTGAATGAAAGATTTAGCGAGTCTATTTTTTGATTGGTAGATACAAATCTTGACGTAGTTTCGTCTGTGCCTGCGGCAACGTTCATGATTACTTTTTTGGCATCAAACTCCCAGCGCGCCTGCCCCAAAGAGGTCGAGTAGGCAACGAAAGGGAATTGGAAGTTTTGCTCATCAAGATTGTTACTGACGATTTCCGAATGTCTTTCCTCCAAATCATAGTCAATTTTGACATTTTTGGCATACAAAGCGGGCTTTTTGGGGTCAGTAGATTTGATTTTGAAATAGCTGGCATTGTCAGCATGGTAGCGACTCATCTGGAAAACAAAATTATCAGATTTTGCTTCTGCGCCTTTATTTTGAATGACTCCATCTCCTGCTAATTGTTTGGGATTCAGTACCAAAGTTCCCGCAAAAGAGCTTATCAGTGAGTTATCATTGGGGTCAAGTTTGTAGGCGGCAGGTTTTCCATAGATTTCGAAAGCCATGACCGAATCTTTTTTGCCTTTGTCATTTTTGACTTTAATCGTATTGAGGCGCATACTGTCTGCCTTGACTGCCCAGTTCATCTGAAAGTTTTTCATGCTCACGTCTGGGTAGCTCGTGCCGTTAAAATTGGGGTTTGCCTCTATGAAGCCCCAAGATTCGGGTTTGTCTAATGGATTTTTGGCGAGTTCTGCCTTCGATTTGCCCAAATCAGTTTTCAGTATCATTTTTTTATCCTTTTTCATTTTGCCAAGTGCCGTAGCGGAGTCAGGAAAAAAGACATAATCGTTAGAACTGAGCTGTGCAGTGAGGTAATTAATCTTGCCGTTGCCTCGAATCCCACTATTGTCCATCATAATATTCCACTGATTGGTAACGTCTTTTCCCTCTTTTTCGTGAATATCATACGCCCAACGGTCATTGGCATCATGGTCAGTGAAAATCGCAGTGCTTGTTTTTTTTGTTCCTTTGCCATCAGTATAGAGTGGGTAGCCTTCGGCAAACTTTCCAGAAGGCGCATCATCAAAAGACTCGATGGAGTCGCGATGTTGCTTAAAGTCGTGCATAAAGCCAAAACCTCTGTCGGGCATGATGCGCGCGGTGATTTTGAAATCAGGAAAAATACCTCCACTGCGAAACATTCCGTCCAAGACCGTTTTCTCGATGCCTCGCGAGGTGAGGCTGTCCATTCTAAATTTTTCTAAGTCAATACGCACCTTGTTGCGTCCACCATTTGCACTATCTGCCTGAGTATAAGAGCCGTCCAAGATTTCCTTGCCATCAAAAGCGATGTACGCGCCTGGGTCAGCCGCAAAATAAGGATAAGGTTTTGACCGTTCTCGGAGTTGCTTTATTTCGCCTGATTTGTTGGTAATGAAGCGATTACCATTTTTTGTTTTTTCTACCAAAGCCAAGCGGAGTACGCCGTTTGCGCCTTTGATTTTATTTGCCATTTCCTTATAATTTCCTGTGGAGTCTTTGACGGGCTTGTTTAGCGAGTCGCGTTCTATAAACTTGATGTCCGCTTCCTTCATGGCGATTTGGAAAGAATCATAGCTGAACATAAAATTTTTTGCCTTGTAGTGTGCCTGCGTAATCGCATCTATTTCTCCATCAAAAATAATTTTGCGATTTTCCTTGATAATCACTTTTTTGCTTTGGGGTTTTGCCCAAATGTCTAACTTATCTTTTTTCTCTACTGGAAGTGTATCGTTGATAGAAGCAACCTCGTCTTGGTCGTCCTCAATATTGGGGTGGCGGCGAAGCGGAAAGAAGGATACATCATTGACTATCAAATCATTAGTATTGAGGTCTAACTTCATATTGCGGTGTGCGCCCTCAGACATAGAGTACATTTCCAGCTTGTCGTAATCTACTGTGCCTTTGTAGGCGTTGGCATACAGGATTCCTTTGCGCGTGAGGCTGACCGAATCAGTAAAAGGCGAAACTCTGCTCATATCGATAAAACCTAAGCGTTGGAGGCTTTTCATGGCACCACGAATATGCTCAGGCTTGCGTTTGGTAAAATTTGCCAAACCGTCCATAGAAAATTTGATGGATTTGACTTGTTTGGTATAAGCCAAAGCTGCTGTTAGCGGGTGAAAATCGTTTAGTCCTTTGAGCCTAATGTATTCAAAATCATTGAAATAGTCCATAGAACGCACCTCCGCCCGCACCTTGTCTGCGCTAATGTCTTCCGCATAATTTTTTACTTCATCTCCTCCTGTCATGCCTTTGGCGATTGCTTTGGGGTTTTTGTCCAAACTATAATCGGATTGCGGTCTGTTCGAAACTTCCATCACGTCAGGGTTAAATCCATTTTTTTCCTTAGATTTTTCCGCTTCTTTTTTTGCCTTTTCTGCGTCTTTTTGCTTTTGTTTTTCGCTTTTATTTGCCTCTTTTTCAGCTTGTTTCTTTGCTTCTTCTTCATCTACTGCGCCAAGTTGCTTCAATTTGGCTTTCTTGTTTGGGTCTTCGGCTTGGCTAACTTTCGCAGAATCAGGGATATTGCCTGTGAGCATGGCAATCGTCATGCTGTCTTGGGTAACATTCCACTCGACATAATCGGCAAAAATTTCCATTTTGTGATAAGAATCAAAAAAAGGCGTATATCTATATTCGTGTTTTTCCTTTCTGGCGCGCAGCAATCCCGTCCCCAAATGATAGCGAAGTTGTGCGCCAATGTGGTCTATATAAACGCTGTCGTTGTTGTGCATGAATATTCGCACTTGCGTCAAAGGATTGGTTATCAAGGAGTCAGAGAATAAAAATTCCTGTTTTGAGCTTGCCTCAAACTTCTTTTTTCCACTGCGGTTGATGGTAATTTTAGAAGGCTGATTGCTCAGGTTTATACTCGTAAATCGCCTTCCTACCAAGCTACAACCACCTTTGTAAGTAACTTCTTTTGCCAAATTTTTGACGACTGCATCTGCATAATAAGAAGTAAATTTAGGAAAACGGTTAAACTCTTTTTTGTTTCTTCTTTCGCTTTTGTATTCAAAATCGCCCAATACAGTGCCGTCCGTCTTGGATTTATAGGAAAGTTTGCAATACTTAGCGTTCAGTTCGGGCAGGCGCGTATTAAATTCGTAGTTGTCTAACTCGCAAAAAACGTCAGAAGCAGCAAGCCCTTCACCCGACCAGTCCGTTTTGCCGCCAGTGCCATGAAAGCTATTGACTGCCAGTTCCAGCTTGCCCGTTGTACCTTTGATAACCAGCGTGTCATAGAGGGAAAGCATCTCTAAATCAATGGTTTCAAACTTCAACACAGGACCTGAAACAGGCTTGATAATTGGTTTTTCAAAGACTAATTTGTTATAATCTATTGTATCGCGGAAAGCGGCAACCGTATCTGTATCAAACTTAAACGCCTCGTCCGCAGTATAAAATCCTGATGTATCTGATTCAGTAGCAGGCACATCGACGTAGGCAACGGTATCTGCGGCAGCGTCTTTGATGTCTGCTTTCAATAACTCAGTAGCAGCATTGACAAAATCAAAAGAAAATTTTGGGTTTTTGGAAACTCGAAGTGTGTAAGAGTTAGATTTATACAATACGTTCTCTTCTAAAAAAACACGAGAAGTGGTAAAAAATTTGGATAAAATATACACATTGTAATTGTACTTTTCCGCGGTCTGTCCCGTTACATCTATAAACTTTGCCACCTCTTCCGCAGACGCTTTTTTGACTTCCATCAGCGCAGAAATACACCCATAAAAATTTTCCAGGTGCACCAGTGGGTCAAGGGCTTTGATGGAAATACCGCGACTAATCTCAAATACTTTTTTCTGCTCATTGGCACTGAGCTTGCCCCACGAAGCCTCAAACTTCCCTGCGGTTTCGTTGGCTCGCCTGCTTGCCGATTTGGAAAGGGCAGCTTTTACATCTTGCATAAAGGTAGCCTCATTGTTTAGCTTTGCCACCTGTGCGCGCAAACTCATGGGCAAAAACACCAGCAAGGGTAAAACTACTAAGCAAATAAGGAAATAAATAATTTGTATTTTTCTCATATTTTCAAAAGGATTGACAAGTTCGTTTTTATATAATTGAGTGTGGCATTTCATGTAGGCTTCTTTGTTAGTACGTAATAAGCGTATTTGATGTTCTGTTAATTTTTTTAATTTGTTGCCTCTACTTTACTATCCGCAAAAAAAAGACCACGTTAAGCGGTCATTGTTGCGAAGTTACTTATTTATTTGTATGGATTAATTAGTTTTTGACATAAAATCTACTTATTTTTATTTGTATTTTATTACAAATGATTGATACACCTCATAAAAACAATAAATATGTTAAAACACATTTTTGAAAAATTAGGATATTATTGGGATTTTGCGATTGCTTTTATACTGATTGAGTGTAATCTCAAAAAATCTATTCGCGTAAAGCATATCAAAGAACCCATAAGGCTTCGTCGCAAAACGTCTGATATTATGGTCTTTCGTCAAGTTTTTACAGACCAAGAGTATGAGATGAGTGTACATTTACCTGACAGCTTTGACCCCAAAGTGATTATAGATGGTGGTGGAAACATAGGATTGGCTTCTGTGTTTTTCAAAAATAAATACAAAAACGCAAAAATAATTTCCATAGAACCCAACAAAGCCAATTTTGATATATTACAGCAAAATATCAAAAACTATCCAGAGGTGATTGGCGTAAATAGTGCGCTATGGGATAAATCAACGTACTTGAAAATTAAAAATATCAATTCCTCTAACTGGGGGTTTGTGGTGCATGAAACTACTCAGTCTGACGAAAATAGCTTTATGGCAATGAGTATATCTGACTTGATGCGTCAGTTTCAGTTAGAGAAAATAGACCTTTTGAAAATAGACATCGAGGGCGCAGAAAAAGAAGTATTCTCTGCCAGTAACTGTGATGAGTGGCTTGGGAAAACCCATGTCTTGGTGATTGAAGTACATGATTTTATAAGAGCAGGCACAGCCAAAGCGGTATTTGATGCAGTCCATAAATATAATTACAATTTTAGAAATTTGGGGGAAAACTTAATTTTTATATTTGACCACCCCAAAGACTAATCCAATAAAAAGCATAGCAAACCCCCTCATTATCAAAGGGATTCTAAAAATTTAACCAGTGCTTTGCGGTCATTTTCGTGCATTTTTAGGAACAGGTTTTTGCTATTTTCAGCCTCGCCCCCATGCCACAGTATCGCTTCGGAGAGATTTTTGGCGCGTCCGTCATGCAGAAAGTTAGTGTGTCCATTGATTTTGGGAATCAAGCCAATCCCCCAAAGCGGTGCAGTCCGCCACTCTCTGCCCTCAGCCTCGAAATCTTCGCGATGGTCTGCCAAGCCTTCGCCCATGTCGTGTAAAAGCAAATCTGTGTAAGGTCTAATCGTAATACCTTGATATTCAGGGTAGTTGGGCAGTGCCTCGGTCATAAATTTGGGAGTATGACAACTGGCGCATTTTGCCTCTGTGAAAAGCTGTTTGCCGCGCAAAACCTCTCTATTTTGAGCATTTCGGCGCATTGGAACAGCCAAAGAGGAAGAATAAGAAGTGGTTGCATTCAAAACCTCATCTGAAATTTCAGGATTGCCGCCATTGATTTGCTTTTTGCAATCTGCCTGCTGGCTTGTGCAGTGGTCAGTCGTAAAAAGTGAGGTAGTCAGCCCCATATCGCCATTAAAAGCACCCGCCACTTGCTGTCTTAGATTGGGTTGGTTTGCCTTCCAGCCAAAACGCCCCATTGTTTTTTGCTTTTTTTCATAATCCCACACATAATTGGGTCTGCCCGAAATACCATCATTATTTTTATCTTTTTCATCTACATTTACCAAAATTGATACTTCGGGAATCGCCTCCAAAAGCCCCAAGCCAATCATAAAAGGCGCGGTTCTTGGCGAAATCTTGGTGTTGGGGTGCATATTTCCATACTTCAAATCTGTAAATTCATACTGAGGTTTCCACAAGCTATAGGGCTGACCATCAGCAAAAAAGCCTTTGATTTCTTCGTATTTTATTTTTACATCACCTTCGGGCTGTACGCCATGAATTGCCCTATTTTGGAGCTGTCCGCCGTAAGTAGGCTCAGGCATGGGCGCGCCCTCATGCGTGCGACCGTTTATGCTCAATCGAATCAGCATCGAAGCCAAAGGTGCGCCGTACTGCTGTGGAGGTGCGCCGCGACCATCGCGAATGTGGCAACCTGTGCATGAAATAGAGTTAAAAACGGGACCTAAGCCATCGCGGGCAGAGGCAGACGCAGGGGCAGTAACCCAAACAGAACGAAAAAAAGAATTGCCTACTTGGAAATGGTCAAAGTTTTTTTCTGATAAATTAGGAGATGGACGGTCAAAAGCGCGCAAAGAGCTATCTTGGGTAGTACAAGCTCCCGCAGAAAGCTCTTCATCAGATTCATAATCAGCTAATTGTGCAGTTTGTTTACAAAAAGTAGCCAACCCAATAATGGTAAGGTAGGTAATCAGTGAAAAAACAAAATATAAAAAGCGGTTTGCTTTCATAGACCCAAACAAATAAAACATTAATCCTAAGTTTTAGTAATTGCTTCGCAAAAATAGAAAATTATTAAAACCAAATGTTATTTAGACTGAATAAAAATAAACATTAACAATTAAAAGAATCATTTGGATTGCGTATTTTTGTTTTAAGACATTGAAAGCTTTAAAACTGAAAAATACAAAATATTGATTATGAATACTTTGATACTAAAAAACCGACTTTCTTCTCTATTTGCAGAGAAAAAAAATATATTGAATATTTATTTTACCGCAGGTTTTCCCCAGATAGGTGATACAGTACGCATCATCAAGGCGTTACAAAAAGCAGGCGTAGATATGATTGAGATTGGCGTGCCTTTTTCTGACCCACTTGCTGATGGCGAAACTATCCAAAAAAGTAGCCAACACGCTATCGAGAACGGCATGACCTTACCCTTGCTTTTTGAACAACTGCAATACATTAGAAATGAGGTAGATATTCCGCTTTTGCTCATGGGCTACCTGAATCCAGTCCTCCAATTTGGCATAGAAAAGTTTTGCCAAAAATGCGAGGAAACAGGGATTGATGGCATCATATTGCCAGATTTGCCTACGCGCGAGTTTGTAGAAGATTACCAAAGCCTGTTTGAAAAACACCAACTTGCCAATGTTTTTTTGATAACGCCGCAAACTTCTGAGCAGAGAATCAGGCAGATAGACGATATTTCGCAAGGTTTTATCTATATGGTTTCCTCAGCAAGCACAACAGGCGGAACGAAAAGTGGAACGGCAGATTCGCAAATTCCTTATTTTGAGCGCATTGCTGCCATGAATCTGCAAACACCCAAACTCATTGGCTTTGGTATTTCGGATAAGCAAAGTTTTGAAACCGCAAATTGCTATGCCCATGGCGCGATTATAGGAAGTGCTTTTATCAAAATGCTTGCCCAAAGCACTGATTTAGAGCAGGATATTGAAAGTTTTGTCAAGCAAATTAGAGGTGAAAAGTGATTTGATTTGAACCGTTTTTGTTTATATTTTGATAGTTCGTAAAACATATTTACTTAATTATAGGTTAAATAGTAAGTTTACATTGTATGTTTGTTTATGAAAAGAAAATAGAATCATTGGCAATTTATTTTTTAAACTATTCTAATTTCTATTGGTTTTTAAATCAAAATTTCAGTATTTTCAATAATTCTCGAAATCATTTTTTTAACTTTGTACGCGATTCAGATAAACTAATAACAGATTTTTCATTTCATTAGTAGTGATGATTCGTAATTTCCATTTGTAATATGCAAGACTTTTATGGCAATGGCAAACTGCTTCTTAGCGGTGAATACTATGTATTAGATGGTGCGCTGGCACTGGCTCTCCCCACAAAACAAGGTCAAAGATTAAGTGTAACTTATTCTCCTTCAACACATAAGGTGCTACACTGGAAAAGCTATGATGACAAGGGACAGCTATGGTTCGAAGCCAAATTTGATGTAGATAATTTTGATTGTCTTGACCGATTTGTTTCCCAAAAATCTATTTTGCTGCAGAAAATCCTTCGGAAAGCACGCAAATTGGCGGCAAATTTTCTGAAAGGGCGTGAGTACGTCTTGGTAGAAACCTACTTGGAGTTTCCGATAGTTTGGGGCTTGGGCAGTAGCTCTACGCTTGTGCATAATGTAGCTACATGGGCAGGTGTAAACCCCTTTGAGTTGCTTTTTACTACTGTGGGTGGGTCTGGCTATGACGTAGCCTGCGCCCAGCACGACCAGCCTATTTTATATCAGAAAACAGGTGATGTACCCTCGACTCAGGAGGTAGAATTTAATCCTCCGTTCAAGGAAAATTTGTACTTTATTTATTTGGGCAAAAAACAAAGTTCCAAAGAAGGGATAGATTATTACCGTTCGCTGATTCATCAGCAAAAAGAGATGCTGGTCAAACAGCTCACTGAAATCACGCAGGAGATGATACGCACCCAAAGTTTAGATGAATTTGATACATTGCTTCGCAAGCACGAGGAGATTATTTCGGAGAGCCTGAAGATGGAGCGCGTGAAAAATTTGTACTTTTCCGATTTTTGGGGTGAGGTTAAGTCGCTTGGCGCGTGGGGTGGAGATTTTGTGCTTGCCACCAGCAAAAAGACACGAGAAGAAACGCAACAATATTTTAAAAGCAAGGGTTTTGAGATTGCTATTCCGTATATTGAGATGATAAAGAATTAAAGTGTATTTGTGCTTTGTTTTTTTACAACTAAATCTTTATAAAAACTATGCTAAATGATTTTTTTGCAAAAATAAAGCCCTAATCATTGGTCATTTCATCAAATAGTATAACTTTGCACCGCTTTTTAAAAAAGCACACAATTCATAACTCATAACTCATAATTATAAAACAGTGAATACCAATCAATTATCTCTGATTCTTAATGTAGTGTTGCTCTTTGCAGTAGGGGTTTTATATTACTTTCATTTCAGTAGTTCTGCGCCTTCCAGCCCAGCAGGTACTGCTTCGAGTGCTTCCATTGCCGCGGGGCAGCAAGTCGTTTATATCAATACGGATAGCTTGCTTATGAACTATGAATTTGTAACGGATTTACAGAAAGACCTCAACGAGAGAAGACAAAACGCTGAAAGACAGCTTGGATTGAAAGAACAACAATTACAGCAAGAAGCGGTAAGTTTCCAAAAAAGAGCAGGTGCAGGCTTGATGTCAGAGATGGAAATGAAAAATACACAAAATTCTTTGATGCAAAAAGAACAACAACTCAGAGGCGAACAGCAAAATCTTGCCCAAGGATTGATGGACATGGAACGCCAAATGAGCGCACAATGGCTTGATACTGCCATCACTTACCTGCGTGATTACAATAAAAGCAAGAACTTCCAGTACATTTTGGGCTACACCAAAGGCGGTGGCATCTTGTTGGCAAACGACAAATTTGACATCACTTCTGAGATTTTGAAAGGCTTAAACGATAAGTACAAAGCCAATAAAACTTCTGCTCCAACCACCGTTGAGCCTAAAAAAGAAGAAAAAAAGTAAGCAAATCACTTTTTTGAAATCGTGCAATTATTCAACCTTATAATTTAAGGGCAAGAGGCAAAACCTTTGTGAGAATCAATTTCTTACAAAGGTTTTTTATTTTTGTAAATCTTATCAAATTTTATAGTCAAAACTCTTTACATTTGCCTACACTAAAATCAAAAAGATGATTTTCATAGACATTGATGGCACTTTACATACAGCCGACCATCAAATTACACCTGCTACCAAGCAAATTATCCAAAAAATAAACTATGATTTAGGAGTCCCTGTCGTACTGACTACTGCGCGTCCGCCGCAAGGCACTTTCTTTATTCACAAGGAATTAGAGCTAAACACACCGCTTATTTGCTTTAATGGAGGACTTATTTTGGAGAAAAAAGATGAAAAATTTGTGCCTATTTTTGATGCTCAGGTCAGCTACCAAGACGTGGCAGCTATTTATGAACAAACGAATAATGCCAATATTAATTTCAACTTATACAGAAACGAAGAATGGTATGTCCAGCATATAGATGCTTTGGTAGAACGCGAGGCAAACAATGTAAGGTCTAAGGCAAAAATTGCTGTTTTTTCTTCCCTACTTGTGTACTGGAAAGCGGCAAATAAGGGCGCACACAAGCTAATGCTGATGGGAGAACCTAACAACTTGGACAGCTTAGAAATAGCCCTAAACGCGACTTATCAAACCGAATTGAGCATACACAAATCCAAACCTGTCTATTTGGAAATTACACATCAAAACGCTTCCAAAGCATCTGCAATACAGTTTTTAGCTGCAAAACATGGTGTGGCTATCGATAAGGTAGTAGCCATTGGTGATAACTACAATGACGCAGAAATGATACAAACCGCAGGCATCGGAGTTGCCATGGGCAATGCCCCCGAAGAAGTAAAAAAAGTAGCCACTTTTGTTACCAAAACTAATAATGAAGAAGGTGTAAGATTAATTCTGGAAAAACTATTTTTCTCCTTCTTGTTTTTATTGCTCTTTACCTTCTTTATTTTGCCAAAAACTACGTATTTATTTGCACAAAACCAAGAATATACTTATACTCGCCAAGATACTTTGCGCGGCGCGCTATCACCCGAACGTGCTTGTTATGACGTAAAACATTATGACCTAAATCTCAAAATTCACCCTGAAACCAAGACGATAAATGGTTATAATGAGATTACGTACCAAGTGGTCAATGATTTTCAAAAAATGCAAATTGATTTATTTGAAAACTTAGTGATTGACAGAGTTTTACAAGGAAATACGCTACTCAAATTTACACGAGAAGGCAGTGCTACTTTCATCTCTTTTCCTCAAAAACAAGAAAAAGGGAAAATACAATCTATCAAGATTTATTACCAGGGCAAACCACAAATAGCGCGCCGCCCACCTTGGGACGGAGGGATTACTTGGGCAAAAGACAAGCAGGGAAATGACTGGATAGCAGTGAGTTGTGAAGGATTAGGCGCAAGTGTTTGGTTTCCTAACAAAGACCATCTGGCAGATGAGCCTGATAGCGTGAGGCTCTATTTCGAAGTCCCCAAAGGGCTGATGTGTGTAGCCAATGGAAACCTGATTGCTCAAAAAGAAGTCAATAATTTGTTTGATAGCTTTGAGTGGAAAACAAGCTATCCTATTAACAATTACAACATCACTTTTGTCATAGGAAAACTTGCACATTTCCAAGATGTCTATGAAAGCAAAGATAAGGAAAAATTAGCCTTAGATTACTACGTGCTTGCCTACAATGTCGACAAGGCTCGCCCGCATTTCGAGCAGGTAAAAAAAATGCTTGCCTGCTATGAGGAACGTTTTGGGAAATATCCTTTCTGGAAAGATGGCTACGCGCTGGTGGAAACGCCGTTTTGGGGAATGGAACATCAGAGCGCAGTGGCGTATGGTAACAACTACATTAACAATGAGTTCGGTTTTGATTTCATCATAGTTCACGAAAGCGGGCATGAATATTTTGGCAATAGCATCAGTGTGGGCGAACACGCCGAACTTTGGATTCACGAGGGATTCACGACGTATTCTGATGCCCTTTTTGTGGAGTGCTTGACGGGCAGTTACGACAAATATGTGACTTATCTGAATAGTTTTAAAGGGAGAATCATGAATTTAGACCCAATTATTGGCATTTTTGGGGTAAATTATCGGCAATGGCGTGGCTCAGATATGTACTTCAAAGGCGCGTGGATGTTGCACACCATGCGTAGCTTGCTGAACAATGATGCCCTTTGGTTTGAAACCATCAAATCATTCTACCAAACTTTCAAATATACTACCATTAATTCCGAACAAGTGATTGATTTTTTTTGTACTAAAACAAGAAAAGACCTTCGCCCACTTTTTAATCAATACCTTCGATATGCCAAGCTACCCACCTTGAAAATCTATACACGCGGGAAAGGCTCAAAAATGGAATTGCACTACAAATGGGATACTCAAGTCAAAGATTTTCAACTGCCTATGAAATTTAAGATTGAAGGGAAGGAAGATGGCTTTACTACTATTTATCCTACGCAAGCATGGCAAAAAATGAAAATCAAGTTAAAAATCAAAGACAAAGATAAAATTAAGTTTGCTACGGATTTGTATTATTTTGAGATAGAGGATAGCAGCGAAAAATGAGTACAAACGTATAAAAGTCAATTAAAAAACTATGGGAGATTGTTGTAATCAAGACAAACATTCCAAGCTGGTGCGCCCTGCGTGGGGGGAGTTTGGCAGAAACGAACTTGGTATCAAAGCACAAAACGAGGAAATGGTGAGGCATATCATTCGTCAAATCACCCCCATTTTATCAAAAAAATATAAAATTGCTTTCTTAGATAAATACCATATTCAGCTCAATGGATTTTCCCAAGAACTGATGAATGTGCAGTTTCTTTCGCAAGGGCAATCCGCACAGTACGAGGCAAGCAGTTTCCCGAATGAATTTTACCGCAAATCCCTTTTGGGTGAACAAGATATTGTATTGATTAATGCAAATCAGTTGCCTGTAAATCAGTTTGTTACGATTATTGACCAGAAAAATGCAACTTTTATTGACGATTCCATTTTCCAGCTTAGTGAAACTGCAAGGCTCATCAGCTATATAGAAAATCAGATAGAAAGTAGTGTTCCAAAGCTGAATGGATTGGTGCTGATGGGTGGCAAAAGTTCGCGCATGGGCAAGGACAAAAGCACCTTGGACTATCATGGAAAAATGCAAAAAGACTATGTGTATGAATTGCTCAATGAAGTCTGCGAAAATACATATTTTTCGGTTCGGGCGGGGCAAGTAGGTAATGAAAAAATGCCTCATCAAATCGAAGACCGTTTTAATAATTTGGGACCTATGGGCGGAATATTGTCTGCATTGATGGCTATTCCTGACCGCGCATGGCTGGTAGTGGCGTGCGACCTTCCTTTTATTGACCGCAAAACGCTGCAATTTTTGGTGAGTCAGCGCAATACTTCTAAAATTGCGACTGCTTTTCTCGACCCCGAAGGCACTTTTCCTGAGCCATTGGTGGCGATTTGGGAGCCAAAAAGTTATCAATCATTGTTTCATTTTCTCAGTTTGGGGTATTCCTGCCCGCGCAAAGTATTGATAAATAGCGATATTCAGTTGGTTAAAGTATTGGATAGCAAGGCTTTGACTAATGCCAATGAACCGCAGGACTATGAAAAAGCAAAAGCGGATTTGGAAAAAAGTTTGTAAGAGAAAAAACCTGTTGGCAAAGGTTCTTGTAACTGTAAGCAAAGTTTTCAACTGTTGCCGAAGTAACAAGAACCTTAAAAATGAATATTTTATTTTTTATACAAAACCACATTGATAGCATCAATCGTGCGCTTTAAGTTTGGCAAAATAGCCTCAATGAGGGTTGATGCGTAAGGGAGAGGTACGTCCATCGAGTTCACGCGCAGTATGGGTGCGTCCAAGTAGTCAAAAGCGTGGCGTTGGACGTTGAAAGTCAGGTCAGTAGCAATGGAAGAAAGAGGCCAAGCCTCCTCTAAAATCACTAATCGGTTTGTCTTTTTTACTGAGTTGATGACGGCAGGATAGTCAATCGGTCTGACAGAACGCAGGTCAATTACCTCCACAGAAACACCTTCTTTGGCAAGCTCGGCGGCAGCTTGTAAAGCTATTTTCATCATTTTTCCAAAAGAAACAAGGGTAACATCTGTGCCTTCGCGCTTGATGTCAGCCACGCCAATTGGTATAAGATACTCTCCTTCAGGTACTTGCCCCTTGTCGCCGTACATCACCTCTGACTCCATAAATATGACAGGGTCATTGTCGCGAATAGCTGTTTTTAGCAAGCCTTTGGCATCATACGGATTGGAAGGGACGACTACTTTTAGCCCTGGCGTGTTGGCGTACCAGTTTTCAAAATTTTGAGAGTGTTGCGCGCCCAACATTCCTGCGTTACCCGTAGGACCTCTGAAAACGATAGGCGAACTATACTGCCCCGCAGACATAGACAAAATCTTAGCGGCGGAGTTGATGAGCTGGTCTATCGCCACCAACGAAAAGTTAAAGGTCATAAACTCGATGATAGGACGCAAGCCGTTCATCGCTGCGCCAATGCCAATCCCCGCAAAACCTAACTCTGCGATGGGCGTATCTATGACTCTTTCTGCCCCAAATTCGTCCAACATTCCCTGACTTACCTTGTATGCTCCATTGTATTCGGCAACTTCCTCGCCCATCAGAAATACGTTTTTATCTCTACGCATTTCCTCTGACATAGCCTCGCGAAGTGCTTCCCTGAATTGTATTTCTCTCATTTTGATTGATGAATTTTGTGTTTTATGAGTTTTATTGTGAGTAACCGCGACTTTAAATCAATTTTCCTACGCTTTCTTTGCTTCTAAACGTAAAATTAATAACAAGAATGAGAATAACAATGTTTTTGAAAAAAAAGACAAATGAAAGCACCTCATTTTCCCCACAAGTCCCCACCAAAAATGATTTCGTCGTTGCACTCTCTACACTGCCACAGAAAAATATCTTGAAAGCCAGCTTTGGCTTGCAGGAATTTTCCAGTGTTGCTCCATTTCTCCCTTGGTTTGAATGGTATTATTAAAAATGAGTGTTTCAGATGAAAACTCATGTTGGGCTATTTTCTCTTTGAGGTCTTTCATTTTTATAGATTTAACTTCGCCTTCATCTAAGTAGGTAATCATCAATCTATCAAAGAGTTGCAGGTTCAATTCCTGCTCTATTTGCTTGATGAGCGCGATGGATTTGTCTATGGAACAGCCACTTGGCTCGTGGTAAGCACCATTGACCGCCAAGATGACAAATCGGTCGTACAGCACTTGGTAGGAGGCTTGGAGTGGGTGCTGATGCGCCTCCCAGCTTGCAGTGAACTGCCTCATTACCAAGTCTATAGCTACTATTTGTTCTTTGTCTAATTTGCTACTTGCCTGATAAATCCACAAACGGCTATCTTTGGGCAAATCATTAAAATCTATATACATTACTTTTTCTAATTTGATAGTATGTTGGTAAAAAATACTTTTGCACAAAGTTTAGTATTGGGTAGCCTCTTGGAAAATGCTTTCCAGAGAAGTTTCTTCCTTGCTCATGCCCACAATGAGCCAGCCCTTTTCCATGGCTAATTTGGAAATTTCGGGGCGAATGTCCTGAGATGCTTTGATTATTACCTTATTTTCAGTCATTTCTTGGACGCTGAGGACTGATGCGATGGCTTGTAAAAAAGATAAATTTTCTACTTTTTCGGCAAACTCTATGGCTATTTTAATTTCCTTTTCATTTCCTTGTAGCTGGTCAAGCGGGCTGTCTTTTACGATTTTTCCTAAGTTAATAATCACTACTCTATCGCACAAAGCCTTGACTTCCTGCAAGATATGAGATGAAAAAAGCACAGTTTTTTCTTTGCTTACTTCCTTGATAACGTTCCGAATCTCAATGATTTGATTGGGGTCTAAGGCACTGGTTGGCTCGTCCAGAATCAAGACAGGCGGCTCGTGAATCAGTGCCTGCGCCAAGCCCACACGCTGGCGATAACCTTTGGAAAGTGCGCCTATTTTTTTGTGCTGCTCTCGCCCCAGTCCGCAGAGTTCTATCACTTTGCTGACATTTTGGGTTTGATGTTGCCTTGGGAGTTGGTGCAAAGAAGCTATAAAATGCAGATACTCATGCACATACATATCCAAATAAAGTGGGTTGTGTTCGGGCAGGTAGCCGACATTTTTCCGAACTTCCAGTGGCGATTGATGCACATCATAGCCACAGATTTCTACCGTTCCGCTTGTCGGGGTGAGATAAGAGGTGGCTATTTTCATGGTCGTAGATTTGCCTGCACCGTTTGGACCTAAAAAGCCTACAATCTGCCCTTTCCCTACCTCAAATGAAATATGATTGACAGCGAGTTGCGTACCATATTGCTTTACTAAGTCTTTGATTATTAATGACATGAATAAAAAAACGAAAGAGTTTTGAATCACTACTACCTGAATACACGCTTAAAAGTAAGCATTTTTAATGAGCAAGCAAAATCTGTAAGGGACAACTTTGGCGGAAATATTTTGGTCTTTTTAGTGTTTAGTGTTTAGTGTTTATTAAGCACTTATTTTTGATTACTTTTACCACTATTTAAATAATCATAATTGATTAGGGCTTTTCCAAATCGTAATCAAAAATATAAAATGACTAACAAAGAAAGAAAAGACTTGGAAGACAAAAAAGCAGAATACAAGTCAAAACTGCAAAGATTAAACCAGAAACTTAGCTACAAAAGACAAGAAAGGGTAATGCTTGAAACTCAGATTGAACATTTCCCCCACGAAGAAGAATGGAAAAATTTGCTAACTTTCAACCTCAAACAAGCAGCAACACTTGAAAAGCAAATTGAAGAAACAGAAAAAATAATTGGCGAGATAGAGTGGCTTTTAGAAGATTAACATAAAAGAGTAACTTGCAAAAGTCCCTAAACTTCATCTATACAAAAAACAAAATTATGGAAAACAATGATTTAAACCTATTTGTTACCCAATGGCAAACAATGGCGAGTGGGGCAAATCTTGCTTTAATGCAAGCATTTGACAATCTATCCACGCAAGATAAGCAGTGGGTAGCAAAAGAAGTAGGCAAGCAAGTGCTTGACCCACACCAATATAAACTACTGATGCAGACCTTTGAGCAGGAAACAAACCAAGAAGCTAATAGTCTTCTAAATGAGCTAAATGAGTTAAAAAAAGAAATCATTATCAGAGTAGCAAAAGACTTTCAGCCAGCCTAAGTTTTTAGGACGCAGTAAATACATTTTTTGGACAAAAAACAAAAAACCTTTCAAAAGTTTGAAACTTTCAAAAGGCTTTAAATTTGTACCAGGAGCGGGGGTCGAACCCGCACAGCCTTGCGGCCACAGGATTTTAAGTCCTGCGTGTCTACCAATTCCACCATCCCGGCAAAGTTTGTGGAAAAAACGTATTTGAAAAAAAATAGATAAAGTTCATGGTTGGAACTTTATCTATTATTCGAGCGGGAGACGAGACTCGAACCCGCGACCCTCACCTTGGCAAGGTGATGCTCTACCAACTGAGCTACTCCCGCATGAACTATTTACCTTAATTGCGGTGCAAAGGTACAACAGTTTTTGATGCTTGTCAATAGTTTGGGCAAAAAATTTTGAAATTTTTAGTAAAAAATGTTTTAAAGCATTGATTAACAAAACATTAATTTTATAAAAATTTTCATTATTGGCTCTTAATCAAGCAATTCGTCCATCAATTTGTCAAAAGACAGGACAGGAGAGTATATAAAATCGGAGTAATAGTGGGTCATTAGGCGTAAAAAACTTGGCTTTTCGTCAATGGAAATGTATTCGATTAAGATATTGCCGTAACGCTGGTCAAATAGTTGGCGTGTATCAGCTTGGTTTTCATTCTGCGGCTCAATCTTGGGGGTGGGTGGTTTCAAATAATGTTTCTCAATCGTTTCCACATACTGGGCGCGGTCAAAGATGCGTCTATTGGAATTATAGAGTTTATAGCCCATATTTAAGACTTTGTCCCTGAGCAGGTCAAATAAGTATTGCATCTCTTTTTCGTCCATGAGCAGGCTATACGTTACTGCAAAGCCGTTTGCACCCGAAGATTTGAGGATATGTATCTGTAAATCAGCAGTTTCATTTTTCTTTTTCAGCTCGTAACCCTGATAAATTTTTTGGGTGAGCCAACGGTATTTGCCTTCATTTACCCATCGGAAATAGGCACTTTTGTAGGCTTCGTTGCGCTTTATTTCTTCTTCTATCAGGGGCAACGCGCTATTTACTTCGTGATTTCCAAAGACTTGTGAGATGATTTTATCAAAAAAAGACATAATTTATAAGTTTTTTGAGGATTTGAAACTATTTTATTATTGACTGATTGTTAAATAAGTGAAAAAGGGTTAAAAGAAATTACTCTAAAATGACTGTCTTACTTTTAGGATACTTCACTGAGTATTTTAAGGTCATTTTTTTATTATCTCCACTGCCAAGTTTGAACTTCCAAAGTAATTTTCCTTTTTCCTTATCATGTTCAGCATTAGCTACTTCCTGCACTTCTATCTCTATTTCTTTATTGGTAGAAACAGGTATTTGGTCTTCGATAACGATATTAATGGCTTGCTTTTTCTTGTTTCTGACGTTGATTTCAAAAGCCCTACTTTCGGTTTTATTACTACCAATCCACTGGCGATTGGTAAAGTTTTTCAGTTTTTGGCGTGTAATGGTAATGTTTTTGTCCCTGCCCAAAGAAATGTCCATCGTATCGCTTTCGCTATTTACGTTCATACTTGTTTTGCCTAAATATTCTCCCTCAAAAAATAGGTTTGCTTCGCCCTGCATGAGATTGAACTCCTCCCAGCCTGTTACGTGTGCCACTAAAAAGGCAGTAGCATCTAACTTTGGCGTGGCGTAGTATTCGTATTGGGCATTGAGTTCGTATTGCTTCATTTCTACGCCATATTCCTTACCGTCAGTGGGTATGGTATAGGGTTGCTCTATTTCAAAAGTTACATCTAACTGATTTTCAGACTGCGTAACCTCGATAGGTGTAGCCTCTTCTAAGTCTTCTTCATCTCGCCTTTGTCTTCGTTTGCTTGAATAACCTGTAACTACCACTTCGCTTAATTGTTTCGCATCTGGTATCATAGCAACTTGAATATCAGCATAATTAGAAACTGGTACTTCTTGATTCACATAACCTACAAAACCAAAATATAAAGTACCTCTATTTTGAGGCAAATCAAGTGCATAATCCCCATTTCCATCTGTTGTTGTGCCAATATTTGTCTCTTTAATAATTACACTTACTCCAGGTAATGATTCGCCATTCTCTGCATCAATCACTTTACCGCGAATTGTATTTCCAACCCTGACTCCATAAAACCTATTTCTACTATTTTGAATATTTACTCCTGCTGCTTTTCCACTTAGCGTATTGTAAGGATTATAAAAACCTAAATACCAAGGATTTAAGTTTGGTTTTACACCACTTTGTGAGGGGTCGCCTGTGGAAAGCGTGAGTTTCACATTTTTCCAATCTTCGCCTGTGAGTTGGGAAACATTTGCTCTATAAATCAAGCTGATAGGACTTGCTACGTCCTTTACGCGGAGGTCGTAAGTAGGAGTCCACTTTGCATCACTCACGAAATAATTGAGGGTAAAACGAGCATTGGTAGGTGCTTTGGCGGTAATAGTTACCAATATTTCGCTGGTGGCAGGGCTTCTTTCTGCGTTCAGCTCGATTAATTGTCCTTCTATTTTAGTGAGTTCTTCATTGAGTTTTTGCATGATATTGCTGATTTCCAAGAGCTTAGTCTTAATATCAATGAAGCGAGTTCGGTAGTAATCCGTAGCTTCTTTGAGTTCCGCAATTTTTACCCCCGAATCGTTCCCACCAATCGCCTTATTTGCCATGAGCATTTCTTCTTCTTTCTGATAGACCTCTCTCATGCTTTTTTGAAAATCTAACTTCTCGTTAATTTCCTTTTTCTTTGCTTCCAACATAGGAATTTCATTGCCTTTTTTTACTTCTTGCAAGTAATTTAGCTGGTGAACTACTGACAAAATGGTGAAATTACCTTCGCCTTTTACCTGCACGCTTTGTGCGTTGATATGAGGTGATAAGTTGGTGAATTTGAGCTGGGTACTTCCCGCCAAAAGCGAAGTCATGGCAGTTCGCGAAAGTGTAGCCCCATTAAGAAAAACGGTAACTTTTTCTAATTTGCTTTCTACACTTTTGGGTTCATCTCCTGCATACGTGCCAAACGAAATGAGTAACAAATGGATTAATAGCAAGTAATGTTTCATAGGTTATTTAGGATAAATTACGTTTTATTGTTATTTTGGTCTGATAATTTTTGTGGAAAGTTCCCCTCACTTATTAACTTTCAAGAAATATTCGTTCTTGGGATACCACCGTTAATTGACATTCAAGAAATAAACGTTCTCTCTTTTAGCAAGTTCCCACCGTTAAAACGGTGGGTTTGTATTCATAATCAATAGCTTACCGTTTTAACGGTAAGAACGGTTAATTAATGAAAACCAATTAGCGGGGGGAACTTCTGGAATCTCTCTCTACCTCAAAAATCGTCAGACCGTATTTATTTTTACTTAATTTCTGCATTTTTTACATATTTCTCCAACCAGCTATTCATTTCCCAAAGCATGTGCAAGATGGATTCTTTGGCTCGATAGCCATGACTCTCGTAGGGCAAAACTACGTAGCGAGTAGTTGCGCCATGCCCTTTGAGTGCGTTGTAGAACCTTTCGCTTTGGATTGGGAAGGTGCCAGGATTGTTGTCTGCCTCCCCATGAATGAGTAAAATGGGCGTTTTGATTTTGTCTGCATGACTAAAAGGCGACATTTGGAAGTAAACTTCTGGTGCCTGCCAATAAGTTCTCTCCTCTGCCTGAAAACCAAAAGGGGTCAAAGTGCGGTTGTATGCGCCACTTCTGGCGATGCCAGCTTTGAATAAATTGCTGTGTGCCAATAAGTTACCTGTCATAAATGCACCGTAAGAATGTCCCATTACGCCCACACGCTTTGCGTCGACCACGCCCAAACGCACGCCTTCGTCTATCGCGCCTTTTGCGCCAGCGACTAACTGCTCAATGTAGGTATCATTTGGCTCTTTGTTTCCCTCGCCCACGATAGGAATCGCGGCATTTTCCATGACGGCATAGCCTTGCGTAGCCCAAAAAACGGGAGAACCCCAGTAGATAGACGTAAATTCATGCGGCGAACCACTTACCTGCCCTGCGGCATCTTTGGTCTTGAACTCTTGAGGATAAGCCTCCATCAAAGTAGGTAATCCTCCATCTTCTTTCTTATAATTAGCTGGTAAATAAAGCGTTGCGGAAAGTTCTACGCCATCTGCACGCTTGTATTTGAGGAGTTGTTTCTGCACGTCTTTTATTTGTGGGTAAGGGTGAGGAAAATTGGTAACTTGCGTTAGTTTTTTTCCTTTCAAATCACGAATAAAATAATTTGGATTTTCGGTTTTGCTTTCTCGACTTGTCAAAATCAATCTTTTTTTCAAATCCAATATTTGGACAGGTTGTTCCAAATAATTGCCTTCTGAACGCCACAAACGCGTAGTTTTTTTCGTAGCCAAGTCGAGCAAATCTACAAAAGGACGATTTCCCTCTGCCGATGCGCCCTGCCCAGTCATTATCAAAGCATTATTTTCCAAAGAAAGCACATATCTACCGTACTGATTCTTTTGCATTTCTGGGCTACCTGGGTCATTGTAAGTATCCTCATAAGAACGGTCAAAAAGTACAGAGGCTACTTTTGTTTTGGGGTTCAAAATCGTTGTAGTTTCTTTGCGGTTTGTCCACCAGTTTTCAGAAACCATTGCCATATTTTCATTGCCCCACATCATGCCTCCAAAACGCAGCTTGGTCGCAAATAATTCTTGGGCTGTGCCACTAAACGGGAACTCTAAGGTAAAGACTTTGTCGCGAACAGACACTTCTTTTTTGGGGTCGCCGCCGTCTTGTGCCTCGACCCAAAATAGGGTAGCTGGTGCATCTGCACGCCACCCATGCCCGCGCTGCCCTTCACGCGTAGAATTAAAACCCACAGGAATATTGTCCGCCAATGGCATATCTGTAATTTCTTTGACCAAGCTACCATTGAGGTCTAAAATTTCCACTTTCATAGGAAAAAAACCTAACGTAACTAAGTAAGAATAAGGACGATGGCGCACTTGGGAAAGAATATATTTGCCATCAGGCGAAGGAGAATAACTCTGAAAAACACTTGGTTTTCCTATTTTCTCTGCCGTTCCCGTTTCAATATTGATTTTGTTGAGTTGGGCAGTGGCATAGTAGTCAAACAAAGTTTCGTCGTAAGGATTTTTGAGCAAATCTTGGTAGGTGCGCGAAGGAGCTTTCCTTCCCAAATTTTCTTGGACAATGGGTCCAGCAGGCACTTTGGGAGCTTCGGGTGCAAGCCCACGACTGTCAGGAATGGAGAGAAACAAAAGCGTTTTATTGTCTGAAAGCCAAGCAAAAGGGGAAGCAATCGCGCTGTTTAGGCGAGTTTCACTTAGCTTTTTTGCGGTGGCAGTGGCAACATCTATCAAGTATAGCTGGATTTTTTCGCCTTCCGTATTACAAAAAGCAATTTTACTGTCATCAGGCGACCAAGTAGCATTTGACGCTAAGAGTTTGGAAGGTAAACCTTTGATTTCCAGCTCTGTACCTGTCTGGACGTTTTTGAGTTTCAAGCCTGTAACGTAGGTCATGCGGCTTTGTCCGTTGGTGCGTGGATTCAGGCGCAAACCCGCAATACGAAACTCAGGCTCGGCAAGTTCCGCAATATCAGGGTATTGCGAAAACTGTAAAACCAGCATCATTGTTCCTTTGTCATTGATGCTGACGCGAGGCGTAGCAGGGGCGTTAATCAAATCCTCCATCGCTTTGGGCGGTTTCTGATAGGTAGCTTGCTCTTGGGCAATGCTTTTTGCTGTTATCAAACAGAAAAATAGCAGGAATAAATAAGTTAGCTTTTTCATTTGATTTCTAAATAATTGGTTCCTAAAATTAGATTTGTATTGGTCTTAATCACAACTTTGTATTTCCCCTTTTGTTCATATTTTGCTTTCAAATAGGTGTATTCCCATTCGGGCTTGACCGCAAATTTGTCATTTACTACCAAAGTGCTGTAATCTTTGCCATTATAGTGATAGATTTGGTGAAAAATATCAGTGCAATTCATTGGTCTTGAAAGTTTTAAGAAAGAATAGATTGCTACATTTTTTTCTGTCCCTAACTCAAATTCACTCTTGCAGTCCAAAGGTAAATCATTGTCATCAATCTGCTCAGAAAAAACGACATTGGTTTTGAAAATAATGGTAAGAAAACTGCTAACAATTTCCTTTTTTTCAGCGTCAGCCATCGTGATTTTGTAGCTACCCTCTTTGGTGAATAGATAAGAGCCATAAGCGGTAGGCGTGGAGTCGTTTTCAATACTAATTCGTTGATTATCAAATTCTTTGTATTGATTGTTGTTTTCTTTTTTGTCAATAAAAATATAGATTTTAGGCTTTGGAATGGGCTGATTGGCTCGGAAAATGAGGAATAGCGAACTGCCCTTTATTGGGTCAATAGGGTAGGGGAGGGGTGGCGTATGCACAGAAGAAAAATTGCCTGCGCTATCTATTTTTGTGGCAAAAATGATTTTTGGGGAAATGGATTGGGCAAAAACCTTGTTTGTGGGGACACAAACAAGCGCGAGGAAAATGAAGGTCAGCGCAACAGAAATAGGTTGTTTCATT
>JAAFJS010000006.1 GCA_013298985.1 Cytophagales bacterium
GGATAAGTTGCTTTTTCCTTGTGCGAACAATTCGGACATTCACAAGCATATTGTTGAAACTCGCTGTAAATAGGTTTTACAGGTGGAATATCAACTAATTGGCGACGTGAATTTTGATAAAAAACAGCCTCTGCCAAAGAATGTCCACACACACTGCAAATAGTAGGTTTCAACTCAGTGATGCTATCAGGGGTTGAACTCATCTCTAAAGTAGTCCCTTTGTGTCCTTGCTGACCACCACTTTTTTTACCACTTGAAATACGTAGATTTTTGCTTACCTTAGCAATATCCGACCAGGGTGGAAGTGACGAATTGTGAGAATCTTTTTTAGGTAAATTTTTTAGTAACAATATTTCTGCCTGCAATTCCGCAATCTTAGCAAGCGCATCTGATACTGCCAATTTCAACAAATCAATTTGTTCAGATTGGGAAGCCACTAAGGACTCTAATTGAGATATGTAAGTATTATTTTCCAACAATGCAAAGATACACTTTTTAATAACAATAACAAAACTACCTGTGTAGTAACAACTTTTTTAATTTTTTAAAATTTCATTTCAAACTTGATTCCAAGAAATTTAATAAAAAAATGCTTGACAGACAAACAGTATATCAAGCATTTTTTCGTAGTTTGGTAGAATTGAATTGATGGTGAGAGGTAGTTTTTGTTCTTCTTTATCTTATCATTGTTCATCTTTCTTTTTATACATTGGCTATTATAGTCGTGGGTCAACTGATTCACTTTCCATTGCTAAAACTCCAAACACACATTCGTGAATTCGTCTTAATGGTTCTTTGTTTACAAATCTGTCAAGTGATTCAAGTCCTAAAGTAAATTCTTTTACTGCTAAGTCCCGTTTCACTTTTACATTTCTTTCTTTCAGCACTTCCATATTTTCTGTTGTGTCGTATTCAGGTCCATAAATGATTCGTAAATATTCGCTACCTCTACATTTCATTGCTGGTTGAACTGTCTTGCCCTTGAATGATGTAATGTAGTCAAGTGGTTTTACTACCATTCCTTCTCCACCTTTTAAAGTTAATGCCGTCCACCAATCAGTAGCAGTTTGTATGCTGTCAGTGTTTTGCAGGTTAACTAAAATGTTTGCAGTAACCATCAAATGTTTTGTGTTGAAGTCGCAAAACTGTTTGATGTTTTCTAAATGCCAAGGGTGTTGCTTGTCAAAATAAGTTTTGCCTTCTGTTCCTAAAATGTGAAAGGGTGCATACACTAAACCTTCAATGTCGTTTGTCTCATGACAATAGTTGCGATAAGAAGTAATGTATTTTTCAATCCTCTCTTTTCTTGTCGTGTAGTCAGTTACTAAATGCTCAACTGCAATTCCTCTTGCTTTGGCTTTTGTCAATGCTGCAATAGAATCTGTCAAACCTGTTGTTGCTGCACTGCCAACGGCTGCATATTGTTTTATTAAAAGTTCTTTTGCTTTTGCACTCCAAGGCATAAGTTCACCGTCAAGGCAAACCCAATCCGTATTGAAGCGTTCCCAAAAGTTTGATTCAGTCAATGCGTTGTTTAGCATTTCTAAAAAATCTGTTTCGGTTTTCTTCTGCTCAAAAAATTGTCTGCCTGTCCTTGTGTAAACAGTTCCTAAAGAAGATTTCATTAAACCGAAACGGTTCTTTGCAACATCAGGTTCTTTACAAACAATTGCAATTGCTCTTGAACCCATGTGTTTCTCTTCGCAAATCACTTCCTTAATTCCGTTCTTGATGTAGTAATTAAAAACTTCGTTTGGATGCTCTAAATAATTCGGCAGCTTACTTGTTTCGGGTGGCGACATTGTTGGCGGTAAATGAATCAACCATTTTGGATTCATTGCAAAACGGCTCATTACTTCCAATGCTGCAACTGCGTTTTCTTCTCTTACAATTACTTTGCTGTGAAACTTTGTTTCAATTAAATTCTTTCCGTTGATGATTTCAATATCTAATAAATCATCAAACTCTTGCTGTGCTGAAAGTTGTTCTTGCGTTGGTTGAATTGGTCTTATCGGTTCGCTGTAAATTTCTTTCGCTGCAGCTTGAACAATTTCTTTTTCAGGATAACGCAACGCAGAAAGTTTTCCGCCAAACACACAACCTGTATCAATATTCAAAGTGTTGTTCAACCATTCAGTTTCGGGAATAGGAGTGTGTCCATAAACAACCATTGCTTTGCCTTTGTAACTCTTTGCCCAATTATAGCGAACTGGCAAACCAAATTCATCAATCTCTCCCGTTGTTTCTCCAAACAAACAAAATGCTCTTACGGCTGCTGCTGCTCTACCGTGCATTTCTTCTGGAAGTCCACCATGAGCCACCACTAATTTCCCATCGTCCAAAACATAATGTGCAATCAAGCCATTCAAAAATTCCTTCACTTCCGTTCTAAATTCTTTTGATGTACTTTCCAACTGCTGAACGGTTTTATCCAATCCGTGATTGAGGTTTACATTTTTACCATTCAGAAATTTATTCAACTTCTCATCATGGTTTCCACAAATGCAGAATGCCTTTTGTGCTTTAACCATGTCAATTACTAAACGCAAAACATCAGGAGATTTATTTCCTCTGTCGGTTAAGTCGCCAAGAAAAATTGCTCTGCGGTTTTCGGGATTTTGAATTTCAAAATGTCCGTCTGCTTTTCTTTCAATCTTGTAATCAAGTTTTGAAAACAACTCTATCAATTCATCAAAGCATCCGTGAATGTCTCCGATAATGTCAAATGCTCCTCGTTCCTCTTTCTTATTGTTCCAAAGTTTTTGACGGTAAATCTTTATTTCTTCTTCGGGATTTAGAAAGTAAGTGTAACTGAAACCTTCTTTCTCAATCGTTCTCATTGAACGCTTGAAATCGTCATACTGTCTTTCTAAAACATGCTTACTGAAATTTCTGTCGGTGCGTTCTTCGTGTCGGTCAAATAATTTTCTGATTGGCGTTTCTAATACAATTGCCGCTGCTAAAGCAAAATTGTCTTTTGCTAACTGAACCAACTTTGCTCTGTCTTCTTTGCGAAGATTCAACGCATCAATGACTGTCAGCTTTCCAAGTTTCAATCTTCGTGCTGCTATGTAATGCAATACTTCAAAAGCTGCATCAGTTGCTGATAAGTTATTTTCATCATCAGAAACCAATGCTCTGCAATAATCCGATGAAAGAATTTCAGTCGGTAAAAAATACTTTTTCGCAAAAGTTGATTTGCCTGAACTGCTTGCACCTACTAAAAGCACCAATGATATTTCGGGTAGTTTTACTTCTTTCATTTCTTTTTGAACATGGCTAATTGTGAAGGAGAACCAATATTTTCTTCTTCTTGTCCTACTGGAAAAATCTCAACTTGATAGTTGAACTCACTGCAAATTTTATTACACCAATCAGCAAACTCTTTTCTTGTCCACTCAAAGCGGTGGTCGTCATGTCTGAAAGTTTCTGCTTGCAACTTTTCAAACACAACATTGTATTCAGCATTGGGAGTAGAAAGGATTACAGTAGTTGGTTTAGCGAAGCCAAACATAACTTTTTCCATTGCTGGTAATCTTTCTTCGTCCAAGTGTTCAATCACTTCAACCAATGCTGCTGCATCAAAATTTTTCAATCGTTCATCTTTGTAAGTAACTGAACCTTGAAAGATTTTTATTCTGTCTCTCATTGCAGGTGATGCTTGGTCTAAATACAAATTCTCTTTTGCTTTTTGCAGTTCACCAAATGAAACATCCATGCCTGCAATCTTTTTGAACTGTCCTTCTTTCAAAAGTAATTTCAAAAGTTTGCCTTCGCCACAACCTAAATCCAAAACACTTTCTGCTCCGCTTGCTTTTAAAAGTTCAGCGACTTTGTTCAAGCGTTGTTGATGCAGATTTAATTTCCTTTCAGGCAATGGTTGTTCTTCAATCAATCCATCTTCATTTGCTAATCTTAAAAGAGCTTGGTTGGTAAGTGTCCGCAAGTTTTTCAAATAGCGTTTTGTTATCCAATCTTTTTCAGGATGATTCTCTAACCAATTTTCTCCTCGTCTTATCAATACATCAATATCATTTCTTGAAATCCAATAATGGCGGTCATTGTCAAGCACCATCATAAAAACATAGAGTTGAGAAAGAAACTCTTTTAGTGTTGTCGTTTTCTCAATGGTGAGATTTACAACTTTGCTTTCTCCCCAGCTCGGAAAAGTGGAATCAAGTTGAATGGTGTCATAAAAAATTTTGTAACCAAGCGGCTCAAATAATTTGTTGATGTAAACTTTATCACAATCAACTTTGAGTGAATGAATTTTTGCTGTCAATGGAATTGCTGTCAAAGCTAATTCAGGTTTTGTATGACAAGTTCCGTTTATTGCTGAACCAAATGCTTTAACTAAGGCTGTGCTTAAAAAAGAATTGCTTGTGTAAGGTCTGTCGTTTACATAATGCTCTTGCAAAAATGCTCCTCGTCCTCTGTCGCCTCTCACCAAATCAACTGGATTGATGTCAAGCAACAAACAAGCGGTGCAAGAATCTTCGGTTGCTTCGGGATAAAACACATGAGCATTGCCAACAGAAAGTTCCACCGTCTGCAACTTGTCTGGGTGTTTATGTAGCAAATAACCTAAGTCGGTTGCTGGTTTGTGGGTCGTATTTATTTCTAATAGCATTTTTCTGCTGGCAGTTCGTCTAATGTCCTACAAAAAAGTTCCAATGTTGCGCCAAATAAAGCTAAGATTAAAATTTTGTACGCGAATATAGTGAAAAATAGGAATATGGGCATTTTGTTTTAAATTTAATAAAAAAATGCTTGACAGACAATGAGCAAAAAATGGTCGGTGTGTAAAACTCAGTGCTGTCTTTGCTAAGTCTGGATGTATTCTTTAGCAAAATAGGATTGGCGAGGCTTGGGTGGTCAAAATGCGGCACATCTATCTTTTTGGTATCATCATTAATGCTTCGAGCAGAAAAAAACGACCATCTTTTTCTGGCATTTTGGGCTTTTATAAAATCCAATGACTGGTTGATAGTGATGCGATAAATCCAAGTTTTGAGGTCAGACTGCTGCTGAAAGGTATCAATTTTTGCATAAATTTTCACAAAAACATTTTGGGTAATTTCTTCGGCATCTTCTTGATGTTGCACATATTGCAGGGCAAGGTTAAAGACTACTTTGTTGTAACTGTCGAATAATTCTTTAAAAGTCATTGTTGCTATTTATCATCGTTTTAGAATTATTTGGATAACATAAGCGCAATGAAATTATTTTTAAGATTTATTAACCTAAAATTAATTCAAAGCACTGTATTTTCGTACCTTGCATTAAAAACAACTACAAATGAAGTTAATTTTTGGTATATTTTGGTTTTTAGCATTCCTTTCTCTGCCTTCTCACGCCCAAGACAAGAAGGTTTTGGATAGCTTGACCAATATATATCAGACTGCGAAACAGGACACAACTAAGATTTTAGCCTTGATAAATATTGCTTTTGAGTATAGAAATAGCAACCCTGATACAATGATGGTGCTTTCCCCAAAAACACTGGCAATGAGTGAAGAAATAAGCTATAAAAAAGGCATTGCAGGGAGTTTGTATAATATAGGAGTTAGTTATGATTATCAAGGGAAATATCCTTTGGCATTGGAGCATTTTCAGAAAAGCCTCAAAATCAATGAAGAACTCAACGATAAGCAAGGCATTGCTTCTAATATACATAATATTGGAAATATTTATACTTCTCAAGGTAATTATACTTTGGCATTAGAATATTATCAAAAAAGCCTCAAAATCAGAGAAGAAATCAAGGATAAGAAAGGCTGTATTGCCAGTTTGAATAACATCGGCGTAATTTATAATGCTCAAGGAAACTATCCATCAGCAATAGCGCATTTCCAAAAAAGCCTCAAAATCAGCGAAGAACTCAAAGATAAACAAGGCATGACTGCCAGTTTGAATAACATAGGCGTTATTTATGATGCCCAAGGGAATTATCATAAGGCATTAGAGCATTTCCAAAAAAGCCTCAAAATCAGAGAGGAACTCAAAGATAAACAAGGCATTGCTGGGAGTTTGAATAACATAGGTTTTATTTACAAAAATCAAGGAAGCTATCCTTTGGCATTAGAGTATTTCCACAAGAGCCTCAAAATCAGCGAAGAACTCAAAGATAAACAGGGCATTGCTACGTGTTTGAACAACATAGGGATTATTTATGACATACAAGCTAACTATCCCTTGTCCTTAGAATATTACCAAAAAAGCCTCAAAGTGGCAGAGGAAATGGGTGATAAAGAGCTTATTGCCTCAAGTTTGAATAACATTGGGCGTAATTATTATGCACTGTCTAATTATAAGATGGCATTGGAGTATCACCAAAAAAGCTTCAAAATAGCAGAAGAAATCAAGAATAAGCGATTGGTGTGCTATACTTTAAATAATATTGGAGATGTTTTCAAGCAGCAAGGCGATTGGTCAAAAGCGATTGAGCATTATGAAAAGAGTTTGAAAATTAAAAAAGAAATAGGTGATAAATGGGCTACTATCTACACACTCAACGGATTAGCAGAAGTATATAAAAAACAAAAAACGTATGACAAATCTATCCTCTATGCCCAAGAAGGACTACAAATAGCCCAAGAAATCAAAGCCTTGGCAGAAATTAAGATGTTAAGCCAAACTTTGTACGAAACCTACAAACTCAAAGGCGAATATGTAAAGGCTTTGACTTATTTCGAATTGGTAAAACAAACCAATGACAGTATTTTTAATATCGATAAAGCCAAATCCATTGCTAATCTGGAGAGTCGATTTTTATTGGAAAAAACAAATCTTGAAAACAAAGCAAAGACTTTGCAAATAGAAAGAATGGAGCAAGAAGCGAAACTTTATCAAGTAGTCAGCATTTTTATCTTTGCTTTTCTTATTTTATTGCTATTTCTTATCTTTTTTATTTACAAAAACTGGCAAAAAGAAAAGAATGCCAAACAAATCATCGCCTCTCAAAACGAAAAGATAGAAGCAATCAATGCCAACTTAGAAGCGATAGTAAAGCAGCGTACTGAAAAATTAGCGGAACGCAACAAGCAATTAGAAGACTATGCTTTTTATAATTCCCATATCCTTCGCCGCCCCGTAGCAACCATTTTGGGCTTATTAAGCATATTTGAGATGGAGGAGGAGCAAAGTAAAAAAGAAGAAATTTTACGATACCTCTATACTGCTGTGAAAGAGTTAGATACAGTGGTGCATCAAATCCAAGACGCAGTAGCAGAAAAATAGATGCTTCTAAATTACTTTTTAGACTTTCCACAGGATTTGCCACAGTAGCAGGGCGTTTTTTTACAAGTAGCTGTTAGCATTTAGCCCAAATTTATCTTACTAAAATGTCAAAAGATTTCTATTTTTGATACCTTGCGAACAAGTAAATATGAAAAATTTAAAAAATAGAAGAATATGACATTTATTAAACCTCCCCTCCCTTTTTGGCAGATTGTCAATATGAATGTGGGTTTTTTTGGAATCCAGTACAGTTTTGGGCTTCAGCAGAGCAATATGAGTCCGATTTACAAATATTTGGGCGCAGAGGAGGCGAGTCTTCCCTATCTTTGGCTTGCAGGACCAATGACAGGCTTAATCGTCCAACCCATCATTGGAGCGATGAGTGATAAAACGATGAGCAAAATGGGCAGAAGAACGCCTTATTTCCTCATTGGCGCGGTGCTTTGTAGCATTAGTTTGTTTTTCATGCCTTTTAGCAGCGCGCTTTGGATGGCAGCGAGTTTGCTTTGGATTCTTGATGCGGCAAACAATATCACGATGGAGCCTTACCGCGCCTTTGTCAGCGATAAATTAGACGAAAAACAGCACAACGTTGGTTTTTTGACGCAGAGTGCCTTTACTGGCTTGGGGCAGACCCTTTCTTACCTTACTCCCTCGATGTTGGTCTGGTTTGGCATGAATCCAGATGCACTTAATAGCAAAAATATTCCATACATTACCATTACAGCCTTTATTATCGGTGCTTTTTTCTCTATTTCTTCTATTTTGTGGACAGTAAAAACGACGAAGGAAAACCCACTCACTGCTGATGAAAAAGACAAAATCAATAAAATGCCCCAAGGCTGGCAGCATACTTTTGCAGAAATAGCAGACGCTTTTCGTGATATGCCCTTGACCATGAAGCAGTTGGCTTTTGTCAAGCTATTTCAGTGGTACGCCATGTTTTGTTATTGGCAGTACATTGTACTTTCCATTTCTACCACTTTTTTTGGGACTACTGAGCAAAGTTCTGCGAGTTTTCGCGAGGCGGGGCTGATAAATGGGCAAGTAGGCGGTTTTTACAACTTCATTGCTTTTATTGCTGCCTTTGCCATGATGCCTTTCACGCGTAAATTTGGACCCAAAATCGCGCATAGCCTCAGCCTCGTTTTGGCGGGAATAGCAATGCTTTGTATTCCTCTCATTGATACGAAAGCACTACTTTTTATCCCCATGATAGGCATTGGCATCTGCTGGGCGAGTATGATGGGCAATCCTTACATCATGCTTGCGGGCTGTATCCCACCCGAACGCAGTGGCGTTTATATGGGCATTTTTAATATGTTTATTGTGATTCCTATGATGATTCAGATTTTTACTTTGCCACTTTATTATGATACCTTGCTGGGTGGAAATCCTGAAAATGTCATCAGATTGGCAGGAATTTTACTGCTTTGCGCGGCAGTGGCGGTCTTATTTGTAAAACTTCAAAAAACAGATAAGCAGGCAGCAATATAAAATAGGACAGAGATGGACAATCTCCAATATTTCTATAAAAACCAAACCAAGAGGCTTATGCCCAAGCGGAAAAAAATTAAATTTGGCTTTTATTTAAACATTTTAATAACTTTAACGCACAGAACTAAATCTTCATCATTCAAAAATAGCGCGCCAAAACGTATGAAAACATTAAAAAACCATTTCTTCATCATTTTATTTGCTTATTTCCTATTTTCCTGTGGTGGTGGCGGGTCGTCTGAGCAGCAGACCAGTCAGCAAGAAAATACAAACAATGCAAAGCAGGCTTCTTTTTCACAAGGTTGCAACTTGGACAAGGTGCAGTTTGACAAGGCGGAGGTTTTCGAGCCTTTGGCGGCGAGCCTCCCCGAAAACAAGCAATCAGGACGTGTGAGCCTCTTGCAGTTTGCGCCCAAAAGAATGAGCCAAGGCAGGCAAGGCTCGTGTACCGCTTGGGCAAGCGCGTATGCAGCAGCTACCATTTTGCACGCCGCTTCCACAGGCGAAAACCCCGACAAAATTGCTTTCAGCCCTGCTTTTGTCTATAATCAGATTACACAAGGCAACTGCACAGGCACAAATATTGGGCAGACATTGGAAAAGCTGAGTGAGGAAGGCTCGCTCACCCTCGCCGAATTTCCTTACACAGACAGGTCTTGTAGTACCGAACCCAATGGGCAACAAATGCAAAAAGCGGAACGCTACAAACTGCGTGGCTTCAACCGCCTGACCTTAAAAAGTGATGAGTATAAGATTGACAGAGAGGCGATTAAGCAAAATATTTCGCAAGGTGCGCCCATTGTGATTGGCATGGCTGTAGGTGGAAGTTTCTATGAACTTTCCAATGGCTCGGAAATCTGGCAACCCACGCAGCGCGACCGAGCCGCCCTCAAAAAGAGTCTTGGCGGAAATATCGTAGATGACGGTGGCTCTGATAGCTTTGGAGGTCATGCGATGTGCGTGGTAGGCTTTGATGATAACTATCAGGGCGGCGCATTCCAGATTATGAACTCTTGGGGCGAGGACTGGGGCAACAAAGGCGTTTTTTGGATGAAATATGATGATTTTGAGTATTTTACCAATGCTTTTTATGGCGAAGCGTATGGAATGTACCCACTACCAAAGAAAAATCGTGAGTTTGACTTTGAGTGTGCGATTGGCTTGCTGGAAAACCAAAGCATGACCTATTTCCCTTTCAAAGCCAAAGGTGGCAATGTGTTCGAAACTACCAAAGTGATTCCTCAAAACACAAAATTCAAAATTGCCGTCAAAAATGACGTGGAATGTTACACCTATGTTTTTGGGCAGGAAACCAATGGCACAAGCTATGTACTTTTTCCTTATACCGAAAAACACTCGCCTTTCATGGGCATAGTAGGCGCAAGGCTTTTCCCCAAAGATTATTCCATGCAACTGGACAATATAGGAACAAAAGACGTAATGGCAGTAGTTTTTACCAAAGAAAAGGTTGATTATAAGGCACTTAATGACAAGATAAGCCAAAGCAAAGCAAGCACTTATCAAGCAAAAATAGCAGAAGCCCTTGGCACTACTGCCGTACCCAATGTGAAGTTTACAGGCGGCGACAAAATCTATTTCAGTGCCAAAAGTGGCGGAAAAAATGCCGTTGCGGTGGTTTTTGAAATGAATAAAAAGTAGTAAAGATTTCTAAAAAAGCAGGTTTCTCAAGACTAATTTAGTAGTTTTGAGAAACCTATTTTTTTATGAGTGTACCAACCATACTGCCCACTTTTAATCTTCGTATCACCCGTAGATGAAATACTAAGTACCTGATTTACAAAGACTACTGTATATTTTTTGCTGACACCCAATGCCCTGAGCCTCTCCCTAACAAGTATCTTTACCTACATATTAGCTTAAAAAATATTTTAAAAAATGAACTGATAGTACAAAAATACGCATTTCAGTTCTTTTTTATTTCAAAAATTTGTTATATCTTTGTAGCCGCTATCTAAAATCATCTAAATTTATATTTAATTTTCTTTGCATCAAAAATATTATGGTTCTTTATGATTTTACTTGAAGTTTTAATAATTTTGTAAAAACACATATCAAAATGGAATTAGTGAATTATCTGGAAGAATTTTTATCACTTCCTCCTTGTTTTTCAATATCTCATATTCAACGAGATGAAAAATCATTGGAAGCCCATATTTATTTGACTTACGCTGATACCAATTTACCCGCTGATTTGGTGGTTCATAGTTATTATGAGCGTACTTGGGAACATTTGTCTTTTTTCCAGTATCGTTGTTTTTTTCATTGTGATTTACCTATTTATCGTCATAAAACGACCCATCAACTATCCAAACCTGAAATTACTTTTGCACGTGAAAATAGTCGTTTTACGCTATTGTATGAGGCAAATGTAATGTATTTACTTCAATTAAGTTGTTCTTTCACACAAGTAGCTCGCCAATTGAAAATTAATATACAACGTGTAGCGCATTTGTACCATTATTATACAAAGGATTTGGAGATAGACCATTTTGATACCTGTCCAGTTCGTATTGCCTATGATGAAACTTCTACACGCAAGGGGCATCATTATATTACTACTTTTTATTACCTTGATACTAAGCGAATAATTGGTATTTATGAGAGTAAATCTGCTCAATGCGTCAAACAATTTTACCAAGACCATCCTTATCCTGAGGCAATCAAGCATATTTCTATGGATATGTCTCCTGCTTTTATCAGTGGGGCAACTACTTTTTTTCCACAAGCCAATATTACTTTTGATAAGTGGCACGTGATAAAATTGTTAGTCAAACATTTAGAAAAATTAGAAAAAAAAGCCCATTGTTTTATAGAAAATATTCAACTAATGATGGAAACAATGACACATTTTTATACACTGAAAAGTAAAGAGGAAGCCTCTGCTCTATTGGCTTTTATGGCTGATTTTGCAGCAGAAAAAATGGGCAAAAATGCTTTTACAAACACCATCAATAACCATTTTGAAGGTATTTGTAATTATTTTAATTCCAAAATTAGCAATGGTGTTTTGGAGGGCATCAATTCTAAAATTCAAGTCATTAAAAGGATTGCAAGAGGGTTTAGGTATGTTAAAAATTTTATCAAAATGATTAGATTTGCTTTTAACTAAAATCATATCAAGTAAAATCGTAAAGAACCATGTTGATTTGGGATAATGCTCCTTGGCATAAATGCCAAGAAGTAAAAGATTTTTTAAACACAGATTTGGGTAAAAGATTATGGCTAGCTAACACACCTGCTTATTCACCTGAACTCAATCGCAGCGGCGAACCGTCCTGATGAATTGGTATGGGCTAATCTGAAAAAAGTTGAGATGCCAAATAGAACGGCTAAGAATGTCAAAGAATTACTAAAAATGACGCAAACCGCTATGGAAAATATCAAAAAAAATGTTAATTTAGTGCGTTCTTTTTTCAATGAAGAAAATTTTTATTTTACTACTTAGCAATGTCGTTATCAAACTAACGACTTTATGTTGAGGTTTAGAAAAAGCTAAATTTTTGTATATTACTATCTTTTAATAATCTCGATAAACTCATTTTCGATATCCCAGTCGCGCGCAAAAGTAATCATAGCGATAGCTTCCATTTCGCTAATATATCCTTTTTGTCCATTTGAATCATGGACATTTTCCAAAAAATAAATCCGCGTTTTCTTTTCTAAGCCGTTCATCACGCTGCCCAGATAATTCCTTGACCTATCAAAAGCGTCATAATAATCTTCTGCAATAAATTCTTCTACCCATTGCCACTCATTCTTGGCATCTAATTCTGCTACGGTATCATTGAGTATTTGCTGCTCGTCTTCATCACGACCATGATAATCAAAAATAACACTTTTAAGTAAAAGAAACGCCTTTTTTTCTTCGCTACTCATCTACGGTAATTAAGGTTAGTGATTTGCAAAAATAAGACTTATTTATTCTTTACAAAAATAATTAAAAAAAAACTACTTTCAATAAATCTTGGTGCAAGAAATAGCTTATTTTTGTACGATTTTTAAAACTAAAAAATATTCCCCAATGATTACTTTTTTCAGTAAGTATTTTCGATATTTCTTTTCAGCAAGTGCTTTGGTATTATTGGTTTTTACGCTGAGTTGTAATAAAAAAGACAAATTGCCCGCTTTGGAACTCAGCATGGGAATTGCGGACAGTACGATTGTCAATATTGATACGATACTAAAATTTACTGCTAATATTCCCGTTATTTGGAAACTAACTGAGCAGAATAGTGGCGCATTGAATGTAAATACGGATAACCTCTCCTCCACTTATACTGCACCCAAAAGCGCAGGTATTTACACATTACGGATTCTCAATCAAGCAGATACGACAGAAAAAATACTTCGCACGCTCATCGTTACGCCCAAAGCACGCATCTTTAATGCCTTGCGCGCGGGTGGTCATGTACTTTCTTTCCGTCATGCACTTGCCGCTACGGGAAGCGACCAGTTTAACGCTGCCCCTAACTGGTGGAAAAGCTGTGATGCTACCGTCGCACGCCAGCTCGACAATCCCGCAGGCAGAATCCAGTCCGAGAAAACAGGAAAAGCTATCAAAGCCATGAAAATTCCTGTTGGTAGAGTGATTAGTAGCGAATTTTGTCGTTGCCTCCAAACTGCACAATTTATGAACTTGGGCGTAAATATCGAAACTTCGCAGTTCTTAACTTTTTTTGCCTATGACGAGGCAAACAGATATGCCAATACGTTCAGGCTCATCAGAGAGCAGACCATTAGTAATCGCAATATCGTTTTCAGTACGCACGTAGGTTTTGGGTTTGTCCCCCCAACGCTTAATCCTGTCCTGAGTGGTTTGCAGATGGGTGATGCCGCCGTTTTCAAGCTGAATCCTAATGGTGCAGAGCCGACCTTTGTGGGTGTTTTGACAACAGCAGATTTTACTGGTTTAATAAAATAGCGCAAAAAAACGTGGGCAAACAATGAAAAACTTATGCTCACGCTTCTTTTTTCTCCAAAAACCAACACTTAAAATTGTTAAATCTATTAGGCAAACCTCTGACTTTTGTACTAATTGAATCAAAAGAGGGTTGCTCATCTACAATCTTGTACTTTTCCAATAATTCATGTTTGAGTTTTTCTTCACTAAAAATCCAACAAGGATAACTACCCTCGTATAGATTTTGCTGATTGACGTACTGCACCGTCAAAATATCTTCCTTCAAATTGATAAAAGGTGTTCTATCAATGATAATATATTGAAAATCAAGACTTTTGATTTCATCAATAAGTAAGTAAGGTGCAGAAAGATAGGAAAGTACGCCAGAAAGCAAAATAGTTCTTGCGCCTGTCTGTTGCGTACATTCATGGATAGTTTCAAAAAAATGAAGATGTGCAGAAGATAGTTTTTCTTTTCCAAACTCCACAAAATGAGGCTGTTCTACAATATTCCATGACAAGTTCTCAAATTCTTTAAGTAGCCAAAAATGCTGAAAATAAGTGCTTCCCAGCGCGCCTCCAAAGTCCAAAATTTTTAAACTATTGCCCTCATTTTTGCTAATAATTTTCAAATAGTTAATTAACAGCCAGTTATAATCAGGTTTATAGAAAAGTTTGCCATCTCTTTCAAAGATTGCTTCCCCGTTTTTTACTTTTAGTGCAGATGCCTTTATTTGCTCAAAAGATTGGCTGTCATCATAGCCACCAGAGATGGAAAGTGCCTCAACCCAAGAAGTATAATTGCCTTTCCAATAGGTGTCTTCGGTTTCTATTTTTTGTATTTTTCTAAGATTTGAGTTAATTTTTCCTATCAAAAATGCAGATAGTTTATTAGATTTGAGCAGATTTTTAATTTTTCCAACTACAGAAATTTGAGGAAAACTATTCTTCCAAAAATCAACGATTTTTTGATAGGCTTCTTGGCTTGGTTCAATATTAATTATTTGTATATCAATGGATTGCTCTGCTGTTTTTACCTCGAAGTAGTGTTCATTATTTTTGGCGTGCGTGCCGCTTGCGTCGTTACCAATGTTATGTACGAGGGATTGGTGCGGATAAAGTGCGAGTTTGTTTTTCAAAAAAAGAGAAGCATACCATCGAATAGCCCATGAATCATTTTCGCCTTTGACCTGCCTTTCCAGCATCAAAAAATAAGGGTAAGTATTCTCATAATTAAAACGTTTGACTAAATTTTTTGATTTGATTTCTCGCATCAATTTTTCGCCGTCAGGCTCAAGAAGTTTCCAGCCCCTTTTCCAAGTTGCCCACCCCCAGCAACCTGGGTCATTTAAAAAAAAAGTATTGGGAAGATTTGGGATTTCATAAATGTAGGCATGGATACTCGCTACTTTTTCTTCTTTTTCATAAAAATTCAATGCCTCATTCATAAATCGCAGAAAATGAGGCGAAGTGAGCATATCATCTTCGAGAACTATGATTTTCCCATGCGCCTCAATTACCTGTGTAACACCTGCAATAATGGAGTTTGCCAAGCCTTTATTTTCTTCATTTTCAATGATATACACCTCTTTACACCAAGTTTGCTCTCTGATAATGGCTCTGACTTCTTTGAGTGCCTCTGCCTGCGTAGGCGTGGCGTTTGCTTTTGCGCCATCAGCAAATATATACAGGATACTATCTTGGGCTAAATAATTCTTAGCCAATGCGTTCAGCGTCTGTCGAGTGTGCAAGGGGCGGTTATACACAAAAAGCGCAATAGGCGCAAATTTGCCCTTATCAATTTGATTCATAAACAAATATACAAAGTTTTCAATTTTTTGGAAAGATAATTTTTGTAGCTTTGTAAATCTTTACAAAAAATTAATTTTTATTTCTTTGATGCTTAGAAATATTTTTGCCAAACAATATTCGCCCAAAGAAAAAGTGCTTTTTCGTTTTCTGAGGCAATCCAAACTCTTCGAGAAACTTACAGACGATGAGTTAGACGATTTTGTGCCTTTTTTGAATGTGAGAAGCTATCAAAAAAACGAGGTTATTTTTTTCCGCAATGACCCCAGTCAGGCTCTCTATATCATCAAATCGGGTGAAATTATGCTCAATCTGGACGTACAGGATAAGTTTGAGGAATTAATCGTGATTTATAAAGGAGAGTCTTTTGGCGATAATGCCCTCATCGAAGGGGCAAGGCGCAACTATAATGCCATCTGTAACTCAGAAGTTTGTGAGCTATATGCGCTTCCCCAAGTCAATATTTTGAATATTTTTGAGGAAAATGTGGAGGTAAAAGCAAAAATATTACAAGCATTTGCCTATTATTATGACCAATATTTGTCTAATGTTTTCAAGGCGTATCGAGATACTTTTTCTTTTTTTGATTTAAGCGAAGCCTATTTACTGGCAAAGCGGAACATGACTAAACCAACTAACGAGTGAGATTACATAGAAATTTGGCAGAAGCAGTGGTTTTTTGCCTATCTGAAATATTTTCAGAAAATAGATACGCTGACCGAGTGATTGAAAAGGTCTTGCAGTCCAACCCCAAGTGGGGCGCACGCGACCGCGCTTTTATCGCCGAAAATACTTACGAAATCGTGCGCTGGTGGCGGTGGTTACTTTTTTTGAATGGCACAGACCTGTCGGAAGTCGCCTCCGAAGCGGTAGAAAAGCCTTCTTTGATAGTTTCTCCAGCTACTTTGTGGGAAATTTTAGGGATTTGGCAACTTACACAAGAAACACAACTTCCTGACTGGCAGGAGTTTAAAAATATTTCTTCAAAAAGAGTTTTTGAGAAAATAGAGGAAAGTAAGAAAATCAGAAAAGTTTTTCAGTCTATTCCCGACTGGCTCGACCAAATTGGGCAAAAGGAACTTGGGGCGAGATGGGACAAGGAAATTCATGCTTTGAATCAGCCTGCGCCTGTGATTTTGCGTGCAAATACCTTGAAAATTTCAGCACAAAAGTTAAAAAATCTCTTGCTCAAAGATGAGATAGAAACCATAGAGGCGCAGGGCGTTCCTACGGCGTTAGTGCTGAAAAAACGCATCAATATTTTTACTTCTTCACATTTTAAAACAGGACTTTTTGAAATTCAAGATGCTGCTTCTCAGCAGGTTGCGCCCATGCTGGACATTCAGCCCTCCATGCGTGTGATAGATGCGTGTGCGGGCGCAGGCGGAAAAACGCTGCACTTGGCGGCTTTGATGGAAAATACGGGCAAAATTATCGCGATGGACGTGGAGGAATGGAAACTGGAAGAGTTGCAGAAACGAGCAAAACGGGCGGGCGCACAAAATATTGAAACTAAGGGAATTGACTCCAACAAAGTTATCAAAAGGCTGCAAGAATCAGCAGACCGCTTACTTTTAGATGTCCCTTGTTCGGGCTTGGGCGTGCTAAGGCGCAACCCCGATGCCAAGTGGAAAATGAATGTGCCATTTATAGAGAATATCAAAAAAACGCAGCGAGAAATTTTGGGGAATTATTCTCAAATGCTTAAAAAAGGTGGAAAAATGGTGTATGCTACTTGCAGTATTTTGCCTTCGGAAAGCGAAGAACAAGTGCGCTGGTTTTTGGAAACACAGCAAGGTAATTTCGAATTGCTTGAAGAGAAACGCATTTCTCCTACCCAAAGTGGCTTTGATGGATTTTATATGGCGTGTTTGAGAAGGATTTGAGAGGGAAAGAAGTCTATTGTAAAACCAGTTGTTTCATGTCTTTTTTCTCAGACTTTTCTGCGACTATCGCCCTTAGTAGAGGCAATTCTATAAAAAACGAAGTGCCAAGACCATCTTCGGTTTCGAACCAAATCTTACCGCCTGCGTGTTCGATGCCGCGTTTTGCCAATGCCAAGCCAATGCCCGAACCTGTAAATTTGGTGCTAAAATTTGGTAAAAAAACTTTATGGCGAATAGCTTCGCCAATGCCTACGCCATTATCTGTAATCTCAATCAGGACATTATGAGTGCCTGACTGCTTTAAGAAAATGACAATTTCGGCTAATCTGCCGTTTGGCACAGCTTGTATCCCATTGATAATCAGATTGGTAAATATTCTTCCCATCAGGGCTTGGTCGCCATTCACAAAAAATTGACCCTCAGGAATATTCATCAAAATTTTGGCATTACTGTCATTATCGTACAGATTAACGGTTTGGCGCAACACTTCCGAGATTTCAAACTCCTCGTTTTGTGGAATAGGCATATTGGCAAAAGACGAAAACGAAGTAGCAATATCACTCAAAATATCGACCTGCATCAATAGTGTTTCCAAAGATTTATCGATGCGTGGGTTATTTTCTGAAATCACGCGCCTGATGTGTTGTAGCGTAAGTTTCATGGGCGTAAGTGGATTTTTGATTTCGTGTGCGACCTGTTTTGCCATTTCTCGCCACGCTGATTCTTTTTCACTCTTAGAAAGTGCCTCTTTACTTTCTTCTAACTGCACCAACATCTTGTTGTACGCACCCACAAGCAAGCCAATTTCGTCATCAGATTTGTATTCAAGTGGTTCATTATGAATACTTAAAGTCGTCCCTCTTAGTTTTTGTGTAATCATTCGCAAAGGTTCTGTGAGGAAATGAGAGGCAAAGTAAGACAACAAAAGTAAGCCAATGAAGGTAAAAGTAAAAACATTCAAAATCGTGGCTAAAACGTTGATAATCTGCTGTTCAGATTCTTTTTGCGATTCAAAAAACGGCAGACCAAGAATCCCAAGCACCTCGCCTGCGCTGTTCTTGATATTGGCATAAACCGAATTATATTCCAGCGAGCCAATCGACTCGGTAAGCATAATACGACTTTGATGCTCGTCTATCACTTGCGTAAGTGCCGCAGGATTAATGAGTTCACTCAATAATCCATTTTCATAAATCAACGGCTGGCTTGCCCCGATGAGCTTGCCCGTATTGCCATAAAGATTAATTTCGGACTGCGTTAGCCGCGCCAAATCTGTAACTTTATTCAAGAGTTGCTCTCGGCTTGCCTCATTTTTTTCATACTCTTCCAAATTATTTGCCAAATTAACAGCGATATTTTCTGCCGATTTGATGTATTCTTCTTTGATAGCATTTTTGTTATCCGAATTTAAAATACTGATAACCAGAATACTCACTAACAACAGAGGCAAAAAGAAAGCGGCATTCAAATAAAGTTGGATTCGCGAGGCAAAGTTAAAATGGATTTGGACGTGCCTGTAATACCACTCATAAATCAAGGCAATGGGCAGTTTGAAAAAAACAAGTAATAAAAATAAAAATGAAAAATTAGAAACAATATTTTTGAAAGGGTAAATTTCAGAAGTTACCACGACTTGCTTTCCACTGCTCTCTTTGACCAAAAAATGTCTGTAATTATTGACAACTATCTCGCTTTCAGGGTCTTGATTGTTAAAATAATTCAAAAAACTTTTGTCATAACCAAAGCTCCCAAAGCTGTCCCAAAGTTTTCCATCTTTGTATATGGCATAGCTCAAATTGTTATCCTCGTAATAATTTGCAAACTTTTTATCCAAAAACAAACGTGGATAAACACTATTTGGGGCTACTTTTTTTGAGGTCAAGTCCAAAATAATTTTACCAATCACCTTGTCGCGACGGTCAATGTCAATAAACGCCAAATAGCGTTTGGCATTGGCGGGGAGGTCATTGATAAAAAATATTTGAGCGTCTTCTGTTTTGTACTTTTCTAAGTTATACTTCGTAAAAATAGTATCATAAGAAAGGTCATAATTATAAGGTTGTCCGTTGCTATTGAACAGCAAAATATTGACTTCATATTTGTCAAAATAGCTATCTAAGTGTTGTTTTTTTATTTTTTGAAACACCAAATCAATAGGCGCAAGTGAGGAAAGCATACGCGTCGCAATGATTTGGTCTTCTTGAACTTTTCTAATAGTGGAAGTCAATAAAAACTCTCCCAATTTATCATTCCCAATCAAAATGCGGCTGGCAAATTTTGATTTATTTTCTATGTCCATTCTGTTCTCAAACACATAGTTAGAGTATGCGCCCAATAAAGCAGAAACTAATGCACTGAAAAACAAATAGATATAAGTGAAATAAGTCGCAGAACGAATATTTCTGAAAAAGCGCAAAAATGTAACCACACAAACGTACAACAGATTGATAATGAAAATAATAGGATTAAAGTGGTGAGAAATAAACGATAAAATCAAATAGACGGCTGAGGCAATGCCAAGATTGATTGCCACTTGTTTGTTTGAATCGTTAAGCGATACAGCGATGCGAGAAACCACATGGCTTACAAAAAAATAGGTGAACGAACTCATAATGAAAATAAAAAAACAACTGATTTTCAATATGTTATAGTCTAAGTCTGCCGTAATGTCCAAGCGAATTTGCGAATTGAAATAAATAGTTTCTAAAATGATGTATTGGAGATGCAAACTCACAAAGGTAAATAGGAATGCGAAGACAATAAATGTGATTTTATAAAATGGTTTTAGGTTTAGTAAAGCTCTGTAATTGAATAGTTTGTGCTGATAAATATAAATATAAGCTGTGATGATGCAGAGTAGCAATACGTTCAGAAACAAATCTCCCAAAGAGGGCGAAATCACAGAGGACGCATAGATTTTGGCATTAAAAAGGTCATACTTGGTCAAGCCCGCAGGCACATTAAAAAATAACATTATCAGCCTGATGCTTATCGATGAAACGACCATCCAGATAAATCCTTCCAAGATTTTGTCTTCTTTCAAGTAGTGTAGTAGATTGATTCTGACTTGCACAAAAGCAAAAAATACGACCAAGAGAGAGGTGAGCAAGAGAAAATCTTTTTGGGATAAAAAGATAGAATAGGCATAATTTTCTGCCAAAATTACAGAGAATAAATATCTTCCATCGCCCGCCTTGACCACCATGCCTTCTGAGGGGTTTATGCTTACGCTTGCCTTGTCGTCAGGGAAAATATCTGCGTTCAAAATAAATTTTTTCAGGTATTGATTGTCTATTTTATAACGCTGATAAATAGGAATTGCTACTACCAGTGAATAGCGTTCGCCACTTTTGCTTCGCATATATTCCTTTATCATGGCAAAAACGCCATTTCTGCCCTCTGCCACAAACTCTGAAAATTTACCTGTAAGATTGTCTGGGTTGAGCGCATATTTGTAATCCGTCCAATATACAACTTGGTCATTTTTATAAACCAAAATGGGGTATTTCCCATTATAAACCATGTTTTGGAAGGAAATGGAATCTTTATTATTTTGCAATAATTGCTGTTTGAAATCTGTAAGTGATTGCTGGGCAAACCCAAATTCTTCGCGCAGATTTTTCGTTACTTTGCTGACGTATTTTTCGGGGGGAGAGGTAAAAAAGTCAAATTCCACATAGCTGAGAAGCCCTGTGAGCAGGAGAAAGAACAATGCAACCAAAAAATGAAAGTACGGTGGTAGTTTCATCGCAAGAAATTTTAATGGATATTGAAATAAATCAAAAACCATGCTGTTTGTGGGTAGGGGTGTAAAATCTTTTGTTTCAAATCTTTATCAATCTAAATTTACAGTATTATATTGATAAAAAGCAAAAAGTGCCAAGTTTTATCAACTTAGCACTTTTTTTTGTAATTTCGTTATATAATTGATTACTGATAATTGGTAACCATTTTCTGATTAATATTCCCAAAACTCAGTTTCAAAATCTACTAATTGATGCTCTAACTGCATAGAAGCTACGATTGCCGTTTTGTCTGCTCCATAAATATCTTGAATCCAAGCGTCGTCAGCATTAGAATATCTTTCCAAATGTGCAGCGTAAAGCGTCAAGTCAAATGCTTCTGATAAATTGCGGTGTTCGCGAGGGTTATTGGCATCATTGTACCAGATGGCACTTTCGTTATCTTTGAATACGTTTTCCACCAATTCTTTGTAAGAAAAAGAGGCAACTTCGAAGTCAATGCCTTTTGCGGTGTTTTTTTCAGCAGGCAAAATAAGTGAAATTGATTGAATATCGCGATACCAACGTGAACGTTTCTTGTCAAAAATGAGGTCAATTCTGATACGCAAAATGCTCATATCTTTTGGGAAATACTCATTGCTTGAAGCCACCACAGGTTCGTCAGATGTCTTTTCTGCGCCTTCGGTAGCACTATCGTCCCAGCCAGAGTCGCCCCAGCCGTCATCTGCACCAAAACCCATGGCTTTTTCTTCTTCTGTCAAGCCTTCGTCAGAACCAGGTATGGTGAGGTTTTCGATAAAGGTTTCGTAGCTCATGCGCGTAGTGAGAGAGTCATTGGCAAAAGGGCGCAAAATGCCTGCCTTTACTGCCTCGATAATGACCTTGGTAATCTCATTGTTTTTAGCAAAAAATGGCTTGTTTTGCTTTTCTTTGCAGTCCATACGCACCCAAACTGTTCTTTTCCAAAGCTGGTCATGCTCATGGATTGGGCGCAAAGAATTGATGTTATAGCCAAATTCATCTCTTTCTTGGGCTGTGGCAACGCCTGAAAAAACAATGAAAAGCGCAAGAAATAACAAAGAAGTTTTTTGTGTAATTTTCATAGAACTTTAATTAAGTATATATAAAATCTTTTTCTTAGACTATTTTTAAAAGACAAAACTATATTATTTTCGTGATTTATGTTGCTATTTGATGACTATTTTTCTAAAAAGTAACCATTTTAATCAGCAAATTTTAATTTGCAATTTTTATACCGTAATTTTCTCAAAGACACCAACGTTATGCCTTTTGCATTTTTTACTATGGATAAACTGCGATTGCCTCTATTTCTATCAGCATTTCTGGGCGCACAAGCGCGGCAGTTCCCAGTGTGGTGCGTGCTACTTTCACAGGATTTTGAGGATTATTGAAAAAAACTTGGTAGGCTTTAAACCACGCGGCAAAGTCAAAAGTTTTATCTTTGTTAGGGTCGGGCGCGACATAAATTCGCATAAAAACAATGTCTTTCATGCCCAAGCCTGCCTTTTTCAACAGTTCTTCTATGCGCTTTAACGTATTGATACTCTGTGTGTAAGTATCTCCATAGCGTTTGTAAACATCAGTAGAAGTGCTGTCCAATACAGGGGCGACCATGCCAGAGGTAAAAAATAGTTTTTTCCCCGCAGGAATTTCTACTCCCTGCAAAATAGCGGCAGAAGGGTTGTCATAACGCTTTACTTGCTCTTGGTTTTTACAAGAAGCCAGCAAAAAAATAAGTAAACCACAGATTAACAACGAATAACAGTTTTTCATTTTGCGCTATTATTTATTATAAATTTTCGCTACTAAACTTCATGGGCAGTAACATATTTACTGAATCGCAAATATAAATTTTACCATTTCCTGCTTCCATGACGATTTTGATGGGTTGATTTTGCTTATTTTCGTACTCCGAAAGCACCTGCCTACACGCACCACAGGGGTTGGCGGCAACAAATAAACTTTCTTCTTTGCGTTTTGCAGTTACGGCAACCATCATCACTTTTTGGCTTGGGTAGGTTGCGCCCGCCGCAAAAATCGCCGTTCTTTCCGCGCAAAGTCCTGAAGGGTAAGCCGCATTTTCTTGATTGCTTCCTTTGACGACTGTACCGTCTTCGAGGAGAACTGCCGCGCCTACCTGAAAATTGGAATAGGGCGCATACGCTGTTTGTGTAGCCTGTCGCGCTGCTTGGAGCAGGTGAAGTTCGCTACCCTCTAATTCATTTTCACTTTCATATACATTGACAAAGACCTCAAAACTTAATTTCCAAGCCATAGTTTTCTCTTTTCAAATTTTTCTATCTGCTACAAAAGTAAAAAACTTTGACCAAAATTCTATTTTTTAGTAAATGATGTCTTCAAAAAAAGTAGTAAATGCCCAAAATAAAAATACTTTTTTATTTTTATAACTCCTTGAAAATCAATTATCAAACACGTTTAAAGTGTCCGATAAATTTGCCCGCTTACTTGGTTCTCTGATATTTTTATTTTTTAGGCGAGTTGTAACCATTCGGAAAGTACACCTTCTTTGAGGGAAGCCGCAGAAACTCGCATTTGTGCTATATTTAATCGCTTGATAATGAAGGCTATAAGGCAAGAGGCGACACTTATCATTTCTGCTCTTTCTGCTGACATACCTTCCATGAGGAGTCTTGCCGCCATATTTTTGCCAATCAGTTCGGCATGAATTTCCCAATAATTTGGTAGGGGCATATCAAATTCTTTCTTTTCTTTCAGTGTATTTCTCACCTGATTTCGTGTGCAGTAGATGTCGACGATGGAGTCGAAAGAACCAGCCGAGCCAATCAGCGTGTCCAGAGGGAAATCTGGGAGCGCATAAAAAAGTGGTTGTAGCGTTTTTTCCAAAAAATTATTCAAAGAAAGAATATCCTCAAAGCGAATAGGGTCTGTAGTTTGGAAATCGTAAAGCAGTCTTTGCGCGCCTATCTCAAAGCTATGTTTCCAAAAAATCTCTGTGGCATTACAGATGATAAATTCTACACTTCCACCGCCAATGTCCATGATGAGAGAGGTTTTGCTGATGGTCAGGTTTGCCTTCACTCCCTGATAAATCAGTGCTGCTTCGCGGTTTCCGTCAATCACTTGCACTTGAATACCAGTGAGTTGCTTTATTTTTTCTATCAATTCATTTCTATTGTCAGCATTGCGAATGGCACTGGTGGCGATGGCGGTTATTTCTTTGCAATCAAAACTTTCTATGATGGTTTTGAAGTTTTGGAGGTGAAATAGTGTGCGCTCGATAGCATCTGGAGTAATTATTTGCTTATTGATACCACCTCTGCCAATGAAGGCAAAAACCTTAGATTTATGCAAAATATTGAATGTAACTTGTTCATTATCATTTTTTTGCTTTTCCACAATCAGCAAGTGGAAGTTATTAGTTCCGATATCGATGATGGCTATTTTTTGCATAATTTTATTTCTTACGGTTTTACTTTTAACCACATTGCTATTTTATGATACAGTTCTTCTGGTTCAAACGGTTTCAATACATAATCGTTCATGCCTACAGCCAATACTTTTTCTCGTATTCCCGAAGTAACAGAAGCGGTAAGGGCAATGATGGGCAAGTTTTTATATTTATCTATCTTGCGAATGGCTATTGCCGCCTCGTAGCCATCTATGATTGGCATTTGGATATCCATCAGTATCAGCGCAAAATCTTCGTATTGTAATAGCTTTAAGGCTACTTCGCCATTTTCAGCAATGCTCACTTTGAGTCCCCATTTGGTAAGGAATCGCTTGGCTACCAACTGATTAGCAAGGTTGTCTTCGGCTACAAGCACACTTTGATTGGAGAATGGTTCAAGCAGAGTGGGTAGGATTTGTGTACCTGTTGTTTGTTTTTTATGGCTGTACTGGAGGGTGAGTTCAAAGGAAAAAGTAGAGCCTTTGCCCACTTCGCTTTCTAAATGGATTTGGCTATTTTGCATTTCCAGTAGCCGCTTGGTGATAGCCAGCCCCAGTCCTGTGCCTCCGTATTTGCGCGTGGTTTCTGCGGTTGCTTGTGTAAAACCCTCAAAAATAGCACTTTGCTTTTCTTTGGCAATTCCAATACCTGTATCTGCAACTGAAAAAAGGATAGTTACTTCGGTTGCTGTTTGCGCTTTGAGGGTTGCGCTGATGCTCACTTTTCCTTGCTGCGTAAACTTGACCGCATTGCCAATGAGGTTGATGAGGATTTGGCTCAGGCGCGTGGGGTCGCCTTTGACGAGCGCAGGAATTTTATCGTCTATATTGATTTTGAGCAAGTTGCGATTGTCTTCGGAAGCGACCTGAAATCCATTGACTATATTTTTGAGGTTTTCGGTCAGGTCAAAATCTATTTGTTCTAAGACAATTTTGCCTGCTTCTATTTTATTAAAATCCAAAATATCATTAATCAGCACGAGCAGGTTGCGCGCCGAAAACTGGAGTGTATTGATGTTTTCGACTTGTTCGGGCTTTGGGTTTTCCTCTGCGAGTAGGCGCGTCAGCCCAATGATGGCATTGAGAGGCGTGCGAATTTCGTGGCTCATGGAGGAGAGAAATAGGGTCTTCGCAATGGCAGATTGTTCGGCGATTTCTTTCGCTTTTTGTAGCTGTAACTGTATGTTTTTCAGCTCAGTAATATCTTTGACAGTGCCATCAAAAAAGGTATCTCCGTTTTCGCCTTCGGTCAGAATGGCAGAAACTAATGCCCAAAAAGTAGAACCATCTTTGCGTTTGTAGAGGACTTCTTCATTGGTAATTATTTTTTCTTTGAGCAAAGTGGTGATGAATCGCAATCGGTCTTCCTCTATGGCATATAGACTAACGGGAGGCGTTTCCAGCACTTCCTGTGCATTTTCGTAGCCAAACATGGTAATATATGCCTGATTGACATAGATTCCTCCCTGCTCTATAGAACTTCTGAAAATTCCTTCCTTGATATTTTGGTTAATGGCGGCAAGCATCTGGTCTTTTTGCCTGAGCATTTGCTCTGCTTCCTTGCGCTCGGTGATGTCGCGACTAAAAAAAGTAGCTCCTACTACTTCTCCATTCACATCTTTGATAGGTGAAATCTGGGTTTCTACCTCTCTCTTTTTCTGGAGATATTTATTGTAATAAGACCACTCTATTTTGAAGCTTTCGCCCGTAAAGGCGCGTAGGTAGTGTGGTCGCCACATCTCTTGCATCTCCTTGGGGAATTTGCTCAGTACCTCATCTCCTTCCTTGAAATCTATGCCAAAAGCCTTTTTGCAAGTATTTCTGAAAGAAGCATTGATAGAAATTAGGCGCATTTGAGTATCCACAGACCAAATATTGTCTTTGGTATTCTCTGTCAGCGTCCTGAGCCTTGCCTCTGATTGTTGGAGAAGTTGCTCATTTTTTTGACGTTGGTTTATTTCTTTCTGAAGATGCTTTTTGTTCTTTTCGTCTATCACCACATACGCCCCTGTGAGCAGTATAATGCCTATGATAATGCTGACAAGTACGCAACGGTTGAGCCAAAATATGAACTCTGCTGAAAGAGGAATAGGTGGGAGCAGGGCAAAGTCTGTAAGGTATAAAATACTCAAAAGTACAATTGGAAAAGACAATAGCACTACAAATTGCTTTTTTTGGTGGGCATCTACACTCATAATGGTCGTAAAAATCGGGAGTATATAAAAATAATGAAAATTCCCTGCCTCGCCCACGCCAAAAGAAATCAAGAAAATACCTATTTCAATCGTAAAAAATAAAACTAAACCTGCTAAACTATATTTATGCCAATGATTAAGTAATAATACAAAGAGGTATAAAAACGAAAATGCCAAGGTACTAAAAAAAATACCCTTTGCCAAGAAAAAAGGTGCAAAAACAACTACTATTAATGTATTGAGAAATACGGAAACAAACGCAGAAATATTCACTAAGGCAATCCGATTCACTTGCTCTGTATGGAGCATGGAGTGTATGCCAATGTGGGAAATCTTGCGTAAATATTTCATCAAAAAATATATCATTTTATGGGTGCGCTGGTGCGTCTGCTTTCTAAATACTGGACGTCGCGATTGCGCTGCATAATGCTTTTTAGCCTATTCCTTCTGTACCAGTCATCAATTCGCTTATAAATATACACAATAAATGCCAATAAACCAACTAAGGCGGCAAGGACTTGGCTATAGAACAGCAATCCTATCAAAATAATGAGTAGGCAAAAGAAAACGCCTAAATTTCGGAAAATACTCATGTAATAGACGATTGGTCTTACCTCTTTGAGCAAATCTGCCGCCATAGCTATCTGCTGGGCTATTTTTCTGCCAAGTAAGTCCAGTCGCTGTTTGAGCCTGCCTTTGTCCTCAAACTGAAGATGAAGCATGAAAACTTCCTCTTCCTTGTCGTTGTAGGCGCGTGCGAGGCGTATCGTATTATCCACTTTCTCGATAATGCTACTAAATTTGAGTCGTGAAGCAATCACCAAGATAAAAAACATAGAACCCATCAAGGTTACAAACATAATCCACGTAACCAAAAAGCGGCGGTCATCTCCCCCATCTACTAAAATACGGTAAGCAGGGTCAGCAAAATCAAATTTGAGCAATAGTATGTCAAATAATATTTTTTTGATGCTATCTCCAAAAACGGTCATCAATTCGTAGTCCACGCGCTCTTTATCCGCCGCCAACAAAGTCAGGAAGCCCGAAAAAGACAACGCACCAAACATCACACTTTCCAAAATATATGCCTCCACCCTATTCTGCAAGTTCCTAATGTCGCCCTCCATCTCCACTATCGCGATGTCATTTGCATCTACAATCGTTTCAGACGAAATACCGCCCTGCGCCTCCGTAGGGAGCGCGTCCGTAGAAGGGTCAAGTATTTGGCTCTCAATCATTTGCTCTACGGTCTGCGGCGAATGGCGCATATTCCGCGACAGGTTTGCCTTGATTTTTTCATTGGTAACCGCAGGCACACTCACCGAAGACATAAATAACAAAAACGCCCCATACACAAACAGGGTTACTGTAAACGTTACGCCAATCGCAGAGGGCTTGTCGCGGTAAGACATCAAGGTAGGAATATCGAAGTTCTGAATGTTCAATACCACTTGTACTATCATCAGACAAAAGGTAAGCAACAGCCCCACACGCACCACTACCGAAATAGAAGAACCCAATGTTTCGTACAGCGAAGGTTCACTAAATCCTTTGGTCAAATACTGGATAACATCATCTGTGGTTTCATCTTTCTTTGCCTCTGTATCTATACTTTTGCGGAAACGATAATCTCTAAATAAGGCATAACCTACTGTAAATAAAGCAATTAAAAGCTGAAAAGTAAAGAAAAAGCCAAGATGCCCTCCTTCATTACCATACATAATTCGATACAAACCCAGCGAAAGCCAGCGGAGTATGTAGTCATTAACAACGACAGTATTAGAATATTCCGCTAAAATAACTTCTTGTGTTTTTTTGCCCACCTTTGCCATAATACCTTACAATCTGATGCTATGATAATAATTTTGTTAAGTTAAGGAATAAACGCGGCTTCTGATTTGTCCGCTTTGGTTTGAATACTCTGCCCCAAAAGTAGTCAAAAATGAATACAAGAAAAATAGGAATACAAATTATTTTTATACACAATTCATTAGATTTGCTGTAAATTTGCAAAAATATACCAAGAATAAATACCTAAAATTCCATATTACTACTTACCTCGCTGGATAAGCACCCTAATTAAATCTCAAATTTTTAGATAAAAATGACCAAACTAAGCGTTAATATCAATAAAATAGCGACCCTGAGAAACTCGCGCGGCGGCAATAATCCAGACCTTGTCCAAGTAGCCAAAGATTGTGAACGCTTTGGCGCACAAGGCATTACCGTTCACCCGCGCCCCGACGAACGCCACGTCAGGTTTGCTGATGTTCATGCTCTCCAAGAGGTCGTTACCACAGAGCTAAACATCGAAGGCAATCCGTTACATAGCTATATGGATTTGGTACTTGCTACCAAGCCCACACAGGCGACCTTAGTACCTGATGCTACGGACGCGCTTACCTCCAATGCGGGCTGGGATACCATCAAACACCAAACTTACTTGACTGATATTATCGCCACCTTGAAGAAAAACGGGATTCGTACTTCTATTTTTGTCGACCCAGTCGCAGAAATGATAGAGGGTGCAGCAAAAACTGGTACTGACCGCATCGAGTTTTATACAGAAAACTATGCCAAAGAATTTCTGAAAAATCCTGCTCAGGCGATAGAACCGTATAAAAAATGCGCCGTTTTAGCGAGGTATCTGGGCTTAGGCATCAATGCAGGACATGACTTGGACTTGAAAAATTTGCATTATTTTCATCAAAATATACCGCACTTATTGGAGGTTTCCATCGGTCATGCGCTTATTTGTGATGCGCTTTACTATGGTTTAGAGAACACAATCCAACTGTATTTGAGGCAGTTAAAATAAAAATGAACAACAGAATTTCTAACAAAAAAGTAAAGGTTCTCTGACAATTTTTGTAGAAATATTTTTTGAGTAAGTAGTTCAAAATTGCATTGCGCCCTCTTAAAATAAGGCATTACAAACTAATAATCAGTGCATTAAAAAAACTATAACCCCTCGCTTTAGCGGGGAGAACTTGCATCTCCTTAAAGAATTTCTAACAAAAAAGTAAAGAAAAGGTTAGACATAGAAAAAGCAAACACAATTTTTCTAAAGTACGGTTAAAATGATAATTTTGTAAAAAATTAGCCGAAATAATCAAAAGAAATAATCAAAAACAATATGACAAAATATGATTTAATCGTGATTGGTAGCGGTCCTGGTGGGTATGTTGCCGCGATTCGAGCTTCTCAGCTTGGAATGAAAGTGGGCGTGGTCGAGAAGGAAGAACTGGGCGGTATCTGCCTGAACTGGGGCTGTATCCCCACCAAAGCATTGCTCAAAAGCGCGCAAGTTTTTGACTATGTGAAGCACGCCAAAGACTACGGCATCAATGTTCCTACCTTTGATGCGGACTTTACGGGCATGATTGGCAGGAGTCGTGGTGTGGCTGGAAGTATGAGCAAGGGCGTGGAGTTTTTGTTTAAAAAGAATAAAATTGATAAATTGATGGGCTTTGGCAAGGTGAAAAAAGGCAAAATTGTCGAAGTTACTGATGCTGATGGTACAAAAACGGATTATACTGCTGACCATATCATTTTGGCAACAGGCGGAAGGTCAAGAGAACTGCCCAATATCAAGATTGACAACCAAAAAATTATTGGCTATCGCAAGGCAATGGCACTGGAAAAACAACCCAAATCAATGGTAGTAATTGGTTCTGGGGCGATTGGCGTTGAGTTTGCCTATTTTTATAATGCGATAGGTACGCAGGTAATGATTGTGGAGTTCATGCCCAACATTGTGCCTGTGGAAGATGAGGAGATTTCTAAGCAACTGGAACGTTCTTTCAAAAAAGAAGGCATTACCATTATGACCAATGCTTCTGTGGAGTCTGTGGACACTTCAGGTGAAGGCTGTAAGGTCATGGTCAAAACGGCACAAGGCACAGAATTGATAGAATGTGAGGTGGTGCTTTCTGCGGTGGGCGTTACCACCAACTTAGAAGGTATTGGTTTAGAAGAAGTTGGCATCAAAACTGAAAAAGGGAAGGTAATGGTAGATGCGTTTTACAAAACCAACGTGGACGGCTACTATGCCATTGGCGATATTACCGCAGGGCAAGCTCTGGCACACGTCGCCTCTGCCGAAGGTATTATTTGCGTAGAAAAAATAGCAGGACATCACCCTGAGCCACTCAATTACAATAATATTCCTGGTTGCACTTATTGCATACCAGAAATTGCCTCCGTAGGTTATACTGAAAAAGCAGCAAAAGAGGCAGGCTACGAACTCAAAATTGGTAAGTTTCCTTTCTCTGCCTCTGGCAAGGCAAAGGCTGGCGGCAACTATGACGGCTTTGTCAAGCTGATTTTTGATGCCAAATATGGAGAACTCTTGGGCGCACACATCATAGGCGCAAACGTAACGGAAATGATAGCTGAGGTGGTAGTTGCCCGCAAATTAGAAACGACAGGGCATGAAATCGTCAAAGCAGTTCACCCGCACCCTACTATGTCCGAAGCCATTATGGAAGCGGCAGCGGTAGCCTATGGCGAGGTGATACATTTATAGGTTTTAGGGGGACAAATTAAAAACGCTTGCAAACAATGTTTTTGCAAGCGTTTTTTTGTTTTAAAGGCTGCCCAAAAAGTCGAAAATTTAAAGAATATATAAATTATTGGTTTTCAAATATTTATGTTTTTCTATGAAAAATTAGACTTTTCGGACACCTTCAAGAAATCTATTTTATTTATTCACTACAAACTTCTTGATATATGATTTGTTTTTGCCTACAAAACGCAATACATACACACCAGATGCCAAGTTTTGTTTGAACTGCAATAGATGAGGTTGAGCAAAAGTCAGGTTACTTACCTGTTCGCTGTGTACCTCTTTGCCAAGTATATCATTCACATAGACCATGCCCTCGATAGTTCCTTTCTCAAATACTTGCATATTCAAGTTACCATCAGTTGGGTTTGGATAAACTATCATTTTGCCTTCTCCACCGTCCTCAAAATAAACAGGAACAATCTTAGAGTAACTTACTTTGCCGTCAAAGTCAGTTTGTTTCAAGCGATAATAAGAAAGTCCATTCATTGGCTCAGTGTCTATGTCAGTATATTCCAAAGAGGTACGACTATTTCCTTTTGATTTAGAAGGTACATCTTTGAAGGCAATAAAGTTTTTGCCGTCTTTGCTTTTTTCTAAGGTAAAGAAATCATTATTAGTTTCAGAAGCGGTTGCCCATTCTAATTCTACAATTTTCTTTTCTGCATTTGCCTTTGCCTCAAACTTTACCAGTTGGATAGGTAGCGGATTGACAGGCGTAATAGAACCCAGCGTAAACGGACTAAAATTAGTAACAAAGTTCGCTGAACGAATGATACCTGCGGCAACATTGCTGGTATTTGTACCATCATTACCTTCACATTTCCAGTTAAATGGCGGAGGAATATTAGTATAGTGCATCACAAGTAATCCACTTGGGAAGGTAACGCCCCCACTTCGTGCCGCCGCCCAGCTTAGTGTTACCTGTGTGGGGGTTGCGGGCATATTGGGGTTGTCCAATGTCCAAAACTCTGCATCACTCACATTATTAACAGTGCCGCAACTTGGGTCTATTAGATTGGTAGGGAATGGTCCAGGAGGCGTAACGATATTAGGGCTGTAACCGTAATAGCGAGCAGTGAAAGGCTGTGCGCTGGTTGAGCCACTATTAATCCCAATAGGGGCATAGTAAGTACCACTTCCCACAGGGAAGAAGAACCTTGTTGCGTTCACGCCAATCCTTGTAACAGGACCTACCACGTGGCTATTATTGCTTGGACCATTGGTTGGTACTAACGAAGGTTCGAAAGGGTCTATAGTTGTATATTGTTTTCCAGTTCCTACTTCCGCTCCATTGGTGCTTGCACTGGCAGCATAGATAAATTCTTGTCCTGTGGCTGAAATAAAATAACCATTTTTGAAAAATGCTTGGTTAGTCATGGTCAGTGGGTCTAAAAGTGTAGCTGTACGATTGTTATTGGGTGTTTTGTCAATACCAATGTCATAGAAAGAAGAGCCTCGTGTAGTAATTTGTTGATTTACATTGTATCCATCAAAAGTTACCCTGCCTTGACGCGCGGTGAATGTTGCCCCTGTCAGCGCAGACCAATCTCCCCCAATATAAATGCGATGATTGTTCACATTATCAGCATCTAAGGTATTTCCATTGTCAATAATCAAGTTTCCACGCATATTGACAGTGCCGCCAAGCGTTTTGGTTACAGCCGCGCCACCCGAAGTCAAAAGAATATTGCCATAGGCTGAACCATTGTTTACATCATTCCAATAATACAAGGGGAAAGCGTAAACAGCCAAAGGATTATTGAGCCTACCAGGTCCAGTGGTGCCTGCTATGCCTGAACCTGCGATAGTTTGTGCCAGACTTGAGTTATAAATGACCGTATTCATGTCTGTCTTTGCCCTTGGTGTCAGTTTGGTAACAGGGTCTATGAATACGTCCATGTCTATATTGGCACTGAGGAATCCTGTGGGGAAAGCAGTCGCTATTGCGCCCATGCCTTGCGTACCCAAGGTCAGGAAAGCCGTATTTGCCATAAACATACTGCCTGACGTGGGCTGTGCGCCTGCGGGCGTTCTACCAATGATTTGTCGTCCATTGTCTATCAGGTTGTTATTTGCCTCTATGCGTAAGTTGCCTCTGATGTCTAAGTCCAAGCGGTCTGTATTCACCGTTTTAGGGACTAATCCCGCACCGTTGAACCTACGGAAAGTAATATTTCCGTACATAGGACGACTGGAAACCTCCTGCGCCGTATTGGAGTGATAAATGACCGTACTCGAAGGGTGCAAACTAATGCCTGAATTGATGCCACTGATAATCCTCACAAAGTTCGTAGGGAATACAGTAGCCGTTCCAGCACCTCTGGCAAACTTATCCAAACGCAATTCGCTGTTTGCCTCCATCGTCATATTGCCTGTGGCAGAACCTACGATTTGGAAAGCATTAGGAACAGGCGTGGCAGGAGGCGGAATCGCATCTCTGTTGGCATCATTGAACCTGACGTTTTGTCTAATCACAAAGTCATTGCGAATGAGGATATTGCCTTGGAGATTTTTGATACCATTGTTTCCTGTATTGCTGGTGCTTTGCGCCCAAAGGTTAAAATAACTGCTTGAGTCAGCACCATTACTTAATACCCTGGATATGGAGGCATCATCACCTGCTACGTTTTGCATAGGTGTACCGTTGTAAACTACGGTTGTATTATCTTGTATTTTTACGATACTAAAATTTCTTGGAAAATCGGTGCTACTCGTTGCACTGCCCAGTGTAAGGCGCGTAACATTGGCACTGTCCAAGGCTCCTCCATCGCGCATACGCATTATACCACCAACTGTTTCCCTACTGATTTGGAAGCCTCCGTCATTGAGGTGGTTGTGGCGTTCTATGGTCAAGTTCCCCTTGATTCTCACTGTTCCTATGGCACTGAATCGCTTTTCTATCAAGTTAGTAGTGCCTAAAACGGGGTCGCGTAGCGTAATATCCCCATAAATAGGTATGGTTGACATGAGCTGCATAGGTGGTACGCCTCCATTAGCCAAATGCCCTGCGTTATAGACGGTCAAGTTTGCATTGACAGGTCCTGCTAAGTCAATAGTCTGATAGTTTGTAGGAAATGCAGTACCTATATTGTCTATGCCAAGTGTAAGTCGAGAATTGGCATTTCCATTAAGCGTATTTACGGCAGCAGTAACAGGGTTATTTAGACTTCCCTCAATTTGCCAACCCGCATCTATCATATTATTCCAAATATCAACCAGTAAGTTTCCTTCTACGAGGAGTTTTCCAGGTAAACCTGCTCCAGTTATAGCTTTATTGATAAGAGGACCTGCACCACCTGCGGTTCTCCCTGGCGAACGCAAGGTCAGGTTACCATATCTAAACCCAGCAAGTATCGGCTGGTCTGCGCCAGAGTTATAAATCACTGTACTTGCACCATTGAGGGACATTTTTCCCTCACCAAGTCCTAATTTAAAATCAGCAATTATTCCCGTAAAGTTAGGAAAGGCAGTAACTGCGTTGGCAGTAGCGGCAGGAGGAAGGAATACACTTGTAGGTGTCCCCAAAGGCGCACCAGCTATATCATAAGCCAAGTTAGTTGTTCCTGTTCCTAATTCAAGTGTTGCACTTCTGTCAATAAAAATCATATTATAGGTTTGAGGCGCCGCATTATTCGGAAAACTATTCCCTGAGAGTAACTTACCCATATCCCTAAAATAAGTATTAATATTACCACCGTTTGAACCAATGCGTAATGCACCCTGAATGGTAGTAGGTCCTGTGAGGTCTTTGGTATTGCTGGAGTTGCCGCCTGTCAAACTCAGTGAACCGTAGTTATCAGGTCCTACATTGAGGGTAGGGAAATTTATACCAGAGGCATTGGTCAAGTTTCTTACAACTACGCCTGCGACCATCTGTCGCGCATTAGTTGCCACATAGCGAACTTCGGGGGCAGTATTCGCAGCCGCACCCGCATAGCCCGTGGGATTGATGCCTGAAATATCTATTGTTCCCATCACCCCATTGTTGGGGAGTATAGGATTAGGCAGAGCTTGAGCAGGGTCAGTATAAACCAAGTTTCTGTCTGGCGTAGGCGCAAGGGTAATTCTATCAGTGCGGTAACACGTAGGAAAAATAGTCGCATTCAACGTGCTTGTTCCCCCAATGGTCAAGCGAGTATTTTTATTCATCACCAACGCACCACCATTATCAAAGGGGAATGCCCCGCCATTAGCAACGTTGTTCATCGGATTGCTAAAGTTTCCTCTAATTTGATTGCCATTGTCCTGTAATCTTCCATTCAAAATTCTTAAATCGTTGTAAATAGAGAGTGCAATCCATGTATTTCCTACGGGATTTCCTGCATTTGTAACTACAATATCTAAGAATGTATTAAAAGTTTTATCTATGACCAAATTATAAAATGGGCTACGGCTACATGAAATTATTTCTGCATCTGTAGCAATAGTATATAGATTAGAAGCAGGGTTGTCAGGATATAGCCCTGTCATTACATTCTTCACTACATCTGCTTGCCCACCTGTAGTTCGGTATTCGGTACATTCCACACAGTTCCCATCACTTTTCATCTGACCTACGGTAGTGGGTGCGCCTGTAGAGCTACCGTCCATTTGGATAGTTTGGTTATTCCCTCCTTTTCCATCAAAAGTTACAGTGCTATTACGTGAAATAAACTGCGCGTTTCTGTCAAACCCTGTACTCCCCACGCGAGCAGTCATAATGAAATCACCCTCCAAATTAAGCGTAGGTGGCATAGGATTATTTTGCCGTCCCCCCATGTCCAAAATACCGTAATTGATAATCACATCTCCTCGTCCACCATTATCTACGTTTATCGCATCTTGGACTATCCACCTGTCTTTTTCGTTGTTAAAAACTACAGGACCAAAAAATTTCATGGTATTCATTTTAATATCTTTAATTTCACCCTTGCTTGTAAGACCATAATCAAATCCTGTAAACATATACGTTCCACCAAAGATGTTGTTTGTATTGGCAGAGCCAGTCATGGTGCCATAGACGTGGGCAGTATAGACATCTTGCCCTTGTAGCGTAATGGGAAACATAGCTGTATTTTGCCAGTTTTGTCCACGAGAATAGACCGAATACTTGTCAATGTTTACTATCGCCGAGCCACCCAGCACTGAGTTATTGTCAAAAATGACCGAATCCAGAGGCGTAGGGATACAGCCCGAAGGTCCTAAGCCAGAGCCACCGCGCCCCATACCATTGGCAGGTGTTCCTGGCTGCACAATTATATCGGGGGAAGACCAGTGGTTGTCATTAAAGTCATCTGCCCAGTCGCCATTGGTACTCATCGTGCCAGCTGTAATTTGGTTTTTGCTTCTTACCCAGTAATAGGTTCTTTTTGCTTGGATGGTTTGGAAATTGATACCTAATTTTGTACCTGCATTATAATCCGTATTGTTAGAAATATCGCATACAGTAGCAGGAGTAGCGCGTACTTCCTTGCCGCCTGTAGCTGTCTTATGAATGTCTTGGAAAAGCACAAATTCAAGTTGCTTGAATGGTGGCATCAAAGAAACAACTAAGTTATTATGGTCTTGGTCAAACTGCAAATTGGTCTGCTCGGTAGGCAGGTTAGAGGCAATTCTTATCCAAGAACTACAATCCACCGTTGCGTCCATGCGGTTGCGAATGATGCTGGGCTGTCCTACCAAGCTGTTGTTGTTGCGTGGGAAAAGCACAATATCATATCGCGTGAGGAAGTAGTTATCTACTGCCATCCAGTCGTTATAAGTTATTAAGTTGTTTTGTCCATGCCTGATGTCGCTGAAGTTGCCAATACCCCCTGCGGTTACTGCGGGCGGATTGGTATTGACAGGAAAAGGCGCATAAGTAAAGCGACAGTCATTGCCTGTGAGGAATAGCTTTCCTACAGGCGTGAGGGTCTTCATATCCACAAAGGCGCGGAAAAAGACAGGGGTAGTAAATATACCACCAGAGCAATCTCCCCACGTTACATTGTCGCGAAATTCCATTCTTGAGGTGAAATCTCCAGTGGACTGCGCGGTAATCGTAGCCCCGCAAGAGGTCGTATTTCCACAGCCAGAAACTACATTCAAGATGTTTCTGAATCTAAGTAAAGCCGCCGCATTGCCCAAAGAGGTTACGACATTACCCGTTCCTAAGAAATTGACAGCCCCAAAAAAGTCGTTGGTCGTGCCATTCTGCCCAAAAGTAGCCCAGCCTGGACCCGCCGCAGAGAAAGTAAGCGTGCTGTTAAAGGTATTATTGGCAGAGAAATATACATTGTTTTGATTGTTACCGTTGGTCGTCGTACTGGCAATAGAAACGGCTTGGTCAAAGTAATTGTCATTGTTAAACCTTGCGCGGGTGCTTGTCCCCATCGTTACTGTGCCTCCAAAAATATTTCCTGTACCTGCCAAACCTGCAATCGTGCCTGTCGCACCGTCCCAAACAGACCTTATATTGTTCCCAAAGGTGATGATGCCATACGTTTTTGGCGCACCAGTCTGCATATTGAATCGCTTAGGGGTATTACAAGCCGTTCCACTGGCTACAGTGATATTTCTGAAAGTAATTCTGTTAGTAGTAGAACCAAAAACGTCCATGATGTGAACAGAAGTTGCGGAGTAATCTAAATTAGGGATTGTTTTGGCAAAACTCCCTGTATTTACCGCAATATCGCCACCATTGTTATTGAATTCAATAGTGGAAGTTACATCTGAGGTGAGTGTAAAGTTTGCAGTATTTCCTTGCAAATCCAATACGGTTCCTACGCCTCTGATGAGCATACGTGCATTTGCGCCCATGACCAAAGACCTTACTTGGTCAGCTGTACTTGCTACATTAGCAGTGAAGGCATTGCAATTAATATCGGCAGTAGCAGGATTGCCAGATACGTCATCACCCGTAACATCATTCAATCTCAAAATTCCGCGTATCAGGCTTACATTATTTACTGCATACAAGGTATTATTTGCATTGGGAGGCGTAGTTCTGATGACGAAATCACTTCCGTTATTAGAGGCATTAAAATCTATGTTGTTAAATCTTTTTCCCGCCACAAAAATAGTATTGGTTACAACAGGCGTATTGGGTGTAATGAAAATCACCCTGCCTGCATAAGTACCCCCAGTTCCGTCTGCCTGCATACCCGTAATCATGGTTAAGTTACCGCAGATGCTCAGGTTATTAGGGGCGGTATTTCCTGTAAGGCGCGGATTATTGGTTGCGCCAGTCCAGTCCATATTTCCGCAAAGTGCATTGATATTAATAGTAACGTCCAATTTTGCACCTGTACCTCCTACAAATGAACCTGCATTGAAAAATACATTGTCAGAACAAGCAGCAGGAATACAAGCACCAGGACTTGATGCAGGAATATATGCACCAGAGGTGGGGTCTATCAATGACCAGTTGTTAGGGTTATTCCAAAGGTTATTGGTGGAAGAGGTGTTATCTGACCTACCTCCTACCCAGTACACATTTCTGACACCTGGCATAAATATAAAATTGCCTATTGATGAAAATAATGTTACGCTGAGAATGGTAATGTTTGCACCTGAGCTATTGAGGTTACTGACCTGCACATTGTCCCAAGATTGGGCGGTAGCGGCATTGACATTGGCATGAGCCGCCGTCGCAGTAATGGTAGCGGGCGCATTACAGCTTGCATTTGGCACAAGTGTACCGTTCAGGTTATTTGTGCCTCCATTACTGAAAGTTAATATTACACTATCATTTAAGGTTACACCTGCAAAAGTATTTGTACCTGTATTGCTAAAAGTAATGACTGCACCTACGGCAGCACTCGTTGCCCCTGTAATGGCATTATTGCCTGTCCCTGTAAAAACTACGCCTGTGCCAGTCGTTGTACCTATGGTAAGCGTGCCATTGAGTTGGTTTGCACCGTTGATAGTTGCCCTAACGCCTGGGGAAGCACCTGTTCTACCCAGCACTACAGCCCCAGTAAAAATATTTTGTAAGGCATTATTAGTAGTACCTTCTAAGCTAATGGTGATACCATCATTATTTGCGCCACTGCCTAAGTTAAAGCCTGCACTATACGTTTTGGGTGAAGTGCCTGTAATACTGAAAGCCACATTATCTCTATTGGCATCAATGTTCAATTCTCTGAAAGTAACGCGATTGGTGTTACTTGGCGTAGTTATCGCAACTGAACCACCATTTACAGTAGCCGTAAAATCCATTCTTGGCATGGTAACCGCGTTTGTCCCTGTATTGATGATGATATTTCCTGGATTTGGCAAAATAAATCTTCCCGTAGCTCCTGGCACCGCAAAGGTCATAAAAGAACCCCTGAAATCTATGGCAGGGTCATCAGGCGCGGAAGCTGTTCCTGTGCCTGTAATCGTAATTTGGCTATTGCCCATGTTGAGTGTACGCTGTAAATTGCTGGTAGGGCTTGGCAGATTTTTGGGATTTCCATTAAGCTGTCCGCAGGTGATAGCTACGCCGTTGGTATTTAATGTTCCTGCTACAATTTCTAATTTGTTCTGCACATTGAGCGCACCATTGGTAGCGTCCAAGTTATATACACTACCTGCAGGCGTTCCAAGTGACCCAAAAGCCACATTAGCAAAGGTAAGCGCGCCGCGCATAGCTATTGTAGTAGGTGTAGGCGGAGGTGGGAGTGTGTTTGCATTTATAAAGATAAGCCTGCCTTGGTAATTAGAACCTACCGTAGAGTTTTGTATAACAGAACCTGCATTGTTCATGGTAAAATTCCCTGCGATGGTCATGGTACGCGAGGAAAGCCCTTGCAGCGTAGGAATGTCTGTTGTTCCGTTAAAACTAATATTTCGCATCTCGGCATCAGCATCAATGGTTACATTAAAACCACCAGTGCCTGGCATAGACCCATTGTCAAAAATGACATCATCTATGATTCGCGGCGGACATTGTGGACTATTGGGCATAGAAGTTACGCCTGATGCCAGCGACCACTTTGCTTGGTCGTTCCAGTTGCCTGAGCCGCCCACCCAGTAAAGCGTACGCGCCGCGCCTAAAACCACACTGATATTGGTATTGCCCGAAGAAGCCGCCCCACCCAATACAATGCTGACCACACTTCCTATATTATTTAAGTTTTGGGCTACGGTGTTTTGCCAGTTATAGGTTGTCCCAGAAACAAAATTTACGCGTGCTACACCTGCCGTTGGCTGACCTGCCGAGTTGATAATTACATCATCACCGCAGTTAGCCACGACTATCATTCTTTTGCCTGCCGCCACAGTAGAGGTACAAGTGGCACAAGAATTAAAACTCCAAATGATACGACTTCCTATGGTTACATCTTCATTAAAAAGATTCGTGCCTTCATTGGTAAAAGTAGTTTTGGCATTGAAACCAAGTACACTGGTCGCCCCATTAAAAATATTATTCATGCCCGCCACGTCGCCTGTGAAGGTGATACCAGTACCTGCTGTACCGTTAATCGTAAATGCGCCCCCAAAAGTATAGGAGTTATTAAAATTGAGTTGTTGCCCTGAACCTGTTACAATGTTACCCACTACGATATTGTTACTACCCATCGTAGAGTTTGCAATTCCATCAAAATTTGCCCTTACGTTGTTGGCAAAAGTCATGTCGCCATACGTTTTTGCCGATGTACCATTGACATTGATGATGATATTGGGTGCGGCATTGGTCGTTACCGTCAAATCTTGGAAGGTAATTCGCCCCCCTGCATTGGTATTGATGTCTATGGTTTTGTCAAGGAATCCCGTAAATGTAAAGTTTGGCAAAGTTTTGGAAATCTGCCCTGTTTCTATGATAATATCGCCTGTATTGCCATTGTTAAACGTTGTGGTAGAAGTTCCTGAGTTTAAAATAAGTGTACCATTGGTATCTGTCATGTCAAAAACAATCCCTGTAGAGGTTGTATTTCCTGTAATCGTAATTGCAGAAGACCCCAAATTTAAGGTACGCGTGGTAGGCGTTAGCGCATTGGCACTCAATCCACCTGCGGTGATTGGATTGTTATTGGTATTTAGTGTACCTGCGCTGACCAAAATACGGCTTACATTATTGGTGCTAAGGTTATCAAGTATTTCCCACACGCCCGTCCCCGCCCCTGTAAAATCAATATTTCCGTTAAAAGACTGCCCTGCCATCGTAATCTGATTGTTGGGCGTATTAAAACTGGAATTAAAAACAACATTCATGGTATTCATAGTCATATTTATCGCACTTATCAAGGTAAGGTTACGCGTGATAAGCAATGAATTAGCTCCTGACCATACAGGGCTATTCGTGGCACCACTCCAATCCATGATACTTGCACCACCGCCCACGTCCATGATGACATCTTTTCTACCTACGGTAAAAGAACTTGCATCAAAAATAACGGTATCCAAGCCGTTGGTGGGTGGGTCGACTCCCGCCGAACCCGCGATAGATGCACCAGAGGAAGTAGCCCAGTTGCGGCAATCACTCCAATTCTGAGGCGCAACACTTGTGCCACCTACCCAATAGACAATCCTACCAAAACTTGCCCAGTCTTCAATGCCCAATGCAGGAGGAATGGGCGCACCAGCACTTTTTATCTTTACATTCCCAATGCCTACGTTTTGAATCAAGCCTTCAATCACATTGTTCCATTCTTGGTCTGTATTGAAATTAATATTGGTGGTGATACCATTGTTAGAGGTAATGGTAGCATATTTGGTTGGCAGTGTGCATATTGTGGCATTGATGGTGATTTTGCCTGTAACAATGGTGCTTGCTGCGGGCGGTCCGCCTAATGCCTGCCCGTTAAATCTTGTTGTTGTATTGCTTTCTAAGGTCAAGTTTGCAAATTGGTCAACGCCAGGAAAGGTAGTTTTCAAATCTAAGGTTGCACCCTGCTTCACCGTTACATTGGCAAAAGTCTTGTTAAAAGCACCACCCGCGAAGGTATTGATAGAGTTTACATCAAAAGTAGTGTTATTCGTAAAGTTGAATCGCTGAAAAAATTGATTATTTGCGCCCTTGAAAGTGGAATTATTAAAGGTTACAGCCGCACCAATCGTACCGTTTACCGTAATATTATCATTAAATGTATTTGTTCCATTAAAGGTTGCGGTCGTATTTGTACCAAAAACTACAGTACTATTAAAAACGTTAGTTGCACCGTTTAGTGTAACAGTTGTTCCGTTTCCTGCATTGATGGCGCGATTCATGGTCATATTGCCACCCACAGTGAGGGACTGCCCACCATTGATGGTCAGCGAACCTGCCGCCGCCGTCCAGCTAAAAGCATCGCAAGTTGCCGCAATGTCAATCGTTACAGTGCCTGTAAGCGCAGGAACATCAAAAAACACCCTATCGCCAGCACTTGGCGCACCAGCACCACCTGTTCCACCACTGGTGCCAGACCAGTTTGCTGCAATGCTCCAATTGCCTGAATTGCCCACCCAAAAGCGGTCTACAGCATTCGCTTGATTAGAAATCAATGAAATAAAGCTAAAAAAGGCAAAAACGAGATACTTGTAATGTTGTCGTTTCATCATGCGTTGGGGATTAATTATAGTCATCTCTTTCATCATATAAAAAATTATAAATTAAGATTTTCTTTCTAATTTTCTTTGTATAAAAATAAAATGTATCGTATTTGTATGCTCACCAATAATTATATTAGCTTAAACGCATTTTAACAAAATTATAATGAGTTGGAAATAAACGTTTTTGATTTTAGATATTGATTTTGAGTAATATTTTTAACCAAAATTTGCATTTTTTTTGTTAAAACGAATATCATTACACTTTCATTTGTGTAGTTGCAGGTTGCTATGTTGTTGAGGGTTGTCATTCAATAAGCAAAATATATTGATGAATCTTGCTTATTCTTTATTAACGTATCATTTTTAATTTTATTGAAAAGTAAAAAACAAATATTCGCTATATTGTAAGAAAAATTTAATTTTTACCTGCGCTGAATCACAACATTGCCAATAAAAGTAAGATTTTCTCCAAGCGTTTCTTCATTTCTTTGGACTCCCCCCCAAAATTGTTTGCCACCACTACAAATGCCAATAATTCATTAGATTTGGTGTTTACATAGCCTCCATAGCTACGCACTCGCGTAAGTGAACCACTCTTGGCGCGCATATTTCCTTCAGCCAAAGTACCTGCAAGCAAAAATCGTGCAGTGCCTGTTTTGCCAGCAATGGGCAGGGAGTTATAAAAATCTTTGAAGATAGGACTTTTGTGCGTTTCGCGGAGTATCTCCACGATTTGCAGGGGCGTAATCGCGTTGTAATGAGATAGCCCACTGCCGTCTTCCATAAAAAAGCCATTCATATCTATTTTTTTTCCTTCCCAAAACTCAATGATAGCTTCGCGTCCAGCCTCTGTTGTTCCTTTATTTTTCTTTCGGAATCCTATCATTTTGAGCATACTTTCCGCATAAATATTGACACTTTTTTGGTTGGTTTGGCTGGCGATGTCCTTCAAATACGCAGAATATTCATGGTGAAAAGTTTTGCGGGGCTTGTTTGTCCATGCCTTTTTCAAGCGCAACAATCGGTCAGTGGTGGGCGCAATATCCACTTTTATTCCATTGACTTTGAGATATTTGTCGAGCATTTTGGCACAGAAAAGAGGGGGGTCAGGAATGGCGGCTTTCACGATATAGTCTGTGCGATTGGGAGGAATTGTGCCTTTCATGTAGCGCGGGGCATAGCTGTATGGCGAGGCAAAAATATATGCCTCATCTACTGAGCCTTGCGCGCCTGTCTTGACCTCATTGACAAATTCCAATATGTCAATCACTGGTTCGTATTTCAAAAAAGTAGTTGCCTCACCTTCTTTTTTTCCCGAATTAAAATAAACATTAAAAAAATTATCATTGATGGACAGCCCGCACGCGCCCGCCCCAAAGTAGTTGCCAATGTCCGACCACGCCCAGTTGTCAGGGACAAGATGCTCCTCAAAAATACTTGCATCACCAATTATAGAGCCTGCTATCTGCTTGATTCCCTGTTTCTTGATAATTTCTACCCAATCCTTCATCAGCTTGTCCATGCTTTCCTTGCCAAGTGTCGGGTCGCCACCTCCTTTGATGTAAAGATTGCCTTTGAGAACACCATTTTCTATCGTGCCATCATATTCCAGCTTGGTTTCGAAGCGAAAATTACTCCCCAAAATTTGCAGTGCAGTGGAAGTTGTAATCAATTTTTGCACAGAGGCGAGATTGATGCTCTGCCCTGCGTGGTGAGAAAAAATGAGTTTGCTACTTTGAAGATTATACACACAAACGCCTAATGTTGCCGTTTTCATGTCCTTCTCTAACATGATGGTTTTTATCTCACTCCCAATGTCAGTAACTGTTTTAGACTGGGCGTAAGAAATTGATAATGAAATAGATAAAAATAAAATTGATATAAAAAAACTTCTCATTTTGTATCACTAAATCTTGTAAAAAAATTTCTTAAAAAAGGTATTTTACAAAAATAAAAAAAGAAGTCGTCTTTATGCAAAGACAACTTCTTAATGCTACTATTTTAATTTACAAAGATTTTATAAATAGAAACCTCTCCTTCAAAATTTTCTACGTTTACCCTCTTGGCAAAGCCCTCATTTTGAGGTACATAGTCCTAAAAAATGGTATCAAAATAAGCGTATGTGCTACCATACCCGCCATCAGCCAAAATTGACCTTCTTCACTACTCATATAATAGGAATTGGTAAATGTCTTGCCCAGCCATGTTACCGCGCACAAGAGCATGAATGGACTCATTACGTTGGCAAACATCAATATAAAAATCTTGAAGCGAGAGAATACTTGTAAGTGATTGATTTGCAAACTTTTGAAAATAAAAAATGTAAACGCCAGTAATATGCCCCCAAAAACTAAATTTTCACTGCTCTGATTGGTTGCCGAACTCATAAAAGCCAGCGTTCCTCCATAAATAAACGAACCAATACCAAAGCTCACCGCCGCCAATACAAAATCCTGCCACTTTACATTTTGGAAAATCAGAAGCAAGGTAGAAAGACAGAAGATAATAGTTGTCCAGCCCACCAAATCGCCATTGCTACGCATGATAGGATAGACTTTAGCATGAGAAATGCGATACAAAGCACTGTTTATCTGCTGTTTATGTGTTGTGCCATAGTAATCATAAGTATAAGAAATAAAAGAAGCAATCTGATGTGCTTTGTAATTTTTCAAGACTTCTTGGGGTGATACCTCTATTTTTTGTTGGCTATATTTATTAAAAGTATGGATATAGTTTGCAATCAACCCTAATTTTTGGGCATCATCATGGGTGTTAATAAATAACTTACGGAAGTAGATGTGATTGTCTTCTCTTTCTTCATATTTTTGGGAAAAGTCATAATCTATATAAAAAAAAGCAAAATTGTAATAATTGCGTCCGTCGGGCATGGCAGGAAACTGGTTGTTATCTTTTGAGTTTTGTAGCGCGATTTTATCATCTTCCCATAGCACATCACTACCTTGCTGATTGGTTGGGAAGTACGGATTGCCTGCGTTGAGGCTATAAGCATCTTTGTTTAACTGCGCTATGCTTTCCAGATTTGCCACTTTCTTTTCTATCAAAACGGTAAAAAGGACAGGTAAACCTCCAAAAATAGCAAAACAAAGTAAATAAATGCCAAAACGCATCTGCTCGATGAAAGGAAACAAACGCCCATAGCTTTTCTCGATGTTGTAAGTTGCCTGCTTATACACCCAAAAGATAGCAGGAGGCAGGCTCAATAAAATTGCAAAGAAAAGCACCGCACCTGATTCGGGCAAGGCACTACTGGCGCGCAAAGGATATGCCCATATCAGCGCAGCACCTACCAGCGCACTAATAACACCATAGTACAACACGTAATGCACTTTCGTTATCCACAAAAGGCGATGATTGAGAAGAAAATGATTGTCCAAATTTTTCAAAAACTTGGGCGTGAGCAAGGACAATAGTTTCATAATTTTATGTTTTTTAGTTTTTTGTATCTTTATGCAAAAATATCTTTCATTTCCATTTCAATTTGAGTAACTTCATCAAAAGTTTTACCTGAAATAAATACTTTTTTAGTTTTATCTTTCTGATAAATAACCACTTGTTGTAATGCGGGAAGCACAAGCCAACATGACAGAACACCTGTTTGAAAGTAAAAATCAAATTTTTCTATCAAATCTTGCATACCTTGTTTGGGCGACAAAATTTCAATCACTGTAACAGGTGTTTGTGTTACTACGATTTCGTCAAACTCCCAATTGATTTCTTCATTTGGATAAATACACAAATCAGGTACTGTTTCTTTCCCATTAAGCAATACAGTCAATTGACTGAAAATGCGATATTTATTCCTGTATTGGTGAAACGACATCACAAGGTTTGACCAAACAGAAGCATGATTTTTACTTGGCATATCTACACTTAAATTTTCTGCATCTAAATACGCAGTGAGTTTTTCATCTATTTCGAACATAAATTTTTACTTACTTTCAAGATACGATTCTATTCCAATAACATCTTTACGAATTTTTTTCTTCCATCTATTCCCATATTTGTCATCAAGATATTCAAATATGGTTTTGTTATAATCTTCCATACATTCATTGCCAATATAAGTACACCCAAAATCGTAATAATTTAGATTATACTCTTTTTCAAATTCATTATCAAATTTATTATTTGTTTTTGGGACCATTCCTCCTTGTATTAATAATTTGATTTTACCTGTTTTAATATCTTGCAAAGCTGATTCACGATTTAATTGGCACTTTTCAAATATTGTTAGATTGAAATTTTCAATTTTATCATCATATCCATCAATAACAATAGTTGTATCTGTTTTGGAATAACCAAATCTTCCAATATTTACTTTATATTTACCTTTTGTCAAGTATTTTACTTCAAAAAAGCCATTTTCATCAGTTTGAGCGAAAAAAGTTTGATAACGATTATTCAACCTGATTGGAATTTTATCGAATATTTCTTTACCTATTCCAGAAACTACTTTAATGTTCCCTGAAATCTCAAACTTCTTTTGTTTTAGGTAAATTTCAAGATTTTGGTATGATAAATCTGTAACATAAAAAGTAGTATCAACTTTTTCATACCCTAATTTATTGATTATAAGTGTATATTTACCACTATCTAAATGCTCAAACTTAAAAGTGCCGCCTAATTGTGTAGTTTGCGTGAACGTCTCATTTTCACTTCTTAACTTCACAAGTGAACCTACTAAATAGCCTTGATACGTAGATAACTTGCCTTCAATAGAAAATTCTCTTTTTGCAAAAACTGTAAAAGAATTAGTGATGAAATAGCAAACAGAAAATATAAATATAATGATTCTCATAGATTGATACTTTAATTCTAAAGATTCAAGGCAAAGCCTTACCTCTTTTTAGGTATAAGCATAACGCTTGCGCCAGTAAGCCTATTTATTCAATTTTTCTTTTTCAATCTTTTTAATGCCTCAAACTCTTGCAAGTTAATACCAAATGTCTTTTCCAAAATCGATATCATTTTATTGAATCTTTGTAATTCGCTGATGTTGCGTTTTACTTTGGCAATAATTTGAGGATTAAGGTATTCGTAATATCGCCAATAGTTATTGTATTTTACATGGACAGAAAAAACAATTCCATCATTTGCTAATGCCAAAATGCAATCACATTTCCTTTGCAAAGAATCCATACTTGGCAAGGTATAAATACCAAGATTTACTAATTTTTTCCATACCTTGCCAATATCTTTAATAGTGGTCAATCTTTTTTCTTCCAAATTACTTAGTGCTGCTACTTTCGGAGGCTGGTACAGAGAATCGTGTGAGAATGGTTTTACATCTTCCAGTTCTACATCATATTCATATACTTGTGCTATCCAATTGTCTTTTTCCTTGTAAATCCTTAGTAATCTTGAATTTGAGAAAGCCTCCCAGCGAAAAATTCGAATATCTATTGCAATATTTGCATCTTGTAAATTGTTTATTTTTAGGATTTTATAAATTTCATTTTTTTGTTTATGCCCATAATAATCATAAGATGAAATTGCTGTATCTACTTGAATTTCTTTGCTTTTTTGGGCAACTGCTTGGAAAGTTGTCTGAAACCAAGAAAGATAGAACAGGCAAAAAAACAAATGCAACCTTAATTTATAAACCATAAACTAATTAAGATTCTTACTTTTGAAAAAGTTTTCTTGTCGACTGGCTAATATCTCTAAAATAATCTGCTTTTTTTCTTCTCCGAAAGCAGGGCAAGTAGTTGATTACCTGTAAATTCTATGGATGTTTCTACAATAAAAGATTGTCCTGTGTCCTCTATCTTGATTGTTTGATGATTTCCCCGCCAATCCTACAAATCTATACGAGAAAATCCCCCTGAAAGTTCAGTAAAAATCTAATATACCACAAATTTCTTACAGCAAGAATTTCTGTGCGAATGTCTTAAAAATACGCTAAACTTTGGAGGGTTTTATTACAGTCCTCTGCCCGCCGCCCAAAGCAATTCCGCCTTTGTTTTGGCATATTTGAACTGCAACTCTATGAATTTGAGTTCGGAACTGAGCAAGGCTGCTTCACGCGTATTGACCAAAAATAGGGAACTTTCGCCGTTGGCAAACTTTTCCTGCTCACCACTCACCAAAAGCTGATAGTTATTGACCATGCTTTCTTGGATAGTGAGCAAACTTTCCAAGTTTTTGAGGTCATTATAAAAAGCATTGATGCTGTTGAGAATTTCGCGGCTTGCCTGTGTGCGTTCAAATCCTGCTTGGCTAAGTTTAATATTTGCCTGCTGTACTTTGGCGCGTTCTTTTCTCAAAAACAAGGGAAAATAAAAGTCCAATCCGTATTTATAGTTATGCTGAGAAAATGCGCCTGTATTGCTATTATTAAAAACGGGGTTTTGTCCTAAAAGATTATAATTCAGGTTAATCACAGGTTTGAGCATTTCGCCCGCCAGCCTTCGCCCCACTTCCAGTTGCTTGATTTTGAAGTTGAGTTTGAGCAATTCGGGGTGATTTTGCTTGGCGTAAGTCAGCAGCTCCTCTAAGTTTTGAGTGCCGCTTAACTCATTGATATTGAGGGTGGGCGTAGCATTTGGCACTAACTCAACTGGGTTGCTATCTGCGTTCCACAAATGATTAGAAAGCATGAGTCGCGCATTATTGAGGATTACCTGCGACTCGCGCAGCGTAACATCGCGCTGCTGCAAGGTAATTTTGGCTTCTACGGAGTCTATTCCTGCCGCGTCGCCCTGAATCACGCGTTCTATGATGCCTTCGTAGCGAACTTTTGCCAGTTCGTACCCTTTTTGATTGACGCGAAGCTGGTGATGAGCCAAGAACCACGCCCAGTAATCTTTGGTAGCCTGCAAAATCGCCTTGTTGATAATCTTGACGCGCTCTGCCTCCATGATGTCGCGTGCGTACTGCGCCTCTCGAAGTGCCGCCCTGCGCGCATCAAAGAGCAAGCCTTGCGCCAAAGGAACAGCAATGCCCGCATAAATCAAGCCATTGGAGGGGACTACCTCGTTGGCATTCAAAAACTCGCCACTATTGAGTTCATAGCCCATCTTCAAATCTAAGCCTGTAATGGTAGGAATTTTCAACTCCGTATCCCACCTGCGGTAATATTCTACACTTTTAAAAAACTTCTCATCAAAATAAGAGTTCAGCTTGGGGTCAAAGTTGCCCCGCGCCAGTCTGATTTCCTGCTTGCCAAAGGCAGATAGCAAATCTGCCTGTCTAATCACTGGATGACCTATCATCAACTGGTCATAAAAGGCTTGTAATGTAAAAATTTGTTCCTGACTATATGCTAAAAAAGATAAAATACTAAAAAAAATAAATAATGCTAAAGTCTTCATTTACAATTAGTTTTGGTCATGTAATTATCTTTTTTTGCCAAAAAGATAAGACTTTGACGATACGATTTTTGTTGAATTTATTGATAAAAAAATAAGTAATTCTCCAAACAAAACCATTAAAAACCAATATTGTTTGTTTAAAACTTATACGTTGATGGAAGAAAATAATGTATTAAAAAAAATTAAAACTTCGTAAATATGGTTTAAGTATTTCTACAAATTTAAGCGTATTTTGTATTACCACAGTCCCGTTAGGGACATGAGCTTTGTGTAGAAATCAATAAAGAGCAATAAGTAAGATTCCCTTTAAGGAATTCCATTTGGGGATATAACTCATTCACTTCCAAGTATTTGTATCACCCTTAAAGGGACTTATCGAAATATAATTTATCCTAATTTTCTACAAAGCTGTTGCGCCCACAGTGGAACTGCTAATGGCACTAAACAACAGAGTTCTTATTTTTGTTGAACTTTTTAAAATGTTTATAATGAGGTTTTTATAATAAAAATTTACAACTCACCACTTCATTTTTTTATAAACTTTTTCTATTTCAAACCTTTCAAAAATTTAGCACTGTTGGGAATTTGCTGTACCGAACGCGAGGATTCGTCTTCGATGTAGAGCATTCGCCCCTTTACCTTACTGATTTCGCGTAGAATCTCCGCAATGGGCAGTTGTCCAGTCCCTATCGTTACGTCTGACTCGACAGGCGCGCCGCCCGTAAGCAGGCTCATTGGCTCACCAATTTTCATGTCTTTGAGGTGAAATAGGGTAAAACGATTCGGATATTTACGTAGGAGTAAGGTAGGGTTTTGTCCTCCATGAAACGTCCAATAAATATCCATTTCATAGTTGCAAAATGCTGGTTTTGTTTGCATTACCATCAAATCAAAAAGTGTTCCTTCTGGTGAAGGTACAAACTCATAGCCATGAATATGGTAAAAGAAATTAACACCTTCTTTGCTGAGTGCTTCGCCTGCCGTATTGAAAACCTTGATGGCTTTTTCTGCATCTTCACGCGTAAAGTCTGTACCTTTATGTGGAATCCAAGCACACCCTACGTCTTTCAGCCCCATGATTTTAGTCGTTTTGATAATGCTTTGCACATCATCTCGGAAGGTTTCAAAGCCAAAAAGAAAACCTCTACACTTCAAACCTGCCTTTTTGAGTTCATCTTTGAACTGCTCAGGAGTACGGTCATGGAAACTATACCCTTCTACATAATCTATGCCCCAAGATTTGACCATTTTAAGCATTTCAGGCAGATTATCTTTGGTAATTTGATTGCGAAGGCTGTAGAGTTGTACGCCCAAATGTTGTTTGACAAACTCCCCCACTTTTCCTAATGGTTTTCCTGTGTCATTTTGCAACCAAATGTCTATTCTTGGGGTGTTCCAGTTGTACGGTTTGTTCAGAATATCCATATCGCCATCACCGTCCAAGTCAGCCACTTTTGCCTCGTGGAAACCCCAATCCTTCTGAAAAACAATATGTTGAAAACTTCCCATGCCATTTCCATAAAAAATCAAAGCCTCCGCGTTAGGGTTATCTGATTCCTTTTTTTGTTCTGACCACTTTGCCATTTCAGCCGCAAAAATATCCAAATTCCCATCACCATTGAGGTCAGCCAGCTCGAGGCTATGTCCATGTGCTAATGGTCTGTCTAATAGCTTGTTACCTTTCCATGAGGAAGTTTCTTCGGGCTTGCTCGCACACTCGTACCACCTCAACTCATCAGTGCCATCACCCGAAGCAACCACAATTTGCGGGTACTTGGTTGGCTTGAATCTCCCCACAGCGACTCTACCGCCCATCTCAGCAAACTGAGTACCTTTAAACTGATTATTTCCCTGATATTTGAACCAGTAATTCCCTGCTAATAAGTCAGTTAGCCCGTCAGTATCAATGTCAGCACTTGCCAATCCTTCAAGATAAACGTTTGGATTGGCGGATTCTCCTGAAAAAATAGGCTCAAATTTCCATTCTGAGATATTTTTAGGGTTTTCAGGAATATCTGCCATAAAAAGTGTTTTTGCACCCTGATTCCAAAACACAAGCTGTGGCTTACCCACACCTTTGAAATCTGCAAAAATCTGGTCATGGTGCTGTTTTGCGCCACTTTTTTTGATGTTATAGCGTTTCCAACTTGTTTCAGGGTTATAATTTGGGTAAGGATTTTCCCACCACCACACTTCGTTGCTCTGCCAATCGCCACCAAAAACCAAATCCTTGTCGCCATCACCATCAATATCATGAAAAGTACCACCCGCCTCAATCGTAAGTAGCTCTTTTTCAATCACATATTTTTTCCAATTCTTTTTTCCACGCTGATACCACACCAGCGCGGGTGCCTGCTGACGACACGCCAATACAAAGTCATTTACGCCGTCATTGTCAATGTCCAGCACCAAAGAAGCCGTCTGTTGCGTACTCTGCCAAGGAAGCGGCAGTTTTCCGTTGGTAGTCGAGTAATATTTCCATTCCTGAGCATTGCTGGGCAGAAAAGCCAATAAGCAGAGCGCGGAGAGCCAAAGTTGGAGTGTCGTTTTCATATTTTAAAGTGTTTTGATATACGGTTTTTCTTTTTGCCCTTATCTTAATACAAAATCTTCATTCCGCTACTATTGTTCTTATTTTTAATTTTAATTATCAAATAAGTTTATTTTTTTAGAAGCGCAATAGTCCCATTCCAAATCACTGCGGTCGTTGCTGTACGGGCTACGCTTCGCTTCGGTATAGGGCTAAATAGCCAAATTCCACCGCCCTATACTCCCCCTTCCATCAAACGGCTATGGTTGCACCTCCCTCATTCCATAGCAATTACCCACACCCAGATTGATAAAAAATCAGACTGATAAAAAACGATACATACAAATTTGCACCAGCAAACCTTCCAACATAAACAGTTGTATTAAATAATATTTTTCTTTACGTTTGCACAAAAACCATTTTCCTGACAACTGATTTATTAGACCGAAAATGAAGCATAAGCACTTTGTTTTATAATTGTAAATTTACGAATGATTCAATAACATCTAATATATTTGTCATATCAAATTTCATTAATTCATCATAAATCTAACCTTACAATCTAAAATGCACGAACAATATCATAAATGGTACTCAAACCGCATAGGGCGAGAGTTCGAAATGCTCACTTTTGGGCATGGCGGCTTCCCAGTAATTGCCTTCCCAACCTCGATGGGCAAATACCACCAAAACAAGGATTTTCATCTGATAGATGCTATTTCTTGGTTTGTGAACAATGGTAGAATCAAGGTCTATTGCCCTGATAGCATCGACAATGATAGCTTTTATAACAAAGGCATTCACCCCGCCCACAAAATAACAAACCATGCTATCTACGACGACTTTATCCTGAACGAGGTGGTTTATCGCGCAATGCACGAAACAGGCTTTAACCGCGTGGCAATGGTAGGGTGTAGCTTTGGTGGCTATCATGCACTCAATTTTGCCTTCCGCCACCCCGACAAAGTAGCCTATATGTTTAGCCTTGGTGGAGCATTTGACATTAGCTCGTTTATGTGGGGCTACCATGATGACAATGTGTATTTTAACAACCCTATCGAGTATATGTCAAACCTCAATGGCGGCTGGCACTGGGACAATATCCGCCAGATGGGAATTGTATTAGGTACTGGCGACCAAGACATTTGCAAGGAAGACAACTACAAAATGTCTGGAATTTTACACTCCAAAGGCATAAATCACTGGTTAGACGTGCGTTGGGGGCAGCAAGGCATACACGACTGGCCTGCATGGAGGGCTATGCTCCCTGACTATATTTCACAAATTACTTGGTAAAAAAAACAGCACAAATGAATCCAAATACTTTTGCGCCAACAGCTATCTATCAAGCACAGCATCAAGAATTATCAACCATTTCATTGCCACTTTCCACCAAAATCACCGTTGTTGGCGCAGGTGCTTTTGGTGGCTGGACGGCACTTTCCCTACTTCGCCTGGGCTTTGACGTAACCCTCGTGGACGCGTGGGGGGCGGGCAATTCACGTGCCAGCTCTGGCGATGAAACGCGCGTGATTCGCTATACCTACGGCGCAAACGAAACCTACTTCCAGATGACCCTCCGCGCCATGTCGCTTTGGCGAGAAAATGAAGTCCGTTTTGGCAAAAAACTAATGCACACCACAGGCGTATTGTGGTTTTGCTACCAAGCCCAAGAAAGTTTTATAGACGCAAGTCTGCCTTTCATGGAAAAAGAAGGGCTAAAATATGATTATTTAAGTATTTCAGAGGCAACGCAAAAATATCCACAAGTCAATTTTGCAGATTTAGACCATTTGGTTTTTGATGCAAACGGAGGTTATCTTACTGCAAGAGCAAACTGCGCGGCAGTGGCAGAGGCTTTTGTAAAGGAAGGCGGAAAATACATGATTCAAGATGCAAAAATAGAAAATCACAATATTGATAACCAATATCTTAAATCCTTAAAACTATCCAATGGAGAAAATTTGAAGTCTGATTTTTATATTTTTGCTTGTGGAGCTTGGCTTGGGCAGATTTTTCCAGAAATCCCTGTAACTTCTTCCAAACAAGAGGTTTATTACTTTGGAACACCTGCGGATAGTGCTTCACAATTTGAGGACTTTCCTGTGTGGATAGATGCAAACTGGAACGATTTGTACTATGGAATCCCTGCCAGCACCCAGCGAGGCTTCAAAGTCGCCTACGACCGACGCGGCGAATCCATCAATCCTACTGATTATGAAAGAATTATCAGCCAAGAAAATTTACAAAAAGCACGAGATTTTTTGGCTTATCGCTTCCCCAACCTAAAAAACGCACCCCTTTCCGAAAGTCGCGTCTGCCAATACGAAAACTCCCCTGACGGCAACCTGATTTTTGACCAACACCCTCAAATTCAGAATGTTTGGGTGCTTGGGGGCGGCTCAGGGCATGGATATAAACTGGGTCCTGCATTGGGCGAGTTTGTAGGAAAGGTACTCACAGGGCAAGAAAAAAATAACCCTTTGTTTTTGATGAACCGATTTTTGAGTTTATAAAAAAGCAAAACAAAAAATAATTTTTTGTAACTAATAGACTTTTTTACCTTATTTTTCTTAGTGCTAAAATACACTTAGGTAAGCAAATCTTCCTCTACCGCAATTTTTACCAGTTCTGCCGTATTGCGAACTTGGAGGCGTTTCATAATATTGGCGCGATGGTTATCAACCGTCCTGACGCTGAGGTCAAGTTTTTCGGCTACTTCTTTGCTATTCATGCCCTCAATGAGCAATCCTATAATTTCTTTTTCCCGCTCAGACAAATTATTTTTTTTCTTTTCACTTTGTCTTTCTATTTGCCTATTGAGATTTAGGTACGCATTGATAATCAGATGAATAATAGATGCACTAAAATAATGTCCACCCTTGCCTACTTCGCGAATTGCTTTGAGCATATCTTCTTGGGTGGAGTCTTTCAGTATATAGCCCAGCGCACCAGCTTCTAATGATTTGAGGACATATTCCTCGCTATTGTGCATAGAGAGCATGAGAGATTTGATAGAAGGATAGTCCTTTTTGACGATGCTGACCATCTCTATCCCATTCATTTCGGGCATACTAATATCAACAAGCAGTAAATCAGGACTTAGCACCTTGATTTTTTCCAAACCATCTTTTCCATCACCTGCCTCGCCCACTACGTCTATGTCGTCAGTATCTTCTAAGAGCAATCGAATCCCTTTACGGACTAAATGATGGTCGTCTATTAATAAAACTTTGGTTTTCATTCGATTATGTTTTTTTTAATTTGTCAAAATTACCCAAGCGCATGACTACTTTTGTACCCTTGCCCACTGTCGAAAAAACTTTTAGGCGCGCATTGATAAGGTTTGCACGCTGTTTCATATTCTGTAAACCATGAGAAATATTGCTATTGTTTTTATAATTTTTGCTTTTTTCTTCTCGAATCTGAAAGCCAACTCCATTATCTACCAGTAAAAATAACAAATAATTATTCTTCTGTACTACTTTTAGCTCTATTTCAGAGGCATTTGCGTGCTTGACTGCATTGGTCAGTGCCTCCTGTGCAATACGAAAAATGCTGATTTCCAATATTTTATCAAACCGTTTCTCATGCAGTATCGTTTGAAGGTTTATCTTAGCCTCTGTATGCTGGGCATAGCGTTCTACCAAATCTTTTAAGGCGGAGGCAAGTCCAAAATCGCCCAGCACCGTAGGCATCAGGTCATGGGAAATATTGCGAATCTCTTGGATAGTGGTGAAAACCATAGATTTAAGTTCTAAAAATGCTGTTTTTTCTTTTTCTGGCAAGCTATCTGTATTTTTCACCTTTTCCGAAAGTAATTTCATCACCGTCAGAGTCTGTCCTATACCGTCATGTAGCTCCCTGCTTATGCGTTTGCGCTCTTCCTCCTGCCCCTGCAAGAGTGCCATTGACCTAATTTTATGCTCGTGCAACTCCTGCAAATAGCGTTGCTCAGTAGCCTGTACCAGCTCTTCTCTGGTTGCCTCTAAGAGTTGATTACTTTGTGTAAGTTGTTCATTAGTAGCATATAACTCTTGATTTATTTTTGTTTTCTTCTGCTCTGAGTCTATCAGTTGCAGCATAATCTTTTTTAAGGTATTAACCGCAGGGCGAAAAACGAAAAAACCTTCCAAAAGCAAGATAAATAAAGTACACAAAATCAGAAAGAACTCTATTTTTTGCAATCTTTCTACCTTTGCGCGCGCTTGCGTATCATATTGGAAAACAATCATATCCATTTTGTTTAGAAACGCTAATTCATTTTCCAAAATAATAGGAATACTTGATAACATTACTTTTTCGTCTTTCTCTCCCTTTTCCAAGAAGGCTATCACTTTTTTAAGATGAGTGCTTACCAAGTAAAAATGCTTATCAATAGCTGCAAACAAATGCTTGATAGTATCACTATTGCTTATCATTATTCCTTTTTCCTTTTTTTTACCATTTTTGAGTATTTGATGGTAATCTTCCCAATTTCCCAAGACTGTTTTCAGGTTAGCCAAGTAAAAAGAAGTATCAATAGGAATCTTTGTTTGGGTAAGTAGTAGCATATTTTTGACCATGAGTTGGCTCTGAAAGCGTTGCCTTCCAGCATTATTAATTACCCAAGAATCGTTGAGATGGCTTTGGAGGGCAAACTGAACCAACACCTGCCCAATAATACTCAGCAAAGCCACGCCCAAAAGGGCAAATATGTATAAACGTGTAAATTGATGAGTAACCTTCAGAGGCGTATTAACCATATCTATTTAAAATTTATGCGGTAAAAAAGCATAACAAGCTGATAATCAAGAATCAAAAATTCTAAACTATACGCTAAATTAAATAATGGTTGTTTATAGGAAAGGTATTAGGCTATTTTTTTGAAATTACCAGACAAGAATAGCATTTTTTTATAAAAATACATATTTTTTTGAAAAAAATGCAATATTAATTCAAAAACCAAACGATTTTTCAATTATACACAAGAAAACAATATTATCTTATTCTCCTACATATTTATCCAATAAGTCAATTTCAAAACAATAGCACGATTTTTTACCCTCAAAATATCAGCAAAATAGTTGTCAGTATAAACCAAAAAGAAATCGGAAACTGGCTTGAATCTCCACTGCAAACGCGTATTGATATTGATGTTGTTGATTTGGCTATTGTACTGAAAATAAGCCGTTAAGAATAGATTTTTTGAAAAAGTAACATCAAACTTGGGTCCCATCAAATACAAATCCGTACTCAAATATGGCGCAGGAAAGAGCAAACGATTATAGGTGTAGTCCAAAGAAAAAATCATGTACGGCTGCAAGCGATAGTTAAGCGTTCCTGAGATATTGATGCGATTGCCATTAAAATACTCCCCAAAATAACCTGACGAAGTGAGATAAAAGTTTTTGCGCTGGTCAGAGGTATATTCAAAATTAAGGCTGTTGTAGGTATAGGCTGTTCCCTGTGGCAGTTTTTCGCCACCTGTATTGGTGGGGTCAAAAGGTGCAAAGAGGTAAGTATAGTTTCTTGCCCACCAAAAAGCAATTTCTCCAGTGTTTTGCAGGCGAAAATTAAGTCCAAGCCATGAGCCTCTATCTGTATTGAGGTTGGCGTTGTTCCATGTCGCGCTGAACTCCGAATAAATATGTATCCGATTGATTAGCTTGGACTTAGGAAAAAAGTAATACACAAGAATTGGGTTTATATTTTTGAAATCTCGGCGTGGCACATAGCCCACTTGGGCATCATAGTTTTTGCCCACGATTTGGTGATTCCACTCTACTCGTATGTGCGGCTTGCTATACACGATGCTCGCCCCATGTGCAAACTGGTCATTCCCAATTTTCTCTGTGGCGGTCATGGTTTGGTGGTAAAAAAACTTGCCGTTCCATGTATTATTGGAGGAAGCAAGGTTATAATCCAAGCCCGCCAAACGGTTGTAGCGGCTAAATCCCGTAGAATCAACGTGATTAGGCGCAAAATTCTCTCTATTCACAAAAATACCACCAATGTTAGAGCGACTGAACACCCTGCGCTGAACCGCCGCAACGGTGTAGTTATAGCTGGGTAGTTCGATATTGGCATCTTTTGCCGCCTGCATATTCATCAGCCCCACGCGCCAGTTTTTGTCCAAACGCCCACTGAGCCTTGCCCCAAACCAAATTGGATTTTGTAAATTTTGACCTGTATTTCTATCAATCGCAATGCCTATTCTTCGCGAAAAAAATGGTCTAATACGCTGATTACCAAAGTCTGAAAACAAATCTGCATTTTCTAAAAAGAATTGACGACGTTCAGGAAAAAAGATTTCGAAGCGGTCGAGGTTGGTAACTTGTCTATCGACTTCTACTTGCGAAAAGTCAGGATTGACCGTTAAGTCCAGATTCAAAGAAGGCGTAATGGCTATTTTGGCATCACCTCCTATGCCGCTTGTTACTTTTTGAGGCGTTCCTGCCAAATGATTTTGAGAAATACCGCCCGTAGCAAAGGGAATGATGACCACATTGGCACTTGGCTTTTTGAGTGGCGCGTCCCAAATCAAATCTCCTGTAAAAGCAAGCGTGTAAGGTTGAAAATTACGAGGAACGTGCGACCAAACCGACCGCTCATTGTATTTGCTGTCTATTCTATAAAAATTTGTTTTCCAAACAGTTGCGCCCTCTTTGAAGCGCAAGGTTTTGAACGGAATCGCCATCTCGACAGTCCAGCCGTCTTCGGTAATTTTGGATTCCGAGTACCATTTGTTGTCCCAAGAGAGCGAAAGGTCGGTTTGCCCTGTGCCACCATTGGAGATGAGTCCCTCGCGCTGCACCCCAAAAGGATTAGTGCCAAAGAAAAAGGCATTGGTTCTGTCTTGGAAGGGGTCAAAAAGCAAACTGATGCCATCGGCGGCAGGGCTTCGGTAATCTCTACGCAAGGAGTTAGTAATAAATCTACCCTTTATGGTGTGGTAGCATATCGCACTGAAATAAACGAAATCCTCATCATACGTAAAGCGCACCTCAGTTCTGGCGATTGCTTTGGAACTATCAAATGGAAAAAATTGGTTAAAATCTTTGGCAATTTCTGCTTCTTTCCAGTCATTTTCCTCTACCACTCCATCTACTACTATCTTGCCTGTGGCGCGTTTGATGTGGATTTGGCGTGAATTTTCGGTTTGGGCGTGGGCTACGAAATTATTTGTAAGCAACAAATACACAAACATCATTTTCAATAACATGAAAAGATATTTTATTTTGTAAAATTTTGTCATTCAATACAGTTAAAAAATGTTGAGAAAAAAGAAGATAGGTTGAGAGGCTTTTTTAGTAAAAAAATACCAAAGAAAGAGTTTGATTTAATGTTTTGTAGCTTTTGAGTTGCAAAAGTATGGAAAAAATGGTGAAAACAGGATTTTTGTGATTAAATTTGTGTGAAAAGCAAACCTTAAATGCACAAACTTCATGGTTACGAAGGAAAAAATCATCTTGGGTATAGACCCAGGCACGAGCATCATGGGTTATGGTATCCTCAAAGTGGCTGGTGGCGAGCTGGAAGTATTACAATATGGCGTGATTCACCTCAACAAATTAGAAGACCATTATTTGCGATTAAAAAAGATTTTTGACCGCATAGTCCAGCTCATAGACGAGTATGCGCCCGACGAAATGGCATTAGAAGCACCATTTTATGGCAAAAATGTCCAATCCATGCTTAAGCTGGGCAGGGCGCAAGGCGTAGCAATGGCAGCAGCACTCTCGCGACAGATTCCGATAAGCGAATACGCACCTAAGAAAATAAAGCAATCCGTAACAGGCAACGGCAATGCCTCCAAAGAGCAGGTCGCCAGTATGCTTGTTGCACAGCTCAAAATCAAGGAAGTACCTGAAATACTGGACGCAACTGACGCGCTTTCTGTGGCACTTTGCCACCACTTTCAGCAGCGATTTGGCAGTACCAGCCAAGCCAAAAGCTGGAAGGCTTTTATTACAGATAATCCAGAGAGGGTAAAATAAACTTGTTTCCTATCAAAGTCATTATCAATTATTTCAAGGATTTTTTTATAATTAAAAAAAAGCAATGGCACAATCTGAAAATATTTCTTACTTTTGAAATTCTTAAATCAACCTTTGTATTCTATTTTTTTACATTAAATTTTCCATCATGGCAAAGGAAATTATTTCCACTGACAAAATTTCTAAGATTTATAGAATGGGTAGCGAGGTCATTGAGGCGTTGAAATCCATCACCATTAGCATCAATAAGGGTGAATATGTTGCATTTATGGGACCTTCGGGGTCGGGCAAATCTACTTTGATGAATATTGTAGGTTGCTTGGACACGCCCACGGACGGCTCGTATGTGCTGAACGGCAAAGACGTAAGTAATATGACAGAGAACGAGTTAGCCGAAATCCGCAATAAGGAAATTGGTTTTGTATTCCAAACTTTTAACCTTCTGCCGCGTTCGTCGTCTTTGGAAAATGTAGCCTTGCCGCTTATTTACGCGGGAATTAGCAAGTATGAAAGGGAGGAAATAGCCATGCAAACCCTTGTGAATGTGGGGCTTGGAGATAGAGCAAAGCATAAACCCAATGAGCTTTCAGGTGGTCAGCGACAGCGTGTCGCTATTGCAAGGGCATTGGTAAATAACCCAAGTATCATTTTGGCAGACGAACCTACGGGAAATTTGGATACGAAAACTTCTTACGAAATCATGGATTTGTTTGACCAACTGCACCGCAAAGGCAATACAATTATTATGGTTACGCACGAGGACGACATCGCCCACTACGCGCACCGCATTGTGCGCTTGCGCGATGGGCTGGTAGAAACTGACCTCAAAAATGAGAATATTACGAATCCCCAACTGCAAAAAGCACAGTTGGAAAAAACAAAAGCCTCTTACTAAGGTCTAATCTACTTATTCATACCGTTTTTTATCTCTGCTGCTGGCACGACCAATGTCTGCCAAGACCGAAGGCGCACCTGCCATGATTTCGTCATTGGCAAATGATTTGAAATCGTCAAAATTTTCGAGAAATAAGCCCGCCAAGTGGTTTGCTTGTTCATCGTATTCATTTTTGTTTGCCCAGGTATCTCTTGGATTGAGTAAGTCTGCGGGGACATTTGGGCAGGACTGAGGGACAAGTACACCAAAAAATGGGTGAGCCTCAAATGCCACCTTTGCCAACTCGCCGTTGAGTGCTGCCGTAATCATTGCTCGTGTCCAGCCCAGCTTCATGCGCTTGCCTGTACCGTATTTGCCTCCTGTCCAGCCTGTATTGATGAGCCAAACATCTACTTGGTGTTGTTTCATTCTTTTTCCCAGCATTTCGGCGTATTGGGTGGGGTGCAAGGGCATGAAAGGCGCACCAAAACAAGCAGAAAATGTAGGTACAGGCTCTTTGACTCCTACTTCTGTCCCTGCAACCTTGGCGGTATAGCCCGAAATAAAGTGAAACATTGCCTGCCCTGCCGTTAGCTTAGAGATGGGCGGAAGTATGCCAAATGAATCGCAAGTGAGAAAAAAAATATTTTTGGGAAGCCCGCCCACAGAAGGTTGCGCTATTTTGTCGATGTGGTAAATTGGGTAAGATACGCGAGTATTGTCTGTAACGGAGTTGTCTGCGTAGTCAATGGTGCGTGTTCCTGCGAAGTAGCGCGTGTTTTCCACGATAGCCCCAAAGCGGATAGAACGAAAAATATCAGGCTCATTTTCCTTGCTCAGGTTGATAGCCTTTGCATAGCAGCCTCCTTCAAAATTAAAAACGCCCTTTTCAGTCCAGCCATGTTCGTCATCTCCTATCAAATAGCGATTGGGGTCAGCAGAAAGCGTAGTTTTGCCCGTACCAGACAAGCCAAAAAAGATAGCAGTATCATTTTGCTCACCCATATTTGCGCTACAGTGCATCGGGAAAACATCATGCTGTGTGGGTAATAAGAAATTTAAAGCACTAAAAACACTTTTTTTGGTTTCGCCAGTATAGCTCGTTCCGCCAATAATGACTAATTTTTGGGTGAAATTCAGTATCACAAAATTAGGATTACCAGTGCCATCTGCGGAGGGATTTGCCTGAAAATCAGGAAGGACAAAAATGGTAAAATCTTCATGAAAATTGGCAATTTTTTCCTTGCTGGGGCGCAAAAACATATTGTAGGCAAATAAATTATGGTATGCTTGCGTTCCTATCACCTTGATATTGAATCTATAAGCCTCGTCTGCGCCTGCATAAGCGTCGCGCACGTACAAGGTTTTTCCTTCTGCAAATTTGAGCATTTTCTCCAGCAACAGGTCAAATTTTTCGGGTGAAAATGCCTGGTTTACACTTCCCCACCATACTTTTTCTGCGGTCATCGCGTCTTGGACGATGTACCTATCCTTGGGTGCGCGCCCTGTGAACTTGCCCGTATCGCAGGCAAAAGCCCCTGTATCAGTGAGTGTGCCTTCCCCATTTTTTAAGGCGTGTTCCACCAGCTCGGCAGGGGAAAGGTTATAAAACACCTGCCCCGCCCTGATTTTATCAAGTAAATGATTCATATCTATTGTTGTGATTGGTTATGGTTCAATGAAAAATAAGATTTTTATCTGATTTTTCACAAGCAAAGCTAAGAAAATTTCTCAAAAAAGGAAAGCAGATTTTGGTAGGATTTGATATTTCTGAAAAAATTTGTGGAAAAACTATTCCAATTTTTAACACTTAATTTTCTCGTTTCAAGATATTTGAGAGGGAAATAATAGAAATTTTTGAACGTTTTAAGAAACACCAATACATCATTGCCTTCACCAAAATAATGATGTATTGGTGTTTTTTTTATAAAAAAGCCTTTCCTCAAACCGTCTTTTTTTTCTGAAAAGCGGTAATGATTAGCAATACAAAGATAGAGATA
>JAAFJS010000060.1 GCA_013298985.1 Cytophagales bacterium
TCTCGCTGTCCGCAGTTTTTCCTTGTTTTTAAGCAGGTAATCTGTCCAAAGAGAAAGAAAGTTAGTTTGCATCTATCAATTCAATTTCTTCTTTTGTCAATTCATACAATTCGTATAGCTTTTCATCAATCAAATTCTCATTGTGCTTAATGCGCCTGTCTATCTGCTCGATTTCGTGCGCCAATTTGAGAGAAGCCTTCTTTTTGTGCAAATCTAACAAGGCATTGACAGATTTTATAATTTGTTCATAATCTTGCTTTTCTGCTTTTTTTAATAAGTCCAAAGATTTAATTGGTAACTGTTCCAAATACATAATAGGAATTTTAGGAAATAGCTTTTTTGCATTTTTAAACTGTGTTTTGAGATAAAAAGACATCAATTTAGAGTTCAAAATCGCTAAAATATATTTCAAATCAGTCCCATTTTTAGCTAAGATATTATACACATCACAAACATTGTAATATTTTTGATTGTCGTAAGTAGCAATAATATTTGAGCCAATTCTACGAATTAGGATTTTTTCATTTTCGTAAATAGACTTTTCTTTAAAATTACTTACATCATTTTCATCAAATATAACATATTGATTTTCAAAATGTAAACTATAACGATTGATACACCTACCTGCTAACAAAGGCTTTGCATTTTTGATTTTAGGATTTGTAGTCGTGTACTGCGATTTGTAACCAAACTCAACTCCTCTGGCAAAAAGCACCAAATTTGCCAGTTTTTCGCCTTGTTTACCTATTTTTTTAGCAACTTCATTTTCAGTTTGTGAACTGTAAATATTGAAAAGAGAATGTGGATTGTTTTGGAAATAATCTTGCCCAAACTCCTTATAATCAATATTTTCCTTAGAAACCTTGCCTACAAATGCTTTAATTTTATGATTATCTTCTTGTTTTTTACTAAAAATAATAATACAAGTGTCCACAGAGGCTTGGTCAAAAACATTTGAACCCAAATCCACCAAATAGTCAATATTTCCATTTAAAAGTAGCTTTCTTGTTTTTTCATAACGAATATTTGTAAGTAAGTTACTTGGAATAATATTTCCAGATATTCCATTAGTATTCAAGAACTTAAAACTTTTTTCAATGAATAAAAGATAACTTTCTACTTCAATATCAGAGGTAGGATAGTTTTGCTTCAAGTATTTTCTTTCAGCGTCCAAAAAACCTGCACCATACGGCGGATTGCCAATCACCAAATCAAATCCTCCCTGCTTAAAAACCGCTTTGAAGCCTTCCTTCCAATCAAAAACATTGATTTTGCGCTCCTCTTTGGGAGAAAGAAACAATCCACTGTCGTAAAAATCGGGTGCAATTAGCGAGTTCCCACACAAAATATTGTAGTCCAAAGTCGGCAACACTTTCTGCTTGAAAAGTTTATTTTCTGCCTCCATGCTCGACTGCGTTTCGCCCTCTAAGCACTTGATTAAGAGGGATAATCTACTCACTTCCACTGCTTGCGAATCAATATCTACCCCAAAAATATTGTCGAGCAAAATCTGCTTTTTGACGGACGTAGTGAGTTTATTTTCGCTTGTTAAGTATTTGCCTCGTTCTTTGTTATTTTCTTGATAATGAGCCAAGTAGTAATTCAAATAGTATTGCAGCAAATAATCATACGTCCCAAGCAAAAACGAACCCGACCCACAAGAAGGGTCTAAAACCTTGATTTTACTAATTTCTTCGGGTGTTTTGCCTTTGATGAGCTTGCCAAGCGTGTTCTCCACTATGTAATCCACAATGTACTGCGGGGTGTAGAAAACACCTCCCGCCTTCCTCACTTCTGGTTTTAGCTGTACTTCTGCAACTCTGTTCTGATTGATGACAATGACTTTTCCCAAAAACTGCTCATACGCATAGCCGAGTATCTCCACAGGAATCAGTGCAAAATCAAAACTTTCATCATTATAAAGGTCATCTATGATGTTCTTAATCACCTTATTATCTACTATCAATTCCGAAGTTGTTTTGTCTTTTTTGAAGTCAAAAAGCCCAGAATTGTATCGCTGGTCTGCGGTTTTGAACAGTTCGTAGATATTTTGGTAAATAGTACCTTTTTTAGACGCATTCAATAGCTGATTGGGTGCTTCTAAGCCTCTGTCTTCTGCTATTTTCAAGAACAAAACCCTGTCTATGGTTTGCTGAACGGCATAATTAAGCCCTGCCTCGTCTAAGTCCTTGTTTTTCAGGGCAATACTTGTCGCCAAATACGTGCGCCAATTTTCCAGCGTTTCCAAGAATTTTGCGCTTACATTCTCTTTTTCATTGATGTCAGCAAATTTGCTTGTGTATGCCTCTATGCTGCCTTTGTAGGCATTTTCTTTGGCAAAGGTATCCCAAAAAAAGTTGAACTTGGGAATGTAGTCTTTGTAGGTAAAATAGTCCAATCGCCCTACTTTTGCGGTATCGGCAATGCGAGGTTGCTTGGTGCAGTTGTAGATAGCAAACTCCTCAAAATCAGTGAGTAAAGATATTTTTAAGCTACCATTCCACCCGTATTTGCGAAGCTGGAAAGCAGGAGATTTATCGTTTTTCAAATCTACGGAAGGCTTTTTTGCCTCCACATAAAAAAAAGGCTTCCCTTTCCCTACTTGGAATAGGTAGTCAGGGGCTTTGGTTTTGCCGTTTTGTCTTTGTTTTGCCTCGTGAATTACCTCTGCATCGTGCGGCATACGCTTTTCGTGGTTGTCCATGTCCCAGCCCAATGCCTCAAATAGCGGATTGACAAACTCTATGCGGGTTTTTGCCTCGTCATAGTCTTTGCCTTTGTAGAGTTCGAGGTACGCCTCAAACTTCTCTACCAATTTTTCTATTTTTTCCCTTGCTTCTTCTTTTGTTAATTTGGTCATTTTCAATCTTCTATCAATAATTTCAAATTCACTGAAAACCCTTGTAGGATTTCCCCTCCGTCCAGATTTTCACTAAAATCTTTGGTTTGTACCTCTCTATCAGGGCGATAGATGTAGGTTTTTTCCTCTTTGGGAACAATGAGCCACGCCAATTTTACGCCCTGATTCATGTAGTATTGCATTTTTTGGTGTGCCTCAGCGAGTCTGTCGAAGGTAGAAAACCACTCCACCACAAAGGTAGGCACTACCACAATATATCCTATCTCTTTCATTTTGCCCAATTCCGATTTCAGAATATAAGTAATATCAGGCTCTTTCAAAGAACCGTCCGCAAACTCGACAGTGCTGCGAGATTCATAGAGTTGCCCAAGGTTGTTATTTTTTTGCTTATTCCACATGAATAATTCTCCAAATAGATTAGAGAGGTTTCTTTGGTTTTTTTCGTGATTGGGCATAAAGGATAAGATTAAAAGTTGTTTGCCTTCGGTTTCGATTTTGAGCAGGGGATTTTCCCTGTCGAGCAGGTGCATGAACCTATCATCTCTGATAAGTTTGCTATCAGTGAGTTCGATTTTGAGCAGGGGAATAGGGTCTTTGTCATCTTGCTCATTTAACTGCTTCGCAATCGTAAAAATTAGGTTTTTATGCCCTCCAAAGGCACTTTGTCCATAAATTGCCGTACTTTCTTCTACTGTATTTTCCATTTTCTTTTTTTACAAAAGTAACAAAAAAACTTTAAAATAACTTCGTATTGATTCCCAAACTTACATAATTGAAATTTTCTTTTTTACTGATTCAAGCATTAGATTTGAACCACCAGAATTTACTACTCCACTACTAATTTCTTCACTATGCTGTGGCTGCCTTGTGTGATTTCTATGAAGTAAAAACCTGATTTAATATCTTGTAAATCAAGGCTTTCATGTTCATTGAGCAAGTTAAACTGCCAATTTCGTAGTGTTTTCCCTGAAATTTCTTTGAGGCTAATTTTTACCGTTCCTTTCGCTGCTTGCGAAAAGCGTATTTGCACTTGCGAATGAGCAGGATTAGGATAAACCGTTATAGTATGCTCAAATTTTGTATCTTCTGTGGCAACCACTTTGGAGGCAAGCGTCCAAGGTACTAAATTTGGCTCTGGTGTGGGCAGTTTTTTATTGGTGAGGATATGAAACTGACCGCGATTCAGGAATAGATTTGCCTCATTTTCAAGGACTTCTATGCTCTCCCCTGTGAAGTAGTCATACCAAGTGCCTGTGCTGGGGAAGTTAATGTTGAAGTCTGTATTTTTCAAACTAAAATTACCCAATACTACCATATTGAGGCTTGGCGACTGAATGATGAATTGCTTTTCTAAACCTAAATTTCTCTCTATCAGCCGACTAACCTTACTACGCAATGCCTCTGCGCTTTCAGGCAATGTTTTCAAACGAATCAATGCAGCATAAGTTTTGTAAAGTCGTTGTCTTTCAGCTACTTGGGTGTATTCCCAGCGAATTGGTTTTCTGCCTGTCCTACCGTTTTGGTTGATGCTGACTTCATAACCCAGCTCGCCAAACTGCCAAATCATCTTTGCGCCTTGCATGGGAAAATAAAATGCTGCCGCAAGTTTCATGCGTTCTAAGGCAGTATTGAGGTTCTTAATATTGTAATTATCAGCACTTTGCCCATTTTCTAAGGCTCTAAACATCAGCCTTTCCTCGTCATGGCTTTCCATGAACGAGATGAGGTTTGGCTTTGTCCAACCTCTTTGCAGGTAAGTCGTTCTGTCTATGCTGTTGTTTACTCCCTGCGCCGCCTTTCCAAAACCATCATTCATATTGCCCCAAAGCAACATTCCGTAGTTAGAAAGCTCAATTTCCTCGCTATTTTGAGCAAAATGTTCTAAAATTATATATGCCGAATTATCTATTTGGCGAATATCATCATATATTTTTTTCCAAATCGCAATCCTCGAAGCATCAAAAGCACTCCATGCAGGCTCGTTCGTTGGATTATTTTTTTGTGTAAACCCTTTGGAAAGGTCAAAACGGAAGCCATCAATGTTGTATTCTTTCAGCCAAAATTCGTTTACCCGTTTAACCAAATATTTAGTTGCTTCGCTTTCGTGGTTAAAATCATTGCCAACATTGAAAGGGTGCGTGGCATCGGGATTAAAGTAAGGATTGCCTGCTGCGGGCTTCCCCGTTTGGCTGTCCCAGTACATTTTGACCAAAGGCGACTGTCCAAAATTGTGATTCAACACCATGTCCAGTAGCACTGCAAAGCCTTTTTCGTGCGCTTTGTCGACCAGTTCTTTGAATTTATTTTTTGTGCCATAATATTTGTCCAGGGCAAAATAATAGATTGGATTGTAGCCCCAGCTATCATTTCCCTCAAATTCCTGTATGGGCATGAGTTCTATGGCATTGATTCCCAAGCGTTTGAGGTAATCCAAAGAATCAATGACGGCTTGGTAGCTGTGCGTGGTGGAGAAATCGCGCAAATGCAGTTCGTAAATTACCAAATCAGATGCGTCAGGGCGTTTGAAATTCGCAAATTTCCACTGATAAGGCGTTTGGGCGGTCTGCAACACGCTTGCTAAGTCGCTTGTTTTTTCCGTAGGGTAAGGCGTTGGGTTTGGATAAATGGTGTTTTCAATAAACCTATCATTGTTTGGGTCTAAGATTTTTTCGGCGTAAGGGTCTCCTATTCTGATAGTTCCGTCTATCAAATATTGGAAAACGTATTCTTTTTTGGGTATTAAATTTTCCAAGCGAATCCAAAAACGATTTCGGTCGGGCGTAATGTGCATCAAACTTTGCGGGTTGGTCTGCCAATTATTGAAATCGCCAATGGCATAAACAAACTTTTTCTGAGGCGCAAAAAGCACCAAAACAGCCGTTTTGTCGTCCAAATAATTGATACCGTCCTGTGTGCCTGCGGGCATAGGCGCAACGATTAGCGGAGGTAAAATGCTGTAAGTAAATGAATCTGTGATAGTTGCGATGTTGTTTTTGGCAACAATTTTCACTGAGCCGTTTGCATTTCCTGCATTGGCTGTATATGAAATTGTGTTGCTCGTTTCCTCTTTTACCTGTTTTCCATTGATAAAAATCGTCAAAGTGGCGGAAGAAGTTGCCTCTGCCTTTACCTCAAAATTTTCGTTGGGGAAGGCAAAAAAAGGACGCGTGCTGGGTGCCACAATTTTCATGGCAAGCCCTGAAAAGTCAGTCTGCACGAAAATATCGCCATTTTGGGAAGATTTGCCTTCCTTTGAGCCATCTGCATTTCTAAAAACCATACCTATTCTATAAATTCGTTGTGAGGGAACGCCAAAATACGTTCTTGGCACTAATTTAATGCTCCATTTGTCATTTCCGAGCGCGGTCATTGCGCCTATTTGGTCATCTTTGCCCCAGTTTCCCACCACGTTTGTCCAGCCTGTGCCAGTTTCCGAATCGAGAATCACGCCTGCGTGCATATAGACCTTGCTTGCGCCGCGCAAACCCGAAGTGCCAAGCGTGGCATCATAAGTGATGGTGATTTCGTCCTCTGCCTTAAAGTTTGCGGGGGCAGTGCTGACCTGTGCATGGGTGCAGTGTGTGAAAATAAAGACAAACAAAAATGTAAATACGCGTAAAAATGCAATAAAAAAGCGCAATTTCTTCATTTGATAAGTTTTTGTGGGCTAAGATAGCGGAAAAAATGTAGAAAAAGTATTTCATTGGTTTATTTACTGGTGCGAGGCGTGCCTTGAACCAAAGGGAGGCTTTGGTGGTATTTTTGGGGTTCATATTTACTTTGGTTTTATGAAAAAAACAAGCATATTTGCTAATTAGTATCCGCACCAAACAGGGGAGGGTGTTAAGCAAACAATTAAATAAATTATGAAAATTATGATAGTAGGGATTCTTGTGTTTTTTACAATTTTTATTATTTCCTTATTTGTAATAAAAAAATCAATTAATGAGGCTACTGATTCTCCTTATTATGACAAAATACTAAATTATTTGGAGGAAGATGAAAGCTACTTTAAAATAGTTAAAGGTAAACAACTCAAGCATATAGGCATTTTTTATAATAAACAAGATGTTTTTGTAAATAAGAAGACTTTTTTCTTTTTTCTTATTTTAAGTTATGGAGATGGTAAACTTATCATATCTGTGTTAAATTTTTGGGAAATAGAAGGGCAGAATGAGATAACATTAGAATCTGTAAAAGTTCTTGAATATTTTTAGATTTTTTCTCTTCCCTGCTGGTCATAATTTATAATTACGACCTATTTTTCCCTTTCGTTGGTGTTAGCGAAGCGCACCAACAAGCCTTTTAATTTGAGTAGTCTTAAAGATGTAATGCTTGGTGGTGGTGAAAAACACACAACAACGGCATCAAAGCATTACATCTTTGGTTTTACCTTAATTTGAATTACATGAAATTTTGCAAATAAAAATGACTACATTTCTCACTGCCCACTGGAAAAATCTCATCATGGCAAACTATGAGGTAAATCCTGACATTTTGAAAAAATATTTGCCTTACAAAACGGAATTAGACACGTGGAATGGCATCAACTATGTAAGTTTGGTAGGTTTTATGTTTTTGGAAACCAAAGTGTTAGGCATCAAAATTCCTTTTCATGTCAATTTTGAGGAAGTAAATTTGCGGTTTTATGTGCGCTACCAAGAAGATGGCGAATGGAAGCGTGGTGTGGTTTTCATCAAGGAAATCGTCCCCAAACCTGCAATTGCGCTCGTGGCTAATTCGCTTTATGGTGAAAAGTATATTGCCCTAAAAATGAGCAACGAAATTTCACAAACACCTGATAATCTGTCTGTTGGCTATTATTGGAAATATGAAAATCAGTGGAACGCACTGAAAATTACCGCCGCTTCTGCTACGCAAGCAATAGAGGTGGGCAGTGAGGCAGAGTTTATCACTGAGCATTATTGGGGCTATACCAAGCTAAAAAATGAGCAAACCTCTCAGTATCAGGTAGAACACCCACGTTGGCAGGTCTATCCAGTGCAATCCTATGAGGTAAACTGTAATTTTAAGACTTTGTATGGTGATGATTTTGAACTACTTACTTATCAAAAACCACTTTCGGTGCTGATGGCGCAAGGCTCAGAAATTAAGGTCAGAAAAGGCAGGGAAATTAGCGAAAAGGATTAATCTTCTTTTTCATTCCAGTTTATTCCTTCATAAACCTCTGATAAAGAAATATTTGTATTTAGACTTTCCAGCTTTACTTGGTCATTGAGAGAAGTAAAAATTTCCTCTTCCCACTTAGTTTCGCTGATGCGGCGATTGATATTGAGATAGGGCTTGTTTTGGTCAATCATCACGTACTCAACCACACTTTCTATCGTTTTGTACTCTTCCATTTTATCTATTTTATCTATTTTTTTTGTAGATTTTGAAAGTACCTCAAAAAGAGCCACAGGATTCAAAATATCGTGCATTTTGTTCCGTTTTTCCTCATTTGTTTTGACCGCAACAAGGTCTGGGATACGTACTGTTTCTTTGATTTCGATATACACCGCCGCCCCCTGTGAGTAAATGCTAATGTTTTTACCCCTTGTTTGCAATTTCAGCGCAAAATTTACATTCGCAATGATAATGTCGTGTTTTTTTGTTGCTGACATAAGATGTTCTATATGAGGTATTTTGATTTGGTAAGTAGCAAAATCGTTGCTCAATACATAGTCGATGTACCAAGAAGGTAAGGCTTCTCCGTCTTGCAGGTGAACAATATCACCTGCAACATATTCAAATTTGTAGTCGTAACGCGTGGCTATTATTTCTGTAAATTGGAAATAATCCTCATGTGAAACTTTGTAGATGACCATATTCTTAACGTTTTAGCTCAATTTCAAAGACAGTATTTATTTTATCGGGCAGGTTGTAGTGCTGATAAGTGGGCTTCCTGATGTTTATAAAAACATTGTCTTTGGTTAGGTCGCCCCACCAGGTATTCTCGATAAAAAGTTCGGTCTTGTCCCTTAATAATCGTGCTTTTACTACTTTTTCGTGATAGCCTTTCAGGTTGATATGCCCTATGTGTGGGTTCATGATGTGTGCATATACTTTTTTGCCTTTTTGGGTAAACCGCCCCCAGTCGGGCTTGGGCAATTCGCTTGCACCGCAGCCGTAGATGCTTTCGCTATTGAGTTCCATCCATTTGCCTACCTCTGCTAAGATATTGACCGATTGGGTAGGGATATTTCCGCGCGCATCTGGACCGACGTTTAAGAGTAAATTTCCGCCTTTGCTCACACAGTTTACCAAGGAATGAATCACTAATTCGGGGCTTTTCCACTGGTTGTCATCGGCAGTATATCCCCAGCCATTGTTTAGGGTAAGGCAGGTTTCCCAAGGCACAATATTTCCGTTGGCATCTTTACGTGGCTGCTCTGGCACGCCCTGTTCGGGGGTTTCAAAATCGCCAAGTGCTTCGGTATCACCTATTTTACCTGTTCCATCGCCCATCAAGCGATTGTTAAGAATGATGCTTGGCTGGTTTTTGCGAACCATGCTTACCAATTCTTTTGCCTTCCATTTCTCACCTTTCATTTCTCCGTAAGAAAAGTCAAACCACATTACGTCAATTTTCCCATATTTGGTAGTGAGTTCTTCTACCTGCCCATGCATATACTTTATGTAAGTATCAAAATTATGTTTTTTGTCTTTGAATGTTTCGTTATTACGCATTGGGTGCATCATATCGCCAAAGTGCGGATAGTCTGGGTGTTGCCAATCAATGACTGAATAATAAAGCCCTACTTTGATGCCCTCAGCCCTAAATGCCTCTAAGTATTCTTTGACTAAATCTCTGTTTTTAAAATATTTACTCACCTTGTAATCGGTAAGTTTGCTATCAAACATACAAAAACCGTCATGATGTTTTGCGGTCATTACAGCATACTTCATGCCTGCTTGTTTGGCAATTTTTGCCCATTTTTTAGGGTCAAAGTCTTCGGGTTGGAACTCCTCTATGTATTTTTGATATTGTGCTGTACTTAGGGTTTCTTTGTTTTTTATCCATTCTCCTCTGGCGGGTACGGCGTAAGCCCCAAAGTGAATAAACATTCCGAAACGAGCCTCTTGCCACCAACTTAGGTTGGTATTTGCCACATTCTGAGCAAAAGCATCTGTGGTGAAGCAGAAGAATAAAAAGAAAAGTGTATTTTTTAGTGCTTTCATGGTTATCTATTTTTTGATATTTTATGCTTTGTTTCTTTGCGTTTGTCTATTTTTTCTCGACCTTATGCCCGCCAAACTCATTCCTTAGTGCGGCAACGACCTTGCCCGAAAAAGTATCTTCTTCCTGCGAACGGTAGCGCATCATTAGCGAAAGCGCAATCACAGGCGTAGGTACGCCCAAGTCCAGTGCAGTTTCCAGCGTCCACCTGCCCTCGCCAGAGGAGTGCATGATTCCCTTGATTTCGTCTAAATTTTTGTCTTTACTAAACGCATTTTTGGTGAGTTCCATCAGCCAGCTACGAACTACTGAGCCATGATTCCAAAGGTGTGCAACTGCCTCATAATCAAAATCATAATTGCTTTTGTTTAACACTTCAAACCCTTCGGCAATGGACTGCATCATGCCGTACTCGATGCCATTGTGTACCATTTTGGTAAAATGTCCACTCCCTGATTCGCCTGTGTAGAGATAGCCATTTTCCACAGAAACATCTTTGAAAACTTGCTCGCAATACTCAAAAACGGCTCTGTCGCCCCCAACCATTGTGCAGGCTCCGTTAAGCGCGCCGCTAAGTCCGCCGCTTGTGCCGCAGTCTAAAAAGTTGATGTTGAAACTTTTGAGGTAATTATAACGACGCACAGAATCCTTAAAATTGGAGTTGCCGCCGTCAATGAGAATATCGTCAGGATTGAGGAAGGGAATCAGTTGCTCTATCACCTCATCTACGATATTTCCTGCGGGAATCATCAGCCAGATAGCTTTTCTTCCTTGCATTTTTTCGGTCAGTTCGGAGTATGAAAAAGCAGGTGTAACTCCTTGTTTGCCAATCTGTTCTGTAAGTACAGTTGCCACATCAAAGGCTACGACTTGGTGATTGTTGCGGGTAAGGTTTAGCGCAAGGTTATAGCCCATTTTGCCCAAACCAATTAAGCCAATTTGCATGATTTTTATGGTAAATTTAAGGTATTTAATCTTCTTTGAGTTCTTTTTCTTTCTCTCGTTCGCGTTCTCTCAGTTCTCGGTCTTTGTCTTTTTTGGAAGGAGCTTTAACGGTTACAAAGGTACTGAGGAAGCGTTCGCGGGCGCGCTTGTCGTAAATATATTTGCCCACAAATTCGTCGCGGTAGCGGTCTTTATTGAGCTGAAACTCCGCCAAATCCATGTCCAAAAACTTCTGAATTTCTGTTCTATCTACCTCGATATTCAGTGAAACCTCAATCAGGTGCATCTGGAAGGAAACTTTTTCCAAAAAGTCCAATTTCATCAGCAGGCGAATAGGCTCATTGATGATGATTTTTTCGGCATTGTCGCGGTCGGCAAGGAAGGCATCAAAGCGTTCTTCTGTAACTGTTCCTTCGGGGTTTTCCAGTTTGTAGGTTTCATAATCTTTGTAAAAAATGACGATTCCTTTTTTGCCAATCATGCGCGTATGACGTACGAACGCCGCGCCTTTGGTACGCATCACTACGCGGTGGAAAATATCTTTTTCAGGTTCTTTGTAGCGGTCAAGAATCTCGCGAAGTTCTAATTTTGTTTTTTTGGCTGGGATAATGATTTTGTATTTGACAGATTCTCTAAACATTTTTTCCTTGCCATCTACCACCGATTTGTCATACACACGAAGAATAAATGCCAAAGAAGATTCAAAAAGTCCATCAATATTCATCAGCATTTGGAATTTTTCTTTTTTACTCAAATCTGAATTTTCCACTTCGGCAATGATAGGCTCGAAAAGTGTCAAAATATACTCTAATTGGTAATAAAGTGGACTCAAAATCTGCTGTTCGCCCATGCCATACTGCAAATTGTCCATCATAAAGTTCCAAATCGCCTCTGAATAGGTGTAGGTAACTTGGTCTTTGGTATAGCGCAGGTCTTTGATGTCATCTTTTACGTCTTTGATAGATTCCTGCAAATATTTGTATTCGTTGTATCGTTTTTGTTCTTGTAAGTCTTCACGTTGTTTCTCAATCGCTTGATACTGAATATAGAACGCCAAAAACGTTACGCCCACGCCTATCAAGCCAATAATGGGGTTGGTAGTACCGCCAAAGGCATCACCAATCTCATTAGGGGAAGTCATGCCCAGATAGCTGATACTGGTCAAAAACAAAGGCAGCGCAAAGGCAATAAGCGCACCTACCAAAAATATGAGTACCGCAATGGCAATAATCGTATTTCCGAAAAAAAAGATGCTGAGGTTTGAAAATAACTTTTTAAGTCCTTTCACTGTATTTTAATTTCTTTTTTGATTTTTTAGCCTTAAATGATTGATTTATGTGCTATTCTTGGGGGGAAATTGCTACTATGCGTATAATCTTTTGCAAAATACACATTTTTTATTAAAAATCAAAAATATGGAAAAAACAGTTCGAGAAAGAGGGGGGAAGGTCTGTCAAAGGGAGATATATTAGATTTTTGAAAAATTGAAGCTAATGAGTTTTTAAAATTTCCACCTTTTCTTTTTTCAAAAATTTTTCCTATTTTTATAGAAATTTCTTAAATAACAACAATGATTTATTCAATAAAGTGGTAGAAGAATTACAAATTATTAAAAAAGAGCAAATTAAAACTAAACCTACTCCAAATCCATTGAAGTGGTATATATTTACTTTTATCTTACTACTTCTAACCTATGTTATTTATGATATTTTGCGTTATGATGATGTTGTAAAAATAGACGACAAAGGGCAACCTCAAATTACAGATGACCGCAAAAGAAAATTAGGCGAAGATACGTTACGTTTTTACAATTCAGCAGAACAATATGCCTTAGTTGCAACAAGAAATGATTGGTATGAGTGTCTAAGTTGTGGAGATTCAGCAAGAATATTTCTTCATATAGGAGAAGTTTGGAAATATGGAGTAACCATTAATGGGGAGCAAGTAAGATATAGTAAAAATGAGTTGATAGAAAAAGGTTTGCTCTACTTGCCGCAATTACAAGGCTCTTTGCAAAGATGCTTATCAGAAGAAAGGAAAAAAATTATAGAATATCCCTTGCTCCCAGAAATATCAAGAGAAAATCAGAGTATCGTTTAGCAAGACCACCAGCAAATCCTTATGACACTTAAAATTATGGAAAATACAAAAGTAGAAGAACCATCAGTCATTTATAACCCACTAAGAACCACCGCTTTCCCTATTTCTGGGGCTTGCTGGCACGAGCTTTACCCCAAGCTAAAAGTGCATGAAATAGAGCCTTTACTTTTCAACCATTTGAAACTCTCTGACTATACGGATACAAGCATTATAAAGCGTTATTTTTTCATGTTTATCATCATGCCACCTGAAAATCTTAACCATGAAAACTGGGGAAAATATTTTTCTGCAAAAACAGGTATCATACACAACTATCAAAAGATTGATTTTGAACTCTTTAAGCAAGCAAATGAAACAGAGGCTTTGCAAATGCAGGCAGAGGCATATTTGCAGGGAATCTTGGCAATTCCTTCTTTGAGAGGAATGAAAAAGGTCTTTTTTGATACAGCAAAGATGTATGCCGATGTTAAGGGATTGTTTGTTGAAAAAGAATGGTTAGAAAAGTAAGGAAATTTAAATGGAGTCAATAAAATAAGATTTTCAAATGAAAGAGAAAAAAGTAACACTTAATCAAAAACAAGTTCAAGAAATCATAGAGAAAGAAGGGAAATTTCATAAAGAATATACAAATATTCTAAAAAAAAGTGGCTCTGATGACTTGATTTACGAACTTACAAGCAATAGGTTCTTGCTTGTCTTTTATCCTGAAAGCCCTTATATTGGAGGTAAAGGCGATATTTACTCCAAAGAGTATTTTCTAAAATGGATAGAAAACTTACAAAACAGAAAAAACAGCAAGGTCTATCTTGGTGGAAATTCTATTGCGAATTGGGGAATTCATACAAAACGTAGAAAAACCTTTACCAATGATATTGACAAGCTAATAAGAGATTTAGCTTTTACTTTGAAAATTGATTTGGAAGCATTAGACAAAAGTTATAAAAGTTTGAATTTGGTTTCTGAAAAAGTTGAGCAATACGGCATAGAAAACTCAATTTCAGATATTTATGATGGATTGGTAGCATATTTAGGAGAAGTTTTAAGAGCTAAGTTAGATGGAACATGGAAAATGGATAAAGCTAATGGTTCTTATCCATATATAGAGTTAAATAAATATCATTGTATGCCTATCAATGTCGTATGGAGAGAATTTCTTAGAATCGATAAAGTTGATTTTAGAAAAGCAATAATCAGTGAAGTAAAAACTGCAAAACTAAAATCTCATTAAGAGTCAATAAAAACCTGCGTCGTTGCTAGTATCTCTAATGATGATTATTTTATTGATAATCAGTAATTTATAAAAAGCAGTAATACTAAAAAAACAAAATCTCCCATTCCCTCTCTCAACGCCTGAATCTGTACGATAGATAAGCCTAAGACAATAGCATTTTTATTTCTTTTTTGATTCCTTAGTTTTAACGATACTCTGACAATTTTTGTGGAAAGTTCCCCCCGCTAAAGCGAGGGGTTAATCTAACCCCTCGCTTTAGCGGGGGGAACTCGTAGAAACTCAGTCTGCCACAAAAATTGTCAGACAACCGTTTTAACTGATTGATTTGCTTGCTACTTTTGTAGCATACGCATCATTAAGCAAAATACGCATTTTTATTAAAAATCATAAAATATGAAAAAAAATCCAAGAAAAACGGTGCTAATCACAGGCGCGTTGGGCGGCATAGGCAAAGCCCTTTGCAAAGCATTTGACGAGGAAGGCTGGACAGTGATAGGAACGGATATTCAAATAAAAGACAGTGCGCCACACTGCGCCCTTGCGATGCACATAGATTTGGACAGATTTTGCAGGGAATCAGACTATAAAAAAGAGGTTTTTGAAAAAATCACTTCCAATACTTCGCGTTTAGATGCGCTGATTAACAATGCTGCCGTTCAGTTGCTTGCCTCTACGGACGAGCTAAATCTGTCCGATTGGTATGAAACTATGAATGTAAACCTGACTGCGCCCATGCTTCTGAGCCAGCTTTTCCTGCCTATGTTGGAGGCATCGGGCGGCTCTGTGGTCAATATTGCCAGTATTCACCAGCAGCTCACCAAGCCACGATTTGTGAGCTATGCCACCAGCAAAAGTGCCTTGGTAGGGCTTACCAAAGCAATGGCGGTAGATTTGCAGGGCAGGGTTCGCATCAACTGCATCAGCCCTGCGGCGATAAGAACGGATATGCTGCGCGCAGGCTTTAACCATGACGAAACTGCCATCACTGCACTGGGGAAACTGCACCCCGTTCAGCGCATTGGCTACCCTGACGAGGTGGCAAAGCTGGCTCTATTTTTGGCTTCGGAAGAGGCGAAATTTATCAATGGTGCAAACTTGCAACTGGACGGCGGCATCAGTTCGGTATTGCATGATTTGTAAAATTTGCCAATTTTTGTTTTATTTTACTCTTAAAAATAAAACACGTAAATAGACTTATTTAACATTGATAATCAAGAGGATATAAAATATTTTATTTTTCTGAATAAATTAGAACACTGATGACACTGATTTTGCGGATTTTCACAAATAAAATAATCAAAAATCAGTGTATATTAGTAGCATACGTTTTATCTGTGTGTTAAATTTGTCAAAATTATCTAAAATATTGAAAATCAAATTTGAACAAGTCCAATAAACATTTTACTTCGCTAATGAGTTATAAGCAAACTTATATTTTTTTTCAATCCGCCTTATTTTTTCAATTCACCTTTCTCCTTATTTTTTGTCAAAATATTGGATTTTATCAAAATATTAGGTTAAAAAATGATATTGTTGTCAAAAAATGATATTTAAAGACCATTCATCATGTCAAAAATCTTCAAATTCCTGATTTTCGCTTTTTGGATAGGCACATTTTCTGTGCAAGCGCAGCAAGATACCACCAAACTTTTTAAATCTTCGGTCAGTGAGGTATTGAGTATGAAAAAAGTAGAAACAGAAAATAAAGAGCAAATTATTACTACTGCGTCTAAAAACGAAGAAACTATCCAAGCCGCCGCCGCCATAGTCAGCGTGATTAGTGAACGAGAGATTGCTCTTTTTGGGGCTTTGACCTTGACTGAGGTGCTGAATCGAGTCGTAGGTACGTGGACATACAGCACCTATAATATACCCAAAAATATATTTTCTATTCGCGGAAGCATCACTGCCAATGACAACTTTCACGTACTAATTTTAATAAACGGCAGACCCTCGCGCGAAAACCTCCGCAACGGGCAAAATTCTGCCTTTTACAATAGCTTTCCCCTGCACATTATCAAGCAGATAGAAGTAGTACGAGGACCTGGCTCAGTGTTGTATGGCTCTGCGGCATTTATGGGCATTGTCAATATTATTACGAAGGAAGCAGCAACGCAAGATGAGCATATATCAGTGCGCTATGGCACTTTTGAGAGCTATCAGTTAAGCCTAAGCGGGGGGACGCAACGCGGCAATTTAGGTATTTCGGGAGGGCTAAACTACTTGAAAACAGAGGGTTGGAAGTTTAGTGCGGTAGATGAAAACGGCAGAAGTGGTGAGTTTGACATGGGCAAGGAACTGATAGGGGCAAACCTGAATTTGACCTATAAAAACCTCTCTGTCAATACTTATTATGGCAATAGCAGTCAAGATGCCATGGGCAATCTGCCGCGTTTTGCTTTTTTGACCCCAGCCAGCCCTGCACCTTTGCCTTTTAGGGTTACTACACCACGTTTTTTTGTGGATTTGGGTTACAAAAAAGAAATTACGCCGTTTTGGACGGCATCTTTTAACCTGACTAATAATTATGGCGAGTACAAAACATCGCGCCCCACAGTAGGTTTTGAAACCTTACAACTTGGGCATAGCAACGGACTATTGGCAGAACTCACTCATTTTTTTCAATTCAAAAAATTTAGCCTTATTGTAGGTGGAGTTGCCAATAGACTCTCAGGTGATTATTATTTTTATGACAGGACTGCCAACGGTAATGCTTATGACATTACGCGCAATACCGAACTTACCCCTAATCCATTTATTGCAGTTTCTCCGTTTGTAGAAATGTGGTATTCAGCTTATTTTCAGGCAAATTACAAACTCAAAACTTGGTTAAGTGTGGTGGGTGGTGGACAACTCAACAAGGTACATAACTCCAAGGCTGATTTTGTCCCTCGCTTAGGCGCGATAGCCACCTTTGAAAATGGATTGGGTGCAAAACTACTCTACGGTCAGGCTTTCCGCGCGCCGATTGGGCTGGAAACTGACCTCAAAAACTTAGGAACGCTTTATGGCAACCCCAATCTCACCCCAGAAAAAAACGCGACCACAGAGTTTCAACTATCTTACAAAAGCAAAAAAGTAAATCTTGCTTTCACCCTTTTCCAAGTAAATCAGAGAAACCTCATCACGCGTTCCAGCCCGCGCGATAGCTTGCTCGTCATTGATGGAAAAAAGAACGCAACGCCCATTTTTATAAACCAAGCCCAACTTGCTATCAGGGGCTTCGAGCTGGAAGGCAAATGGGAAATCAGCAATCGCTTTTATGCTATACTCTCAGTTGCTTACCAAAATAATATAGATGACAAAAACCAGAAAAATTACCTTGGAACGCCTAATACTATACTCAAAGGTGGGCTGGCTTATCAGTCGCTTGGTGGGTTTTCCGCAGGCATTTTTAATACGTATGCTGGGCAGGTACAGCCCATTACGATTTTTGATGCCCAGAATAGACCGCTCACACGCGAAGTAAATGGAGCTGTCAAGCAATTTCACTGGCTGACTGCTAACTTTTCTTTTGACTTGAAAAAATATTACAAGTCCTCGAAAAAGATGAGTGCAGTGCTTAATCTCTACATTACCAATGTATTGAATCAGAAAATCTACTATGCCGAGTACATTCGCCGCAATGTCAATAGTATCCAAGGCGAGGGCGAGAGAGCCATTTACGTTAGCCTGACGGGAAGATTTTAAAAAATAAGTCCAAAACAAAAATCTTTTATTGTATGATTCATCTGAGTAAAAACACCCCTTCGTATAATTTTTAAAACTTTGTAATTCTCCTTTTTATAAATTGGGTTCATTAAAAAACAGCTACTATTTTTATAAACATCAATTCAGTTACTGTAAAACAAAACCCTACATGAAAATTTACGAAAGCAAGCACTTAACTATTAATTATTATGAAAACGAGAAAACCATAGAAAACGTCTGGTTAGATACCTTTCATCTTTTAGAAGATAATTATTTATCTGATTTCCAAGAAATTAAAAAGTGTATAGGCAAGTATGTGTTTGATAAATTCATTTCAGACTCTCAGGATTTAGAATTTGGCATTGTACCTGAAATGCAGAATTGGTCTATTACCGAAATCATTACGCCGTTTTTACTATCGGGGGTACAAAAGATAGCTCTTGTGATTGACAAAGAATTTTTTGAGATGCGAAGCGAAAAAGAAAAAGTATCTGCACCTAAGTTTGGGATTCGGTATTTTGATGACTTGGCGGCAGCAAAATCTTGGCTAAATGAATAAGGTGCGCTATAAATTTTAATTAAAATACTGATTTTAAGCATTTTAATTAAAATATTTTTGATGCGAGTAAATCGACTCATTGGGCTTAGGAGAGATGCGTTTGGTATAATTTCTGGCAAATCATTAATAAGATAGAACTATTTTTGCTGGTAAAATGAAAAAATATAGTTTTGAAGTTGCGGAATGTGAATCATTGATTAAATAGTAAAACTTTTGAACATATTGTTTGAGTATTTGTTAATAAATTGTAATTTTGATGCTCACTTCTATTTTAAAGGAATCATTTTTTAGATTCATCGTCTGGATTTTATTTGATTCACACACTTCTATCCTGTTCATTTTACTTATGCGATTTGCTCATCTTGCTAAATGAGCATTTTTTTCATTATCTGTAATTTCTGATTTTATCAAAAAATATATGAGAAACTTTTATTATCGAGTTTTTATTGCGTCATTATTTGTGTTTTTGGGTATCGCTTCGTCTTTGAAAGCGCAATATGCTGCAGATTTTACTTTCAATATCACTGCCAATGGCTGTGGAGTGGCTTCCTACTCATTTGCTTCCACCGTTACCAATGGCGGCGTTATTCAATCTCCCACTACACTGTTTTATCATTGGGACTTTGGTGATACTGGAAATACTGGGTCGCAACAACTGATAGGAGATACGCCATTAGGGGGTTCTTTTCTGCATAATCCTAATAGAAATTATCTTTCCCCTGGAATATATACCGTGCGTTTGCGTGTATATAGCGCGGGTATGCCTGTTTTTGGTGCTGGTATATTATTAGCAGAAGTGAGCAAATCAGTTACTGTTTTTACAGCTCCTGTTCCTGATTTTACAGCAAGTGTAACAGAAGTGTGCTTGGGCGACCCAGTTACGTTTACTGACCCTACTAACTATGCCTCTCAGCAATTTGTGGGACCTGTGGTGAGCAGAAATTGGAATTTTGGAGATGGCAATCAATCTTTTATTGGTACTCCTGCAACGAATACCGTAACTTATACCTATCCCTTGCCAGGTACTTATCAAGTTACTTTAACTACCAGAACTTCGGGGGGCAGACCTGGGGAAGAGTGTGCTGGCTTGCGCCAAAAAGCTATGTTTATTCGGGTAACACATAAACCTGTGGCAAGTTTTACGATTAATCCAGTGCCTCCTGCTTGTACGTTTCCTTATGCGCCTACGCTGACCAATACTTCTACGATTGCCGCTACGCCTGCGCCCGCAGGAAACATTACGAGTTATGTTTGGCGATTTTATTCAGGGGCAAGTAATATGACTACGGAACTACCTTTTTCACCTATCAATACCCTGACTTCTGCTCCCCCAATGATTCCACCCAATGCTTATACAGCAGCAGGGACTTATGCGATTACGCTGGAAGCAATTACACCAACAGGGTGTAGAGATATTGCGACCAGGTTATTAACGATTAATCCAGCCCAAGTTGCCAATTTTAACCTGCCTGCGGCAACTCAGATTTGTGTGGGAGGGACTGTAGGATTTACGGACTCGTCCACTCCAGGCGCGACGAGCTATGCTTGGACGCTATCAGGTGCTACGCCTTCGACTTCTTCTTTACCTAACCCTACTGTAACTTTTGCTACGGGAGGCACTTATAATATTACCTTAACAGCTACTTATCCTGATGGTTGTGTGCGGACTGTTACCAAGCCTTATACAGTAAGCGTAGTTGATGCGCCCACTGCTAACTTTACCAATAGCCCTACAGCGGGTTTTTGTAGTGTCATAAAAAATGTAACCTTTACGCCCTTAGATGCCCAAAACCCTAACTATTCTTATACTTGGAATTTTGGGGAAAACATAGGACCTGGACTCACTGGACCTATCGTGCCAGGTTATTCTAATAGTAATTTGTATGAGCAGTTTGGTTCGTATGATGTAGCACTCACAGTCAAAGATAATATGACAGGCTGTGAAACCACAGTTACTCGCACACTCACGCTGGTAGAGCCAGTTGTTTCTATCATTCCAAGAAATCCTACCATTGGCTGTGCGCCTCTGACGGTTAATTTCGATATATCTATGAACGCCATCGAGCCTATTACGCAGTATAGGGTTGATTATGATGGTAACGGAACTTATGATGTTACCGTAAATCCTACGCATACACCTCCTACTGCTTTTACGTCATTGTTAAGCCATGTTTATCCTACGCGAGGGACATTTATTCCTGCCATTGAAATTACGACCGTAAATGGGTGCGTTAAGAAAGTAACTTCTAACAAGCCCATCAAAGTAGGTACACCACCACAAATCACCAGTGTAACCCAGACGGGTGGCGCAGGTGGCTGCCAAGGCACAGGTATAGGCTTCACCCCTGTTTTTCCTATGGGTTTTGAGGCAGACAGCATTATTTATGGGTTTAGTGATGGAGGCGCACCTGTTACAGTTACGACTCCACCATTTACCACCAATCACCTGTTCACTGGAAATGGCGCGCAAGGTACTACAATTACTGCTTTTTTTAATGGTTGCCCTATCAATGTACCATTTGCTTATAATATTCCTGGTGGAGGTATTCAAAGCCCTCTGGCTTCCTTGCAAGTAGTGGGAGGAACACCAGATTTGTGTACGGGTTTGCCAAACAACAATCAAGTGTGTGTAAATATCAGTGGCACACTCGCTGCTCCTTCAGGAACGACTAATTATGTAGTTGCTTTTGGAGATGGAAATGTGCAGTCCTTTACAAATGCCACGCCTGCTGCTACTTTGGCTAATATTTGCAATACCTACCTCAACCCAGGCACTTATACCATTACCTTAACGGCAACGGGTGTAACAAGCGGTTGCGTAGATACAAGACAACAGCAAATTACCATTTCGCCAAACGCTTCGGTCAATGTGGATTTTAATATTGTACCTAATCCTTCTATTTCTTGTTCGGCAAATACCATCAGCTTTTCAAGTACCTCTACAGTAACAGCATCAGGCATTACCATCACAGGCTACAAATGGAATTTTGGAGATGGCTCACCTGTTGTCAATCTGCCTGCTATGAGTGGTGGTGCAAATACGACGCATATTTATTCGCCAAGTGCTACACCGTACAATCCGACCCTAACGCTTGTGTTAAGCAATGGTTGCGAAAAAACGTACAGTGGTACAGTCAAAGTAGTAAATATCCAAGGACCTAATCCAACTATTACTGCAAATTTGCTCGGCTGCGTGGGTGATGCCATCAACTTTCAAGGGGCGGCAACAATGATCCCTGCGGGCAGAATGATTGTCAGCTGGGATTGGAATTTTGGCGACCCTTTATCTGGCGTAAGTAATCAAGCCACTTCTCAGAACGCACCACATACATTTAATACTCCAGGAACTTATACAGTAACTTTAAGAGTAAGAGATGACAACTCACTTCAATCTGGTTCACCTTTTGCACCTGGCTGTATTGCAACCAGAACGGTGCAAGTCCAAATTTTTCCAAAACCAACCGCTTCTTTTACCATCAGTCGCCCAGCCGCTTGCGTAGGCTCGCCTGTAACCTTTACGCCAACAACCAATGCGGGCGCAGGTGCTACTTACGTATGGAATTTTGGAGATGGAAATACCAGCACTGCACAAAATCCTACTTATACCTACACTACACCAAATGCACCTGGCACTTCGGTTACGCGCACAGTAAGCCTGACAGTAACGAATCTCGCTGGCTGTCCGATAACAGTTACACAAACCTTTGATGTAGTAAATGTAGATTTTGCAATAACTGCAAACGGTAGTTCTTCGCCCATCACATTAAATTGCCCTCCAAAGGTGGTTAATTTTGTAAGTTCGTTTATTCCTGCTAATTTAAACCTCACTGGTTGGACGTTTAACTGGCGGTTTGGCGATGGTAATCAGGCAAATACCCAAAATGCAAGCAATGAATACAATAGCCCCAATGCTCCTGCTATTTTTACCGTTATTTTTACGGCAACAAATACAGCAACGGGCTGTCAAATTGTTAGAACATTAACCAATTTTATTACTGTTACGGGACCAAGAGGAACTTTTACCTTTGCACCTCGCAATCTTTGTAAACCAGATGTAGTAACTTTTACGGCAAGTAACCTCACAGGTAATCCTACCCAGATTCAGTGGGACTTTGGCGATGGCTCTGCTAACGTAACGCAAACTATCACACCAGGCATAGACCCCACAGTACAGCATACTTACACCACATCTGGTAGTTTTTTACCAAATATCACTTTGATAGACAACTCCATTCCTTCATGTAGGGTAGCCTATCCATCACCTGGCGGCACACGCGTAAACGTAAGTGGTGTACCTAATGCTAATTTTACATGGACAGGCGGTGGACAAATCTGTCGAAATATACGGGTGGACTTTACTGACCAAAGTACCCCTGACCCACTGACGGGACCTGTGATGAACCCACAAGTCAATAGATGGACTTGGACGATTTATGATGGTACAAATGGACCCTCCCAAGCAGGTACTGATGACCCTATTTTGTTTAGCTCCAGCGCACAAAATCCTTTTTATATATTTACAACTGCTAAAACGTATTTGGTGAGGTTAAGTGTAAGAACAGCCTTCAATCAAGGTGGAACGCCTGATGGCTGTCCTGCCTTCATAGATAAAACGATAACAATCGTCAACCCTACGATTATGGCTACTATTGGTAATCCTACCCCATTCAATCGTTGTCCCAATGAACCTGTTACTTTTTCTGGTACAGGGAATACCAGTGTGAATCCTAAAAGTCTGGTAGGTACTTGGAATGTTTATCAAAACCCTATGGGTGTTACTACTCCAAGCACTGCGGGGACTCTCCTATCCTCTTTTAGTGCCACAGCAACGCCAGGAGCCACTGCCCCAGACCCTTGGGCAATGGCTGGAAATTTTGCGTTCCCTGCTTCTGGGTTTTATACCGTAGAACTCGTTGTCAGAGATGTGGCACTCTGTACGGGTGGGGCTGTGGCATCACAAGTTGTGGTCGTCGACCCCTTGCCTTCTTTTATTTCAGGTGCAAATAACCAATCCATTTGTGTGGGGCAAAATGCTTCTTTTGTGGTAACTCCGTCTGCCTCTTCTCTTGCCGCACCAGGCGTTTCTTATCAATGGCAGCAAAGTGATGACGCAGGCATGACTTGGGTAGATATTGTCAATGGTAATTACTTAGGGGCATCGTACGGAGATGCTACTACAAATACTTTAACCATTACCAATGGTACGCTTGCTTTAAATGGGTATAGATACAGAGCAGTCATTACTAAATTAAACACTACACTATGTAAAGCAATATCTGCGGTGGGTGGGCTAACCGTAAGTCAAATAGCCACTGCCGCCTCAGTTGTTCCTGCCAATGTGAATGTTTGTAACCAAACTACAGCTTATACCTTGGGGGGAAATACACCCACCATTGGTACAGGGCTTTGGACAAAACTTCCAAGTAGCCCCTCAGGAGGAACGATTACTGACCCACTGAATCCTACTTCTACCATCACAAATCTACAATTTGGAACTTATACCTACGAGTGGACAATTACCAGTGGTGCTTGTCCCACAATACCTGCGGTTTTTACACTCACCAATGCACAGCCTGCGACAGCAAGCGCAGACCAGAATTTGTGTAATGCGCCAAGTTTTAACTTAACAGCCAATGACCCACAGGCTACAGGAAGTGGCATGGGCGCAGTAGGCACTTGGACTGTAGTTACAAATCCGTCAGGAGCAGCTATTACTTTTTCTCCTAATGCGAACTCTCCCAATGTTACCGTCAATGGCGCAACTCCTAATGCACTGCCTTATGTTTTCAGATGGACAATTACGGGTGCAGCAGGTTGCGGTACAACCTCAGATGACGTAAACATTCTCAATACGCCTCTGCCAAGCGTTACTAATCCCTTGCCTCAAACAATATGTGCAGGACAAAATGCTGTTTTCAGTGTAGCAGGTTCTCTTGCTTTGAATTATCAGTGGCAAGTAGATGATGGTGGCGGTAGCGGTTTTGTAAACTTAACCAATGTCGCGCCTTATAGTGGAGTAAATACGCAGACATTGACACTTACTAATCCAGCCACAGGCTTTGATGAATTCAAATACAGGGTGTTAGCTACCAATCCTATGACGACCTGCGCTGGTACTACCAATTCGGCAGAACTCACCATATTCCCTGCCAATACAGAAGTGCTTACCATTTTGTCGGGAAGCCCTATCTGTATTGGTTCAAATGTAACTGCTAATTTATCAAATACACAAACAGGCTATACTTATCAATTAAGGGTAGGTGTTACACCTGTGGCAGGAGTAGCCATTTTAGCAGGAAATGGGGCTTCTCAGAGTTTTGCAAACTTTGCCCCCATTGCTACAGCAACTTATAATGTTTTAGTAACTTCACCAATAGCCAATGCAGTAAGTTGCGCGCAGCAATTAGCCTCTACTGTAACCGTAGTCGTCAATCAAAATCCCTCTACGGCTGTCGCAGGACCTGACAAAGATGTTTGTGGGACAACTACAAATCTAAGTGCTACTGCGCCAACGATAGGTACAGGCGCATGGTCTGTAATTGCAGGACCCGCAGTCATTGCAGTTGCCGACCTTACCAATCCAAATGCACCCGTTACAGGTTTACAAAATGGGGTAAATACTTTCCGTTGGACAGTAACTAATGGGGTTTGTCCTCCGTCTTTTGACGACGTAACCATCACAGGTAAGCCCGCAGGCATACCTGCAAACGCAGGATTTGACCAAATGCTTTGCAGTACCATTACTACCACAGCAACATTGGCAGGGAATAACCCTGGTGCAACAGGCACAGGAACATGGACAGTACGCGTAGGTGGTGCCACTGTAACTACGCTAGGTCAATTCAATTCAGGTATTACAGGACTTACAGTGGGAACAAATACTTTCCGATGGACAGTTTTAGACCTTTGTACTAATGTTACTACTTTTGACGATATTACCATTATTTTAGAAACACCTCCTACTGCTCCTACGGTTACTGCACCTATTAATTTGTGTGGAACAAATAATACAACCCTTGCGGCTAATACACCTACAAGCGGAACAGGCATTTGGACAGTAGCTACAGGAACAGGCTTGTTTGCCAATGCCAATAACCCCAATACTACTGTTACGGGCTTATCTAATGGATTGAATACGTTTAGATGGACAATTTCTAATACTTGCGGAACGAACACTGCCAATTTGAATGTAACTGTAAACCCTGTTATTTCTCCGTCTAATGCAGGTTCAGACCAAAATATATGTACCACAACAGCCAATTTGAATGGAAATATTCCAGTTGTTGGCATAGGGGCATGGTCTGTAAGGGCTGGTGGTGGTACGGTAACTACCTCTGCAAGTGCCACTTCGGGCGTTACAGGTTTAACCCCAGGCGT
>JAAFJS010000061.1 GCA_013298985.1 Cytophagales bacterium
TATTACGATTAATTTCGAAGCCAAAAAATTAGATGATATAAAATCGTTTTTGGAAAAAATGGTAATGTAGCTTTTCTTCTTGCGTCGTTGTCTGTATTTCTCCTGCTGGTCGTAATTTGTAATTACGACCTATTTAGCATAGCATTTGCAATGCTCGTCTTTTGCCTTCGTTAGTATTAGCGCAGCGCACCAACAAATTGTTACAGGTGCGCTGTGCTAATACCTGCAAAGGGGGAAAATAAGAATATTTTTCTTGCTTAATCCATAGAATTCTGCAAAGGCGAATTTTCGTTATTCTACATACTCATGTCCCAAACTATCAATAAAAAATTTGTTACCATTTTTCTCTATTTGTGCAAAGCCATTTTCAAAAGTAATAGGGTAATCATAGAGAAACTTAATTGTTTGTTGCCCTTTCAAATTAATAAAACCAAATTTTCCTCCTTGCTCTCTACATACAGAAACTCCATTATATGAGTGAGAGAAACCTTTGAATTGGCATGGTATTATTTCCTTTCCATGAATATCAATAAAACCAACTCTCTCTTTTTCATCTTTTACCATAAAAAGATTATAAGTGCTCGACAAACTCATTTGGTTATATTTCTTACTCAGTACTTTATTATCCAAACTCAATAGACTATAACTTAGTAAAACATCAGTCCTTGTGAAGTAGTATGATATTTTTATCAACCTTTTTGATTCATCATCATAAACAATACTTTCATTTTTTAGAAAAGGAACGAGTATTTTTCCCTGCATATTTATCACGCCCATAAATTCATTTTGATTATCAAACGTCCCTACTACCAAGACATTATCCCTTTTTAGATGTCTAATGTTTCCCATAAAATCGTAGCCCTTTTTTAACAATAATTTCCCATTCCTATCAATCACATTAAAAAGGCTGTCCTTACTTTGAACAATTGCAAAGCCTTCTTTTGTCATTGCTCCTACTTTTAAATAATCTCCAAAAGCAATCACTATTTTATTATTTTCGTTCACATACCCCCACTGCTTATTTTTGGATACAGCAAAGGGAGGGTATAAAGGTGGCTCATAAAATGGCATTTTAGTTGAAATCCAAATTTTTTGTCCCATTGCATAAGTATCATAAAATGGAGACATGGGGAAATTGTAATCATATTCACAAGGCAATATTTCTTTGCCTTGATTATCAAGAATACCATATTTATTATTGATAATTACAGAAAAATATTGACTCTCAGAATTACCAGAAAAATGACTAACATCTATGTAATCATATTTACAAGTAATAATTATTTTACCTTTTGTATTAATTAATCCATATTTTCTATTTTTTTCTACTTTAAGTAAAGTATCATTAAGAACTTCCACATAATCATATTCAGACATATCTTGAATTTCCCCAAATTCATTGATTAATACCTTTTTTTTACTTTCACTAAAAAGTCCCCCATCAATAAGAGCAATACAAGGTATACCTATGACTCTTCCAGCAATTTTAGTTTCTGGGCTGTAATATGATATGATTTCCTTATAATGATTATCATTAATAAAATCTCCTTTTTTATTGATGAGCCTATAAACCCCTTCATAAACAACAAAAGCAATATCATAGCGATTGAAACAATGAACCTCGTCATATTTGGGTGCAATCACTACTTCTTTTTTGAGATTGTAATACCCCCACTTTTGATTTTTTCCTTTAAAAGGAATGAGGTCTAATTGATATGCAAGAGATTTTTCTTGTATAGGTTTATGTGTTTGATTTTCTGTTTCACTTGTGCAACTAAATAAAACACTCAATGTGATAATTAGAAATATTTCAAATTTATACATAATAATTAATATGACTATCGGTTTATTTTGCCTTCGTTAGTATTAGCGCAGCGCACCAACAAATTGTTACAGGTTGTGCTTTGCCAAATAAAAAATTAGCATCATAGCTTTACTTCAACCCCTTGTTTTTCAGCCTAATACGATAAACTCCTGTCTGGCAGGTAGCATAAAGCGTTTTCCTATCAGCCTCTCCCCAGCCAATGTTTGCCGCAATTTCCGCAAACTGAATAGAGCCAATGTGCTTGCCTTTGGGCGTAAAAACCATCACTCCACTGGGTCCAGTGCAGTAAACATAGCCTTTGGAGTCGACCTTCATACCGTCCATGTGTCCGATACCAGTGATGGAGGAAGCATCAAAAAAAAGTTGCTTACTTTTGACCGTTCCGTCTGCATGGAGGCGATAGCTGTACCACTTTTTGGGCATATCCGCCACGTATAGCGTTTTGTGGTCAGGCGAAAGTGCAATGCCGTTTGGTTTGACTAACGTGCTGTCTATCAAGGAGATTTGTCCCTCAAAATATCGGTAAACACCATTAAAAGCGATTTCTCTTTTGGGTTTATTGCTGTTTTTTTCCAAGCCCCAAGAAGGGTCTGTAAAAAAAATAGTGCCGTCTTTTCTACAAGCCACATCATTAGGACTATTCAAGCGTTTCCCACCAAATTTATCTGCCAGCACCGTTTGTTTTCCATCTTTTTCTATCCGTACCAACTGCCTATTTCCATGCTGGCAAAGCAACAAACGCCCTTCTTGGTCATAGCCCAAGCCATTTGACCCAATCTCTCCTGTGGGCGAGTCCGCGCCTGTGTAGCCACTTTTTTCCATAAAAACTTCCGCTTTTCCACTGGCATCGAGTTTGTAAATGCGGTTCGCAGGAATATCACTGAAAATCAGGAAGTTATCTGTGTGCCAAAGTGGACCCTCTGTAAATAAAAATCCACTGGCAACTTTCTCTGGCTTGGAGTCAGCCCCTATTATCTTGTCAAATTCCTTGTCCAAGCGGGTGATTTTGCCTGCCTCGTTGGATTGCGCCAAAACTACAAAAAATGTTAATGTGTTGATTAACAAAAAGATAATTATATTTTTCATTTTTACTTTATGTTTGTCAAAGTCTGTATCTCAAAGATATATTTTTTAGCTTAACAATTTGTATTTTGAGGCTGATATTTGTAAAAATTAAATAAAAACAGCATATTCGTAAAAAATAAGAAATTTTTATCAAACGGAATGTCCAATAAAAACATGGCAGAAGAAATATATAAAACTGTAAGTCATTCAAAAACAACTATTTCCGAGCTAATGATTCCTGCTTATGCCAATTTTGGAGGCAAGATTCATGGCGGTTTGTTGCTCTCACTGATGGACAAAGTTGCCTATGCCTGCGCCGCCAAGCATTGTAGCGGCTATTGCGTAACGGTGAGCATCGAGGGCGTAGAATTTCTGCAGCCTGTCGAGGTGGGCGAGATGGTAACTATGTTTGCCTCAGTGAATTACGTAGGAAACTCGTCGATGTTTATTGGCATCAAAGTCATTGCCGAAAACTTCCACACAGGTACGGTCAAACACACCAATACTTCTTATTTTACGATGGTTTGTAAGGGAGATGACGGCAAGCCGCGCAAAGTGCCTGCGCTCATCTTAGAAACCCGCGAAGAAGTACGCAGATTTTTGGAGGCAATCAAGCGCAAAGAACTGCGCCAAAGCTACAAAATGGAGTTAGACAATGCAAAAACTAACTTAGCCGTTGATAATGAATTAGATAAACTATTAACCGAACGCTGTAAAATAACGGCAATACTGTGATGGAAACAAAATTTGTAGCCGCTTATATCACCTATACGCTGAAAGATAATGTACTGAATATCAAGGAGAATGATGTAATGATTATTCCTAATGAGTATTTACGCAAAAATCCTAATGAGGATATTCCGTATGAAAAAATAAAAGCTGTTTACCTCAAAAAAGAACTCAAAGAAGACTTCACTGCAAAGGCTGAAAAAGACAACGAAGAACCTTACATTTTCTCTTGTGAAATTCATTTTTATCACCAAGAAAAGGCAATTATAGAAAATGTAATTGTGAAGTCTGGACGCGCCGAGTCAGATAAAAGCACCTCTTATGAAGTATTTGTAAAAGAATTATTGGATAAAGTAAAGGAGTTTGACACCATAAAAGTCTATGCCTACGAAGGTGCAAAGGCAAAAGTGCTACAAAAAGTAAATCGAGTTTTTCCTGCTATTCAGATAGGAAGTTTTGTAATTACAGGTTTTGCTATTTTCAAGATTTTAATAAAGTTTTTTGCGAAAGCTATTTTTTTTGCCTTTGATTTTGATGTTGTTTTGCTCATCATCGCATTTTTTGTTTGGATTATGATAAAGGCAACGAACTTTTACCTCAAAAAAAACGCACAAATAGTAGGTAATGAAGAAGTTCCGCCACACTTTTTTCCTTCTTTTGAACGTACAAAACAGCAGTTATTGAACAGTTAGGGAGTTATCAATTACAATCATAGCATAAAATATCAAATACCAATATCTTATGCTATGATTATACTACAAACTAAGCTACACTGCATAAGCAGGTTTTTTGGCTTCCGTTATTCCGTATTCTTGCTTGATGACCTCCACTAAACCTTTTGCGAAAACAAATAATTCTTGCATTTCTGCGGTATTGATTAAGTCCTCGCCTTTGAAGATGAGCAAACGGCTATCTCTGGAACGTACTACAAAGTTTTTATCAGTATATTGCTCCAAATACCGAATGATGGAAGGCGTAAAAAATTGGCGTGCATCATCAGGCTCGGTACTTGTGAAGTGGTATTTGCTGGAAAAAACAGGAAAATCCTTGTAATTAATATCCTGTGCCACACTATTCAAAACACCTTCTTTTTCTAAAACAAAAAAAGGAATATGCTGAATCACGTCCGTAGCAGTGAGTACGGTCATTTTGTAGTTGCGTCCACTGAGGTTACTCATCTCGGAAATGCTCATGTCAGAAAACTCAAAGTGGGTGTGGTCTATGGTTTTGATTAATCTGTTTGCTCTATAATTGATTCTTTTGCCTTGAAAATACTTGAAGTTCATGTATTTGAAACTATCAATAATGGTTAGCGGGCGAAAACCCATGTCGTTTTGAGTAGCTAATTTTTCAAGTTCTTTCTGACGACTATCCAAGACGAGATTTTTGGCTTTGTCCTTGTAGGTAGCATCAAAGACGCGCATTGCCAAGGGGTGTTCTGAAATAGGATTTTGATGTTCCATGCCTTGTATCTCGACCGAGCCACCTTTTTGGTGATAGTCCAGCTCGAACTGGTGCAGGTTTTCCATGTAGGTATGGTCAATGAGTTTAGCCTCGTTTACGTCAATAATTACGTGCTTGCCTTTGGGCAGTTTGTCCAAATGCTTTTTCAGTCCCAAATAATTGCTAAAAACAGCAGAGTTTGAGATTTTCAGAAGGATAGTATTGTGCTGGGCATCTTCTTCGATGGCGATGTCTGCCTTAAATAAGCCTTTGAGAGGCGTACCATAATAAATCTCTACTATCAATTTCATTAGAATCCCTGCACCCACGCCCACGAGCAGGTCTGTCGCCAAAGTAGCAATTAAGGTTGTCAAAAATATCAATAATTGCTCTTTGCCCACGTGAAGCGCATGGGTAAACTCTTTGGGGGAAGCCAAACGATACGCAACCGCAATGAGCATTGCTGCCAAGGCAGACATGGGAATTAATACGATGGCTTTTGCCAATACCAGAATAAAAATGAGTAGGGCGGCACCATGAAAGAAGTTCGCCCAACGCGTTTTAGCACCATTGGCAACATTGGCGGAGCTACGGGCAACTTCTGAAATCATGGGCAAACCACCAATCATGCTCACCAAGGCATTTCCTAAGCCAACCGCTACCAAGTCCTTGTTCATGTCCGATTTTCTTTGGTAAGGGTCAAGTCCATCTATCGCCTTGACTGTCAGCAGGGATTCTATGCTTCCTATCAGTGAAAACATCAGAATATACTGCAAACTGGCGGGGCTAAGGATAGCTGAAAAGTCAGGAAAGGTTATGCCTATTTTGGCAATATCGAAGGTCAAAATTCCTTCTAAAATGGACGTAGGGATATTGACCAAATAAGTTGATTTGCCGTCTTTTACAAACTCGCCTAAGCCAAAAAAGAGGCTGAGAGGAATCGCCATTAATAGTACCAACATTGGTGCAGGAATTTTTTTGATAAGTTTGCTTTTGAGCAAAGGGAAGGAAAAAATAATCACTAAGCCCAAAATACCTATCAAAGCCACTTCCCACTTGGCGTGCATGATGCTGTTAGGAATTTCCGCCAAGAGTTCAAAAGGCTCTTTGCCTGCGGGCTTCACGCCAAGCAGGGGGTGTATTTGTTTGGAAAAAATAATAATGCCAATTGCCGCCAACATTCCATGTATGACAGAAACTGGAAAAAAGTTACCAAACTTACCCGCCTTGACCAAGCCAAAAACGACTTGGATAAGACTTGCCACGACGATAGCCGCTAATGCTTTTTCGTAGCCCAATGCCTCTACCGAACCCAGCGCAATGGCTATCAAGCCCGCCGCAGGTCCCTTAATAGTTAGGCGGCTACCCGCCAAAAGGCTTACGAACATACCGCCTACTATTGCTGTAAAAATGCCTGTGATAGGGGGAAACTTACTTGCTGACGCGATACCCAAACACAAAGGTAAAGCGAGAAATGAAACTAAAACGCCTGCATTGAGGTCTTTTTGCCAGTTTTCCTTTAAACCAGCCAATCCGTCTTGAGGAATATATTTGAGTGCCATAAAAAAATTATGAGTTATGAGTTATCAGTTATCAGTTATCAATTAGCCATTAGTAATTGGATTAGGAGGATTGCAAGGGTGTTTCGTGATATACCTTCGCATGACTGCCCAAAAACAATCGCGCATATATCTTGATAAGTGCAATGCCTTCTATTACAAAGCACGACGATAGCAAAAAAGCCAATAAATACTGGTACTCGTGGACGTGGCTAAAAATGAGGTCTTCGCCAATGAAGGTGGACGTTATCGGGAAGCCCATCAAGCCCAGAGTACAGATAAAAAACAGCCCTGCCAGTCGCGGATATTCGTAAATATGCCCATAATAACGGTACAGGCTAAACAACTTGGGTTCTTTCTTTTTGAGCCATTCTAAGCTGTACCAGCCTGTGATGCCCGTAACAACAATGCCACTCAGATACCATACAAGCTCGCCCAAGCCAAAGTATTCGTTATGGCTCACTGCCAAGGCAATCCAGAAATGTCCCAAAAAGACCAAAAGCCAAGCCAAGCGCGGGTAGCGGCGTTCCGAAAATGCTTTCATAATCATCAGTAAGGCAATGGAGGCAAACAAAACAGGTAAAATAGTGTGCAGCCAAGGGGCGACATAGTTGCCTGCCAAGTATAAACCACAGCCTACTATATAAGTGGGAAAAAAATAATAAAATATGTTTTTGTAAGTAAGAAAATCCAGTTTATTGCCTAATTTTTTGAAAATATTGAAAACTACTTTGCTCATTAGCCTGTCTAAATTAAACTCCCTTAGCGAAAGCAAATACCAGCCATAATAAAACCGCTTGCTCAACCAATACTTTACTTTATTGTCATTGAGTGGTTTGTAGTGGTAAAACTGCTCGCGTATCAGGTACGCGACGACCGAAGGCGAAACCAAGAGCTGGTAGGTTCTCAAAAAAGCATTGCCCACAAAATGAAATAATGCCAATTCCTCAAAACCCAGCGCGACCTCGATAAACATTAGCCCAATTTGTGTGATGGAGGCATAGGCAATTTGTGTCTTGATAGAAGGCTGTACGATAGAAGTAAAATAGCTCATAATGGCGGTCAATAATCCTATCACTGCTATCAGCACGCGTACTATAATTTGTTGTTCCCAAAAAGGCATCGTTCTAATGAGCAAGAAAACGCCAAAATGGATAGAGAGAGAACCGTAAAAAATAGCACTTGACGGCGTGGGACCTTCCATGGCGCGCGGTATCCAAGAGGAAAATGGAAACTGTGCCGATTTTGCTGCCGCCGCCACTACCAAGCATATCCCAATAAACAACCCCACAAAGCTATGCTCGGCAAGACGTACTTGTACGGATTCGTAGTTTTGCAGTTGCTCAAAAGTGATGTTTATATGCCACAAATGATGGCTTGCCCACATTGCCAGCAAGATGCCGATGTCCCCAATCCGATAGATAGAAAAAACCTTGACGGCATTGCGAACAGGAAGATAACGTTCTCTATAAAAGGCAATTAGCAAGAAGGACGAAATCCCTAACATTTCCCATCCTGCAAAAAGCGTTTCGAAGTTGCCTGCCAGTACAGTAAAATTATAAGAGAAATAAAAAAACAGAATCGTGGAAAAAAAACGCCTATAACCTGTTTCCAAGTGCATATAATAGCTACTATATCTTACTATCAGCAAGCTAATAAACGTCCCTACGAGCAGGTAAGTGGCACTCACTTTGTCAAAATAAAAATCAATCAAAAACACATATTCGTCATTCTCATACAAGGTAAGCTCTTGGAGATTAATGGCTGCTGCGCCCTGCGTCCACCAATAAACTACAAAACCGACCAAGCCAAAAAATATAGTTCCAATGGTGAGAGTCGTCAGCGTAGAAATGAGTTTTTCTTGTTTTTCATCAATAAACATGGTGATGAAAAACGCTAAAAACGGTAAGAGAATAAAAGCTATAATAAAATAATTTGCGTTCATGTTAGTTTGTTTTTAATGTAAAGTTTTTAATGCGCCGTATATTATGCTTGGCTCTGCTCTAATAGATAAATGGGCAAATTTTCGCTTGTACTCATCAAGATTTCCTCCAAATTATTGGTAGAGGGCAGGCTCTCTGTCAAAGGTTTATACTCCGTCCAAGTGCCACTGTTAAACTTGTAAAGTGCTTTGGTATCGGGGTGAATAGCTACCAAGTGTACCCAGCCGTTATGAAACCACTGATAGGTAGGTGCTTCTTTCTGAATCGTTTGTAAAATCACTTCTGGATAATGCTCTATCACTGCTATCAGGCGAATAGGGTCGTGGATATTGACCGCCTGTTGGGGCAGCCCTATCCTCAAATCGCCGTCTATGCCATTGGCAACGCCCACCAGTCCTATCACATTATGAGGAAGTTTAGACCCCGCACCCAATCGGTACTGGTCAGTACACGCAAAATAATACTGCAAATTGATTCCCCCACACACAGGCGCGATAGCCCTGACAATGCCCAGCAAGTATTTTCCTTCGGGGTCTTGGGCGTAGTCATACGAATTGAGAAAAGAACGCCTGTCCAAAAATAGATGTTTACTGCTTGACCTCCTGCCTACGATACACATGGCATTGGTCGCATGGTCCCACTCAGAACGCGGCTCGAACAGAGATAAAGACCTCAGCTTGACTTCTTTGTGTACCTTTTCCGCAGGCTGATGACTATCTACGAGCAAAAATCTACGCGAACGTTCTTTGGCATTGAGCGCAAGTGCTTTTTCAAAAATTCCTTTGTGATGTAGGTGTGCAATTTTGTTTTTTTCAGTTAAAATATTTTCATCATAAAAATCCATTTCGTCGCGCGTGGTATCGTGCAATGCGCCCAAAAACTGCGTATTTTCAGGGATTTCAATGCCTCTTTCTTTCAAAATCGCCCTTATTTCGGATTTATTGCCAATCGTTGCTGCCACGCGTGCATTGACCGAGCCTGTTTGTCCGCTACACGCACCGCAGCCGTAAGCAGCATAATGCGTATTATTTACAGAACTTGCCCCATGCCCCACGATATAGATAATATCAGAAAAATGGTGTGTAAGTCCTATACTTTTGAGCAAAGCCTCCATGCGGTCAGCCATCTGAGCCAAGTTATAGCCGATTTGCAAGCCATGAGCATCGTGCAGGTGGTCTTCCTTACACTCAAATTGCAGCTTGCTTTCCCTGTCCATGTGCCTAAAAGACGACATCAGGGCAGGTGTTTCCGAAGGCTTAAAAATATTCCATGCCAACTGTATGGCAGACCAAAAGCCCATGGTCTGTGAAACAAACCACCCACCAAATAGATTTTTGCTATGCTTGCTAAAATGTGCATCTTTTTGGTGGTGATGCTTGCGTATTTCGGTTTCTCTGACCACAAACTTGGGCGTGATGGGCGCAGGGCAGGATTTGGCATAAAACTTTCCATGCTCTGGTTGGAAATAAAATTCCATACTAAAAAAGCCTGCCGTCCCAAAAGTTTGCACATTATCAAGTTTTTCAATATACCTCCTGAAAGAACATTCCCGTTCATCTATGCAAAAAACACCCTGAAAACTGTATGGTTTTTCCACTTTCTTTTGAGCAGGGGCAAGCTGCAAGCCTTTTAGTGCTTGGTCGTAAAAAGTCCATTCGTAGGCATTTTGCCAAAGTTCGTACACCTCAAAAAGCTCTGTTTTGTCTATTGGCGCAAACATAGGGTTTATTTTGCATTGTTTTTCCACATTGCCCGCTCCCAGATTGATATAATGAAGGAGCGATTTCCACTTCCCTTCCCCAAATTTCCTGTCCAAGGCATCTATTTCTAACAATAGCTCGAAAATAATAAAATCATGTAAGGTAATTTTTCGTTTGTCCAGCAGCATTTCGGGGTGCGTTTCCACCGTCGCGACCATGCCCGACCAGCCCGCATGCGCGAACTGCTGGTCAAACAAATACTGCTCGTACCACTGCTCATCACCCACCAAAATATCCAATAAATCTTTGATGCTGCTATGCGTATGCAAGAGCAACTGCCTCACTCTCTTGCTTTTAAAAATCTTGATAAAGCTATTGCACTCCAGTTCCTTGATTGCCGCCAAAAAGCTCTTGTTGCGGACAGGAAACTTTTGGATAGCAATGCCTTGGTCTATGTAGCTCCCCACAAATCGGAACAAAAAGCTATGCACCTCTTTCTCTATGTTCAGATGGCACTGATTTGTCCAGATTTGGTGCAACTGCCCCAGGCGATTGTACCAATTCGTGTCATACTGTTTCTCCACCAAATTGCTATGCCAAAGCTGCCAATTATCAAAGCCCTTTTGCTCTATAATAATTCGTTGTAAAATCTTTGGATTAATTTTTCCTTCTTGGTACAACTTTCTGTAGGTGTCCAAACTTGAATATGTTTTATAACCAAATAGCACAGAGGCGTTTGTCATTGCTTGGTGGAAAGGCAAATCCTGAAACGGTTTCAGTACATTGTCATTGATAAAATCCTTCAAGGGATTCTGGTGAGGCAGATAATGACGCAAATGGTTTAACGCCACTTCTTCTGTGTATTTTTGTGAAGTCATATATTCGACCATAGTGATAGAAATTAATTCAAAAAAAAATTAGACTGGCTAATTTATCATAGCGATATTGCAAAAATCATTGTTTTTATTGAATTTTTTTTAAAATATGGATTAGAAGTGTATTAGTTTTGCAATGTGGCGGTATTAGGGTAATACTTTCAAATAATATATAATGTTCAAAACTTCACCTCCCCCTAACCCCCTCCAAAGGGGGATATAATACTTTTAGCATTAGACATCTTGCAGATTAAAAACGCCGTTAGGTGTTTTATGTTGGTAGTAGTAAGTATTTAGTATTCAATGTTTTAAGAACTCCGTAGGAGTTCAATCGCAGCGGCGAATCGTATTAAGCCTCTACGAGGCTTTTAGAGATGAAAGAATACTTTATTCTACCCGCAACGGCGGACCGTCAATATTTAAGCCCTAACGGGCTTGCAAATGGCAATTATTTAAACAAGTCATCTATTACATCTTTGACACTACCAGTTTTATAATGTAGTATCAGTTTGGGAAAACTAACAGCATAAAATAAATACAATACTTTATCAGAAATAAATACTTTTGGGAAATATTAACTAATTTCGTTCGCTACTAAACACAAGGCTTGTGGTCAGTGGGCAATTTCTTAACATTTTCATCAATCCAATCGCATAAACTAATGAAAAAAACAGTGAAATTTATTTTAACCGCGCTTAGTGTGTTGTTTATCAGCACTTTAATCCAGTCAAATTTTTCTAATCTTGCTTTTGCCCAAAAGAAAGTATTGCGCCACGTAGTGCTTTTTAAGTTCAAAGATACCGCAACGGCAGCAGAGGTGAAAAAGGTAGAAGAAGCCTTCATGGGACTCAAAAAGAAGATAAAAGAAGTTAAAAGCGTAGAATGGGGGCTAAATAACAGCCCTGAAAACCTAAATCAAGGCTTTACGCATTGCTTTTTTGTAAGTTTTGCCAGCGAAAAGAACAGGGAAATTTATCTACCACACCCCGCGCATCAGGCATTTGTAGAAGTTTTAAAGCCACATTTGGACAAGGTATTGGTCGTAGATTACTGGGCAGGCAAGTAAGTATAATTTTTTCGTTTCCAAACAGCATACTTTTTTAAAAAACGTATGCTGTTTATTTTTTACTGTTTTATCCAAGCCAATGCGTCATCAAGATTGCCAAAAAACTTGGTTCTTAGCTGCTGGGCTTGGGCTTCATCAAAGGTCTGTTGGAGAGAAATGGACGCAAAAAAGTCCTTCTCAGGCAGTACGAAGCCTATTTTTTCTAATCCATATTCCACATACAAAGGTGCTATTTCGCTGTCGTGCCACTCCTGAATCTCCAAATCCATCGTAATATGCCCTTTCTGGCTATTGGTCAGGAAGCCACGCACTCCATGCTCCTTTACCTTAGCCACAAAATTGACGATATGTTCCTTAAACTCCACCTTAGCCATCTTTTTTGCGGCTTCTGACCACTCCGAGTAAAGAATATTGAACTCTTCGTGTAGGTAAACATTGATGTAGGGTGTTGATAAAATTAATTGCATAACCTTTATTAAATTTAAAAGACACAAAGGTATTAAAATGAATAAAAATCTACTTTATTTTTTCGGTTTTTTTGCTTACCTTTTTAGAAAATCAGGGAGTTTTCACGTAACTTTCACATCGCTATCAAATATTCAAAACCTCAAAATCAAATGGAGATGATTCGCCCTTATATTTTAGCAGAAACAAATTGGAAAACAGTCAAAAATACTGATTATCAGGTAGCTATTCTTCCTTGGGGAGCTACCGAAGCACACAATTATCACCTGCCTTATGCCACAGATACGATTCAGGCGGACTATGTGGCGGCGGAATCAGCACGCCTCGCGTGGGCGCAAGGCGCGAAGGTGATTGTGCTGCCCACTGTTCCTTTTGGCGTAAATACGGGGCAGTTTGGGGTCAAACTTTGTATAAACATGAACCCAAGCACACAGCTTGCAGTGTTAAAAGATATTACAGACGTGCTTTCTCGCCAAAAAATACAAAAATTAGTGATAATGAACGGGCATGGAGGCAATAATTTTAAGCAAATGATTCGCGAGTTGTATGCTTTTTATCCTGATATTTTTGCGTGTGCGCTGGACTGGTACAGGGCGGCAAATTGGAATTTGTACTTTGACGAACCTGGCGACCACGCAGGCGAAATGGAAACCAGCGCGATAATGAAAATTGCGCCTCAGCTCGTCTTGCCGCTTTCTGAGGCGGGAGATGGCAGCGAGAAAAAGTTTGCTATCAAGGCTTTGCGCGAAGGCTGGGTGAGTTCGCAACGGCTCTGGACTTCCATCTCCGCAGATACAGGCGTGGGCAATCCTCACCGAGCCACGCCCGAAAAAGCAGAAAAATACTTGAAAGCCGTTACAGAAAATATTGCTGAATTTTTGGTGGAGTTAGAAAAATGCCCCATCAGTGAATTGTATGAAAAATAATAAAAACTTCAGGATAAAAAGTACATGAGCCAAAGACGCACTATCAAAATACTCGTTTCTCTATTGATTTTTATGGCTTTAACCCAGCTATTTTCCGCCTGTTTGCAGTTTCGCCTTAGCGATAAAAAAGTGGCTGAATATTTCAAAAACAAAAGATACAAGCCTGATTTTCAGACGTATAAAGTAGATACTCGCACCATGCACTATGCGCGCATTGGTGAAGATTCGCTGCCTACTGTCTTGCTACTGCATGGCTCACCTGGCGCGTGGGACGGATTCATAGACTATTTGGGTGATTCGAGCATGGTCGAGCAGATGCGCCTGATTGCGGTAGATAGACCTGGTTTTGGGAAATCGGGCTTTGGAAAAACAGAAAAAGACCTAAAAAAGCAAGCAGAGGCGATTAGTCCCATCTTGAAAAAATACCAAAACGGAAAAAAAATTATTTTGGTGGGACATTCCTACGGAGGTCCTCTGATAGCGCGCTTGGCGATGGATTATCCTGATTTGGTGCGTGGGCTTGTGTTTTTAGCCCCCTCGATTGACCCTGAATTGGAGAAAACGAAGTGGTTTCAGTACCCCGCAGATTGGTTTTGGCTGCGCTGGATAGTGCCTCGCGCAGTGGTGGTGAGCAATCAGGAAATCATGCACCTCAAAGGCGATTTGGAAAAAATGCGTCCACTTTGGCAACAAATCAAATGCCCCGTCATTTATATTCATGGGGACAAAGATAGCCTTGTGCCGATTGCTAACATGGATTTTGCCAAAAAAATGCTTGTCAATGCCTCAGTAGAGTTTATCAAAATTCCTGACACTGACCATTTTATCCCATGGACGCATGAAAAACTGGTGAAAGAAGCTATTTTAAGGGCAGTCAAAGATTTTTAGTTAAATTTTTTACTTACACAAAATTATTTCTCAGTAGCGTTGAAATTTGAAAAAAGATGCCACTTTCACGCATGATTTTATTGACTGAATTGTTGTAACAAATTTTCTGGTTCGGTGCGAATGAGTGAACCGTGCCATCGAGATTCTTTCCACTCCTCGCCCACTTTTTTCCAAATGATGGTTGCGACACAATAAAATTTGCCTACAAAGCCGTCCACTTCCAGGTTTTGACAAAAATCCAGTACCGAATACCCCATTTCAGTGGTTTGAAGGGCTTGATAGTTAAGTACTTCGGAGCTTGTCTTGGCTCGCATAGTATCCAGTTTTGCAAATAAACTGCGAAACCAACTTTCCCATTCTTGACGATTGGCGACAACGACACTTTTGCCTTGTGTGTCTAAGTCTATGATGCCAAAGTCATCATCACAAATCCTCGATAACACATCAAAATTATGTGTACTGACACATTCTAACATATTTACTGTTAGATGATAAAATGGTAATTGTTCGAAACTTCCTACAGAAATCGTGTTGTGTATTGGGGTGTTCATTATTTTTTATATTGAATTTGAAATAAAATGAGATGTAGTATTTACACGTTTTTAATAAAAAAAGTTTGGTAAACTACTTTATGAATTATAGCAGTTTTACCAAACTTTGCAAATGACATAACTACTTGATAAACATAAAATTAGTCTATGCGTGTTTTACTTTTTCAGCCTCTGTAGCTCCTTTGGCAATGCTATACACTACCAATCCAAAACCAATCTTATTTACTGCGTCAGCGATATTATATGCCAAATCCACTGGTGAAGACTTGCTCATGTCTATCCCTTCCACAAAACCACTCAATAGATTGCCAGGAAGCAACATATAACCGATTGGGTAAATAGCCCAGCCCACCAAAGTGAACCAACGCAATACATTATATCCTGATTTGACTACTTCACTATCAGTTGCTTTTGCTAACTTAGAAGCCTCTCCAGCATAGATTTCATAGATAATTAGCGCCCAACCCAAAGTAGAGATAACACCCCAGAGGATATTTTGCTCTTGTGCAACAGCTTCGCCAATGTAACCAGCAACCAGCATGATGATAGAGCCAACAATTAAACGCACCAACATTCCCACCTTTGCGCCTGCGGGTTTCAAAATCAAATAATACTCTATGCACATTAACGGCACTGTCAAAGTCCAGTCGATGTAACGATACTGCGTAGGTGATGTAGCCGTTTCTAACCATACACCACGCATATAATAGTAGTGTACAGCAGCAATAAAAGTAATTAGAGCAGAAACCAGCAATGAAGTTTTCCACTTGTCGGTTACGGTGCCTCTCTCAACAATAAAAAAGATAGACGCAGCCAACATGGACATATAGCCCGTAAAAAATGTAAATCCGATGTAATCACCTGCGCGAAGCGTTGCATCAAGAAGAATACCTAAATTAGACATAATTGTAACGATTAAAGGTTGTAATTAAAATATTTAAACTTATTATAAATTTTGAAAGTTCTTAAAAAAAGAAATTTTCAATAAATTTATAACCTTTAAACACAATGTAAATAGAAATGTTTAACTATTTTAATAAATAATTAAACAAAAATAAGATGTTTCTCCAATATCATTTTCCATTTTTAAATTTGTGAGATGGTATGATATTTTCTATTATTTTGGTTCTTTTGAAAGGCGTGAAACTTCAAACACTTTGGAGGTAAAAGTGGATTCTGTTAGATTTGTTTAAGAACAAAAACTTCAATTTTTACGTTTTCACTCACCATATTGTTTTTAAAAAAGCGACACAAGACTTTTATCGTACCGTTGCGATGAGTATATTCAAATTCGGTTTCTACACTGAAGGCTTTTTTGCCAATAGGGAATGACCAGCCCAAGCCCGCCATGAGTGAGTGCCGTTTTGTGCAAAATCAGCAATTCCGTAGGTTCGAGAGTCTGAATAAACTGCTTAGTTGGTTTTTCTGTCAAAAAACTTTCGTAATTGGTGTACCAAGCGTTTTCGAGGAAAAACTGTCCTGTCTGCTCCTCGCCCTCGACCAAGTAAAAATAACGCAAACAACCCCGATTGACAAAGGCTACTGTATTACAAACCTGCCCTTCTTGGTAGAGAAATTCCTTGCTTTTGAGGGATTTGAGGGTTAAATTCGAGCAAAAAGCAGCCAATTCTTCCTCAGAAAGTGAAATATGGAGTTGTATGTTTTTTGTGATAACTTCGTACATTTCAGCCAATTCAAGGTATTTTGGATTCAATTTTTCACAAAATTACAAGAAAAAAATCACGCGTTCAGTATTTTCATTTTTTCTTGGAACTCACCTACTTTTTGGAGGGAAATAGGGATTTTGGTGCTGTCTTTGAGGGTAATGAGGGGCTGCTCGCCTTCTATTTTGTAAACGGCAACTTTCCACAGATTGAGCAGGTAAGAACGGTGAACACGCATAAAATGGGTTTGATTTTCTAACAATTCCTCAAAATATTTGATGTTTTTGCCCACATAAAGCGGTTTTTTATTTTCCAAATGCACATTGGTATAAGCTCCGTTGGCACTGAAATAAATGAGTTCGTTGGGGCTGAAATAGTATTTGCCATCAATGGTCGCTATCTCGATTTTGGTTTCTTTTTGCTCATTTTTTGCTTCTTTGATGGTCTGATGGAGTAAGTTTTTCTCTGCCATTCGCTTTTTTAGCCTCGTAATCGCTTTACCAAGCACAAAGGCACTCACAGGTTTAGACAAATAATAGAGTGCCTCGACCTCGTAGGACTGGAAGGCAAATTCCTTGTGCCAAGTGGTGAAGATGATTTCGAAGTTTTTCTCACTCACACTCAGGAACTTACTGATTTCTAAGCCACTGTGCTGGGGCAATTCTATGTCCAAAAATACGACCGCAGGCTGGTGGCGAATAATCTCGATGATGCCCTCTGCCAAGGTGGGGCAGATAGCAACTACCTCAATTTCAGGATAGTGGGCGACTAATACGCCTTTGAGGTGAAGGCAGTCTTCGGGGTTGTCCTCAATGATGATGCTTCTGATAAACTCCATGTGTAGGTTGCTTTACTTTCACGCCAAAATTAGGTGCATTTTTAACATTTCCAAAATTTTCCTGCGCTTTTCCCTTTTTCGTCAATCGAAACCCTGCCCTCGTCAATCCGTAAAGCGAAACTCCATGCTTGTAAAGTAGAATAGGAAGGAGTTTGAGGGTTCTTTAAGTTTGTAAGGTCAAAAAATAGTACAGATGTGATTTTTTAGTTTTCTACATTTTTCAAACCTTTTAAATTTTAAATTTTTTATGAAAAAACACCCTTTGATTTGGTCTTTTATATTGGTTTTGATTGGTTTATCTCTCCAATCTTGCGACAAACTGGGCATAGACATTCCCAAAGATAGAACAGCAACGGGGAAGTGGGAATATGGGGCGGGAGAACGTTATCCTACCTCTCTTCGCAATTTCAAATACACTTTTACAGTGAAAGATAAAAGTAAATTGGATATAACATTAGAGTCGAAAGATACTGATTGTGCGCTATGGCTATATAATCCATTAGGGCAACTTGTAGCAAATAGAGGCAATGGAAGGGTATTAAGTATGACAATAGAAGGGGTAGGTGAAGGGCAATATACAGTGATAGCAGGAACAATGCAAAGAGGAGTTTCAGGTAATTTTTCTATGACAGTAAAAGGTGCAAATAGTGATTTAAACCAAATAAAAAGTGATACTAAGGCTTTAAATGATGAGTGGAAAACAGGCGGAGGAGGTGAAAATTTCTCATACTCTCCAAGAAATCACTGGTACACTTTGGATGTTACAGAAGATAATTCTACCATAGATTTAGTACAAAAGTCTGTTAATTCTGATGGTTCAATGTGGTTATTTAACTCATTAGGACAACAAATATTTGTAGTAGGGAGAGGTAGAGAATTAGGTATTATTGCTAACATAAATAAAGGTAGATACACTGTGATAGCTGGGACTTCTGGAAGAGGTGTAAGAAACGCTACTTACAATCTTAGTGTAAATGGTCAATTTACAAATCTTGAAAAGGTCGTATTCCAAGAAGCTAATGCAACAGGACGAATTGCAAACGGAGCAGGCACTTATTTCGCAAGTGATTCACCAAGAAATGAGTATCACACTTTTGAAGTTACAGATGATAACACATCGGTAGATATTATTATGGAATCTGGTGATTTTGATGCGATAATGTGGCTATTTAACCCATTAGGGCAGGTCGTGGCTTCCTCTAATCGAGGTCGTTCTGTAGGAATTGTACAAGGGGTTTCAAAAGGTAAATATATAATTTCTTGCGGAACTGACTTACAGGGCAGCTCTGGTGCATACACACTCTCTGTTGTCGGCAAGTTCCAAAACTTTGCCAAGCGACCATAAATAACAGCGATAGATTTTTGCCTTTGTGGGTGTTAGCAAAGCGCACCAGCAAAGGTGTTGCAGGTGCGCTTCGCTAAAAGAATAACTATCTAAAAATCAAAGAAATAAATACGAAATCTACCTAAAAACTTATTGATTTATACATTTTCAAACCTTTTAAATTTTTACAAATATGATACTCGTAGCAATTATTCTCCCTTGGCTCGCCTTCTTTTTGAGAGGTCAGATTATTCAAGGCATCATTTGCTTGGCGTTACAAATCACCATGATTGGCTGGCTTCCTGCGGCTATCTGGTCAGTGATGGCTCTGAACAGCGCGCAAGCAGACAAACGTGCCGAAAAAATGGTTCAAAAAATACAAAAGGCTCAAAATCAAAGCTAAATTTTCTATGTTTATTTTATTTCTTTTCAGTTCAGACAGGCTACTTCTTAGAACAGCAAGGATAATTGAGAAAAAAGCTAAAAAAATCAATCCAAAAGAAAATCCAATCGCAGACAAAGATTCAGAACGCATGGGTTTGAAAGAAAGGGTGGACAGCATTCCTCTGTCAAACGTAGTGAGAGAGGCGTTCTTGAGTTGGAATATGATACGCAATAAGTATTTACATGGGGAGATTCAGAGTTTTGATAAAAAGCAGTTTTTTGAAGACTACAGACTTGTTAATCAAACTTTTAATGCTATCCTGTTTTTGGGGAAAACTAAATTTTTAAATCGAGTTTGGTTGTTTTTAGAAAATCATGCAAGCCTTTTTGTAAACGCGGCATCTATTTCTGAACAACTGATAACACAGACAGCAAGGATACTTGAAAAAAAGGCAAAAAAGTTAAATCCTACAAAAAATGATGAGAATGGAAAACCATTATCCATTGGCAAACGAATACAATCCATCAATGGCTTCACTGAAAAAGAGCGCAATTCATTCAAATATTGGTCAATCCAAAGAAATAAGTACGTGCATGGCGAGGTAGATAATATCCAAAGAAAGAGGTTTTTAGGCAATTATAGAGCCGCTAATCAAGCACTCAACAGGCTTATTTTATATGAATATGGAAATACATTACAAAAGCTACAATATTTTGCTATCTATTTTATAAATGGGCTGTATTATACTTTCTCAGACCTAATTGTAACCTTATTCATTTTTTTACTCAGAATGTTTGGTGCATTGGCTATTCGCATTATAGGATTGGCGTTGGGGGCGGGCTTAGTCTGGTTGTTGGCGGTCATTCTTTTATTTGTACTTGCAATGATTTATCAATACTATTATCCAGATGCAGGAATTATACGGTATGGTAAATAGGTTAATTCATAACTGACTATGTCATAAAATTTAGTAAAAAATAATGTTTAATCGTTTTGGTTCTATGGCAAATTCTGTGGAACTTTCTATATTATCTCTTAATAAAAGAGGAAATAAGACTGTTTTACTACTTTTAGAAGCAAAAACGATTGGTTCTAAAAAATCAAGTAAACAGTTTGATAAGGTTATATACTTTGTTTCTAATATTGGCAAAAGTATCGTTGTTCAGTTTTTAGTTTGTTTGCTTTGAGTATTTTGATAGCAACCTTATAATCCATACTAATAATTTTTTAGCAAAAACAGCTTTTTGTTGCTATTTTCAAAGAATCAATCACCTCTGTCTTTGGAGAGATAGACATGGAAAAATTTATCACAAAAATTGTCAGTAATCTAATTTTTTTATCAAAATGTGTAAAATTCATCATTACTTATTTCTAATAATTGTTTTTTGCTTTGGCACATCACTTCTTTTTGCACAAAATTCACCCAAAGAGATAGAAATCAAATACTTTGACAATGGAAAAAAGGCAAAAGAAGTTAGGTATGATAAAAAAGGCAAAGTAATACAAGAAATCAAATACCATAAGGGGACAGGCAATATTGTTACAAATGAAAATAGATTAAAAGCTCTTTACATTCTGGACACATTAAAAGTAATCAATGATGTTAAAAAATATGTAAGTAATATTTTTGATTTGTATGAAAATCAGCAATATGATACAGCTATTTTTCAAATAGATAATTATTTCCGACGTGGAGATGGCTATTTATATGATGCTACTACATCAAATCCTAATGACAAGAAAACAGCATTGTATATAATGCTATTGGAAATATTTGCACAGTGTTGCAAAGATGCAGCAGCAGAAGAAAAATATAGGCAGATTTTAGAGGTTATTTCAATGATAAAAAAAGGGAGAACTTATACATTTGCCAATGGAATGTTTGATGAAAGTTCATTTAGGGATGACTATTATAAGGCTTATAGCATAGGATATGATGAAAGAGCAACTTATATTTTTGAGCAAAATATTAAAAAGTACAAAGAAGATGTAGGAGTTAGTATTTTTTATCTTCGCATTATTTGTTTGCAAGCCGAAATATATACTAAAAAGAAACTATATACTCAAGCAGAAGAATTACTGCTCGGTATTTTTGATTATACAGAAAAAGAACTCGATAAAAAACTTTCAGATGAAGAATTTTATCCAAAAGGCTATAGAGGAGCGATTAATGGCATACCAGACGAGTTTGGCTATTTTGATGCAATTTACGGATTAGAAAATTTGTACAAATTACAAAAAGATGAAACCAAACTGGAACAAATTTATACGAGAGTGGCTACATTCTTGAAGAAAATGGCAGATGAGGGGCTAAATATATCTCATAAACATATCGAAATCTATATATATCTAAACGCAAAAGCTACTATCTTATTAAAGAAACAAAAAAAATATGAAGAAGCTAAAATCCTTTTGGGGATAATCATTAATCAAGCACCCATTGAGATATTTGCAAACTACCAAGGAGAAAGACTTTTTGCAGGATACAAACTAAGATTACTCTATATTAGTATCTATCAAAATATGGCAGAAATATTACAAATGGAAGGGAAATACGAAGCTATTGCTACTTTACATACTCTTTCCCTCAATTACTACCTTGATGCCTTGGCATTTTACTCTGTAAATAGGGGAGAGATGATAGAAGACGAAAAAATTTATAGTTCTAACTTAGATGAAGTTATTGCGGCACAGTCTTATGGTATTTCAGAAAATGATAAGGAAAGATTTGTTGCAGAAAATGAGCATATAATTAATCGATTTTATTCTTATTTCACGGATTTTATAGATGCTGAATCAAGCCATTCAGCTTTGACCAAATTAGCTCAAGAGGCTATCTATTTCCAGACGCAAACAAAAGGTACTTTATTGAGACAACAAGAGATACTTAAAAAGGTAATACCACGTACTGAAGATAAAGAAATCTCAAACAATAAGGAAATTAATTTTTATTACAATAAGCTAAAGAAAGTAAAAAAGATAATTTCTGATTATCATAACCGAGTAGGGAACGATACCATAGGAGTTGAAGGTTTACATATTCTAAATGTGCATAAGGATAACTTAGAGGCAAAAATTTCTTCGTATTTTCCATCTCTCTATCTCTCATACGATTCTGTTTCTTATAAAGACATACAAACAAAATTAAAAGATGATGAGGCTGTAGTTGGAATGGTTAGATTTCAATATAAAAATTTTAATAAGAATCAGGACTCTATTCGTTATTTAGCCATGATATTAACGAAAAAGGATATAATGCCTATTGTATTAAAAAATGGGACAGAGATAGAGAATAAAGGCTTTGAGGTTTATAGAAGATTGATGAAACAAACGTTTAATAAACCTGCTAATATAGTAGCACAAGATTATGCCTTTTTGTATAACATTTTTTGGAAAGAAATAGCTGAGAAACTATCAAAGTTTAAAAATATTTATTTTTGCCCTGATGGAGTATATCACTTAATCAATTTGAATACGATTAAGAATCCCGCCACAGGAAATTATCTTCTTGATGAATTAAATATTAAAACCATAACAAACCTACGAGAAATAGTTGTAAATACCTCAAATAACAAAACACTTGAAAAAAATGCTGTGCTTTTAGGAAGACCTGCTTATAAAACGCCTGAAGCAGACTTAATAGAAATGAATAAAAATAGTTCTAAAATAGTAAGAGGAGATAAACCTGTAAAGGCAGTTAAAGCATCTGAAATACAGTGGTCTGATTTATATGGAACTGAATTAGAAGTTACCGAAATAGATACTATACTTAAAAATAGCTCATGGAATACATCAATATTGCTTGGGAAGTATGCTTTAGAAAGTAAAATTAAATCACTAAACAGCCCTTCAATTTTACACATTGCTACACATGGATATTTTTTTTCATCTCAGGTAATAGATGAGTATGACGCACTGCTAAATTCAGGTATTGTCTTAGCAGGAGTAAATGATATAAAACCATATCTGGACTCCGAAAATGGTGTACTTACTGCCTATGAAGCAAGTGAACTTAATCTCCAGAATACAGAACTTGTAGTATTGTCTGCTTGCGAAACAGGGCTTGGTTCTCTATTCACAGGTGAGGGTGTGTATGGATTGCAAAGAGGGTTTAAAATAGCTGGGGCGAAATCCATAATGGTATCTTTGTGGAAAGTAGATGATGAAGCTACCCAAAAATTAATGACTGAATTTTATAGAAATTGGCTTGCGGGCAAGAGTAAACGTCAAGCCTTTAAAGAAGCACAAAATTCACTGAAGGAAAAATATAAGCAACCCTACTACTGGGGCGCATTTGTCATGATTGGAGAATAAAACAAAAAACAATAATGGAAAATATCCTTTTCCTCTTCATCAAAGCCCTCGAAGACCAAGTGCTGACCAACGAGGAAGCAAGCGCACTCGTACAAGCGATGGGTGAGCAAGACCTCAAAGCGCAGGACATTGGTTTTTTGAGGAATAAAGTGGCTGATTTTGCCAAAACTTCGCTTGCTTCCGAAGGCAATTCGCCCTTGGACATTTTGAAGTGGCTGGAAAGAACGAACAAGATTTTTGCCCGATTTGACAAAGAAATTGCCGCCGAAAGTGGGACAAAATCAAGTGCCTTTTTTGCACCCAATGACAACTGCCAAAAGGAAATTTGTGAATTTATCAAGAAAAGTATTGTGGTACTGGATATTTGCGTGTTTACCATCAGTGATGACGACATTACCAAAGCAATTTTGTTCGCGCACAGGAAAGGCGTAAAAGTGCGCCTCATCACTGACAATGACAAGATGCAAGACTTAGGCTCAGACATTCTGCGGTTGCACAGGGCAGGTATTCCCATCAAAACTGACGCAACTGCCAGCCACATGCACCACAAGTTTGCCATCAGCGACCGAATCGAGCTACTCACAGGAAGCTATAACTGGACGAGAGCCGCAGGTCGCGTCAATCACGAAAATATCTTAATTACAGAGCAAAAGGCACTTATTGCTTCCTATCATGCAGAGTTTGAGCTACTTTGGAAAGAATTGAAAACGTATCACTGAGCAGGGTAGAAAAGTAGTTGGGTTTTTCTTTACAATTTCATATCTTTGATAAAAAATAGATAGAAATATGCCATACAGCGAATTTTTGACTTTAAAGCAAGTAGAAAACAAGTTTGGATTGGAGAGTCAAATCACTCATTTATTAGAAAAACCAATTCCTAAAGCAACTCCAAGCCAGTTTCTCCAAAATGACTTGGAAGAGGCAAAAGATTTCCCTTTGTCAAGCGAAAAAGCCAAATCTGAGGCAATTATTGCTCCTATTTTGAGAGAAGCGCGAAGGCACAAAAAATCTTTTAGCTTTTTTTCAGGTTATACTTTTGATGTAGATAACAGTCAGTCCCTCAATGGTATATGTGATTTTTTACTGACCTTGCGAACGGACAAAACGGACATTTCCGCACCTGTTTTTTGCATGGTGGAGGCAAAGAATCGCACCATAGAAGAAGGGCTTGGGCAGTGCGCCGCCGAGATGTACGCCGCTTATCTGTTTAATCAACAAGAAGGCGAAAATATCTCTACTATTTATGGTTGCGTTACCACAGCAAACGAGTGGCGGTTTCTCAAATATGAAGATAAAGTGATTTATATAGATAGAGATTTGTATTATCTCAATCAGGTAGAGGAAATTTTAGGAATTATGCTTTGGATTTTAAAGCAGTATGAACGTTAGCTTTTCACCTACTTTCCCTTTACAATTTCTTATCTTTGAGAAAAATAATAAAACTATGAAATTTAGCGACTTTAAAGACACTTCTGAGATATTGGCGCATTTTGGATTAACCATTAATTCAAGTAAATTTATTGATTTTGAGGCGATTAATGAAATAGAAATTCCCGATTATATCAAGCAAGATTTGGATTTCGTACTTTCTGAAAGAGGAGATACAGACATGGAGTTTTATGCGTGTGAATTTCTGATTGCACCTCTGCTCAAAGAGGCTTGGAAGCGTAACCCTAAAGTAAAGTTATTCAGCCATCCACAAATTAAATATGAAGACCTCGTTTTAGTACCTGATTATGTAGTAACACCAAGAAATAAAACAGGATTTCATACATTCAAGTCGCCCTTGTTAGTAACTGTAGAGGCTAAAAATGATGACTTTCAGGCAGGCTGGGGAGATGCCTACAAGCAGTTGATAGTTGCCCGACACCTCAATAAGAACCCTGAAATTCCGATTTATGCCATTGTAAGTATTGGGACAGGCTGGGAAATCGGGAAACTGGACGGAGATACTATTTTCAAGCACCCCATTAGCATTGGTTTAGAAAATCTAAACAAACTACTTGGTATTCTGGATTTTATCTTTGCGGACTGCCAGCGAAATGCCGAAAA
>JAAFJS010000062.1 GCA_013298985.1 Cytophagales bacterium
GTTGAAGGATTTAATAATGCAATTAGAGGAGTCATCAGGCGTTCTTTTGGATTTCACAGTTTTGAAAATCTCAAAAGAAGAGTTTTGATGGAATTTGGGTGATTCCGTATAAATCTTAGTAGAGCCACACATTATTTGTAACTTTTTTTTTTAACCCCATGTTTCAAAAAAAATCCTTAATTTAGAGAGTTTTTTAACTGCTTCATCATTTTACTAAACGGAACTCTTGATAAATTTTTAAACACAATAAAATCATTAGTGAATATGTTAAAAAAATATTTTTATGTCGTCGTCGCCTCCATGCTTTTTTTGGTGGCTTGTAGCCAAGGATTAGACCAATTAGACCCTAATCGCGTAACTACTGAATCTTTTTACAAAGATGCTGCAGAACTCACCAGTGGAGTCAATGCTATTTATGCCTCTGTGCAGGCAAATAATTTAGTCGCAAGAGAGTATTGGTTCTTGCATGACCTTCGTTCTGATGATGTTCTCTCTGGTGGAGGTCAGTTAGAAACACCACGTAACCAACTGCTCATTGGCGCGCATGACCCTGGAAACTATGTAAGCAATGTGGTATGGCAAACTTTGTATCGTGGGATTCATCGCGCAAATGTCATTATAGAAAAAGCACCAGGCGCAACAATGGAAGATGGATTAAGAAAACGGTTGGTAGGCGAGGCTAAGTTCTGGCGTGCATGGTCTTACTTTGAGTTGGTTTCTTTGTGGGGTGGCGTTCCTCTTTACACAGAATTTGTAACTACTCCTGCGGGAACAGCCCCAAGAGCTACTGCTGATGCTGTTTATCAGACCATTATCAGCGATTTGAAAACAGCACAGACAGATTTGCCTGTGCGCCACGAAGGAGCAAACGCAGGTAGAGTAACCTCTGGTGCTGCCTCTGCCCTGCTTGGCAAAGTATATATGCACCGCGGCGAATATGCAAGCGCAAGAACAGAATTACAAAAAGTAATTAGCTCTGGTGCTTACAGACTAATGGATAATTACCTTGACAACTTCTTGGAAGAAACAGAATTAAATGCTGAATCTGTCTTGGAAATTGGTTATTTAAAAATTGGTGATGTGAACTGGGACGGTGATGGCAATGGTGCAGGCAATAATGAAACTACCCCAAGAAGTCAGGAATATGCCGCCATAGGTTGGAGAAACTGTATTCCTTCTGACCGCCTCATCAACGAATTTGAAACCATACGCAGAGGTGATGCCAAAGATGACCCACGCTATCGCATGAGTTTCTATTTTATTGGAGATAGATTCAACAATGACAAAGACGAACTAACAGATGGCAGAGTACAAGGAAACTTATCAACGGTAGATGGTGCAAGAGTAAAAGTAAGTTGGAGAAAATATGCGGCAATGTACAAAACCGCAGATACTTATTACACTTCTGGTATCAATATGCGTTTGATGCGCTATTCTGAAGTGCTTTTGATGGCAGCAGAATGTGAAATAGAGGCGAATAACCTCACTGGTGCGGTTGAGTTGATGAATCGAGTACGTGCGCGCAAGGGCGTAGAAATGCCTCCTTATCCTACTACTAAATTCCCAACAGGTACAAAAGACCAAGTTTTTGCGGCTTTGGTGCATGAAAAAAGTGTAGAACTTGGCGGTGAGTGGATTCGTAATCGCGACTTGCTCCGCTGGAGGTCGCAAAACAAACTTACCAAAGAGGCGTTTACTTATTTCCAAAAAGGGAAACATGAATTGTTGCCACTTCCTCAGCAAGAAATAGATAACAACGACAAGATTGAGCAGAAAGACCAAAACCCTGGTTACTAATCTTTACATTCTTTTCACACATTTTATTTTAATAACAGCCTTTAAATCAAAGGCTGTTATTTTTTTGATAAAAAACGCCTAACTTTGTATAAATAAAAATCTCAAAATTTATATTTAATCTCAAAAAATGGTAGGAATCATCATGGGAAGCAGGTCCGACTTGCCTGTAATGGCTGAAGCGGCAAAGGCATTGGACGAACTGGGAGTCAAGTACCAAATCACCGTAGTTTCAGCACATCGCACACCACTCCGCATGGTCGAGTACGCCCAAAGTGCGCGAGATAACGGCTTCAGAGTCATTATAGCAGGTGCAGGTGGCGCGGCGCACCTCCCTGGCATGGTTGCCTCACTCACCACCCTGCCAGTCATTGGCGTACCTATCAAGTCCTCTAACTCCATAGATGGCTGGGATTCAGTGCTTTCCATCTTGCAAATGCCCGCAGGAGTGCCTGTGGCGACTGTTGCCCTCAATGGCGCAAAAAATGCAGGCATCTTGGCGGCACAAATCATTGGCTCTTTTGATGAAAAAATTGCAGAAAACTTGACCAAATTAAAAGACGAGCTACGCGACAAAGTCTTGGCTACTTTAGCAGAAGTCGAAAATGTCAAAGGTTAATTTTCTTTAAAAGGCATGGATTATTTGTATATGTTTTTGAAATCAAGGATTTTTGATGTAAATTCATTGTATATGTATCTTTTCATTTACCCAAATAGCTGATTATCAATTAATAACGCCTAATTAAAAAATAGTGATGGAATATCTTGAAACAGTAAAAGAATGGCTGGAAAGTGCAGATGCCATTGTGATATGTACGGGCGCAGGCATGGGCGTAGATTCGGGCTTGGCAGACTATCGAGGTAACGGAGGGCAATGGGGGCAAGTGGAAAGCGAGAATGACAAAACAGTGTTTGAAATCGTCAATCCACAGGCTCTTTTGGATAATCCTGTTTATAGCTGGCAGTTATTTGCCAAGAGAATCAGAGAATATGCCACCATCAACCCACATCAAGGTTTTTATATATTAAAAAATTGGATACAAAAATTTGAGTTAGATTATTTTATTTTGACCTCAAACATAGACAGCCATTTTCAAAAAGCTGGTTTTGAAGAAGATAGAATCCGAGAGTTGCATGGTACACTTGCTTATTTCCAAAGTTCACGCCCCGATTTGTCCAAAGAAGTCTGGAAAAATGACCTGAGCGCGGAGCAGATAGAAAAAAATATTGAATTAAATAGCTTCCCACTTTGCCCTTATAGCAACGTTATGGCGCGTCCTAACGTCTATATGTTTAGAGATGATACTTACATAGATACAAGGTCAAAAGCACAAGGAAAGAAATTTCAAATTTTTTTGGAAAGAAACAAAAATAAGAAATTAATTGTTTTTGAGATAGGTTCAGGTCCTCACGTGCAAACCATACGTGTAAAAACGAGAATGTTAAAGACTGAATATCAGGTAAATATCGTGAGAATAAATCCAAAAGATTATAAGATTAAAGCACCTCATATTGGGATTGCCCAAGGCGCACTTTCAGCATTGACCGCGATTGATAATTATTTACAAATGGCATAAAAAAGATACATTCATGCAAAAAATACTAATTTTTATACTTTTTATATTTGCTTTTGCGCTTGCGACCCAGCAAACCTCTTTTGCACAGGGCGGACGCAAAGTCATTACCTTTTCTGGACTGGTGGTGCAGGGCGATAGTGCTTACGGTGTACCTGGTGTGAATATTTATGTACCCAAGGCGGGACGAGGCACTTCTACGGACTATCGTGGCTTTTTTTCCATGCCCACTTGGGAAGGCGACACCGTTGAGGTTACAGCCATTGGCTTTCAGCGTCATCGCGTTATCATTCCCAGGGTTACAGATATGTCTTATCACGTAGTCATTAACTTAAAGGAATCAACCACTATGCTCGCAGGTGTAGAAGTATTGCCCTATTCTAACGAGGAACAGTTCAAAGAGGCTTTTATAGCACTAAATCTGCCCTCCAAAGAACTCGAAAACATGGAGAAAAACCTTAGCCCCAACGCTATTCGGCAGATGGCGTTTTCCATGCCCATGGACGGCAGTTTGAACTATAAATTTTATATGAACCAGCAGGCTACACAGATGGGCAATCGCAATTTTGCCACCACGATTCCCTTTCTCAATCCCTTTGCGTGGATAGAATTGATTAAATCCATCAAACGTGGTGATTTCAAACGAAAAGACAGCAGAGGACGAGATTAGTTTTGCAGATTTCTATTTTTCAAAATCTTTTTTTCGTACCAAAAAACGTGTAAAATACCTTGGCTCTAAGGCTACCAATTCATTTGTTTTGCCAATGATGCCATAAAGTGTTTTTTTATCTGTAAAAACTTTGATAGAATTGTTTTTGTTGCGGTCAATGTCTTCCACCTCTATCAGGCAGTAAAGAGTAGTTTTTTGCAAGGAATCCTTGAAAGCAGGTTTGTCCAAAAAGCTAAAAACACGCACACTTTTGAAGGCATCTACATAGTTTCCGACCATATTGGTATCTATTTTGCTGATACCGTCTATCTTAAAAAAAGTAGAATCACGCAAAATCGCAAAACTTTCTTGTGGTTTTTCAGTATAAGTAAGGGCTATTTTTTTCAAACCCAAAAACCGAGAAGCAATCACCGTTTTCTCGCGCCAGTCGCCTTCGGTCAGGTTAAAAACTTCACCCAAAGAAACATTGTAACCAGGCACGTACAGCACAAAAGCCTCACCATCAGGCTTCAATACGTAACATTCACCGCCCTTGTCGAGCATTTTAAACGACTGACTGACTACATTTGATTTGAAAAACTGGATATCAATTCCCTTTTCTTGGATTTGCTCAGAAACCTCTGCTTTCATTTGCTGGGAAACAGGTTTTTTGATTTCTATTTTTCCCAACAACATAAAAAGCTGACGCATCAGAGGTGCATCAGCCAAGTATTTTTCATTGATAGCCCACTTGCCTTCTTTGTTTATTTGCAAGGCATTTTTCCCAAACACAAAGCGATTTACCCCTGTACTGTCAGCAAGCGCAAACTGTTGTAAGTTATTGTCTGCCAAAGAGGTACGCTTATCGCTACTGCCCACCGAAAAAGCAATGGCTATAATTTCTACGGCAATGAGTCCAAGTAATATTTTAATTTTATGGGTCATTTTTTTAGTTTAAAAAACTTCTTTGTCTATGATTTCTTGTGAAACAAAAAGCCATAAACAAAGAAGCCCAAACTTTATTTTTATTTACATATTTTTAATTACTTCTTCAGCAAAGGCAGAACATTTGACTTCTGTCGCACCTTCCATGAGTCGAGCAAAGTCATAAGTAACTTTTTTGGTCGCAATGGTAGCAGGTAAACCCTTGTAAATCAGGTCAGCGGCTTCTTGCCAGCCCATGTATTCGAGCATCATTGTTCCTGAAAGAATGACAGAGCCTGGATTCACTTTGTCCATGCCTGCATACTTAGGGGCAGTGCCATGCGTAGCCTCAAAAATCGCATGACCTGTCATGTAGTTAATATTTGCACCAGGCGCAATACCAATACCACCTACGATGGCGGCAAGCGCGTCAGAGATGTAATCACCGTTCAAGTTTGCCGTTGCAATGACTGAATACTCCGCAGGGCGCAACAAAATCTGCTGTAAGAAAGCATCAGCAATGGAATCTTTAACCATCACTTTGCCTTTGAGGGCGGCATCTGCGGCGGCTTGTCCATCAGCTTTGGTGATTTTATCATATTCTTCCCAAGTGAGTACATGGTCGCGAAACTCGCGTACAGCCAGTTCGTAGCCCCAAGTTTTGAACGCACCCGAAGTAAATTTCATAATGTTACCTTTGTGTACTAAGGTCAAGGAAGGCAGTTTTTGGGCAATCGTATATTCGAGTGCCGAACGCACCAATCTTTCCGTTCCTTCTTTGGAGATAGGTTTGATACCAATAGAAGAAGTTTTGGGGAAACGAATTTTGGTAACTTTCATTTCATTGAGCAAGAAATCAATCATTTTATCGCACTCAGGCGTACCCGTCATGAACTCTACGCCCGCATATACGTCTTCGGTATTCTCTCTGAAAATCACCATATTAGTTAAGTCTGGGCGTTTTACTGGGGAAGGCACGCCCTCGAACCAGCGCACAGGGCGCACGCAGGCATAAAGGTCAAGCTCTTGGCGCAGTGCCACGTTTAGAGAACGAATCCCGCCACCCACAGGCGTAGTCAGCGGCCCCTTAATACCTACTAAATATTCGCGGAAAGCCGTTAGTGTGTCCTCTGGCAACCAGCTACCTGACATTTTAAAAGACTTTTCGCCCGCATATACTTCTTTCCATTCTATTTTGCGCTTGCCACCGTATGCCTTGGCAACTGCTGCGTCAAACACTTTGACAGAAGCTGCCCAAATATCAGCACCTGTTCCGTCGCCCTCGATAAAAGGAATAATAGGCATATATGGCACATGAAGTTTCCCAGCCGCGTCTATTGTGATTTTTTGTCCACTCATCTTGTTTGTTAAAATTATTAAATGATTAAAACGATTAAATTGTAAGTAGTTATGAGTTATGAATTATAAGTTATGAGTTAATACAATTCGCTAATAACCAATATTTTATATAATAATTAAACTAATTTTGTGTAGCTATTTTTTTTAAGTTGTCCTCACCGCTAAAACGGTGAGTTATAAAATTTAATCAATTGATTATCAATATTTAACACACCCTTTTAAGGGTGTGAGCCAAAAACGAACAATTTTGGTCAGTTACTTAGGTTCTGACGAACAACTACCGCTAAAAGATTGTTTTTTGAGATGCTAATTTACAATAACTGCTTGATAATCTGCTCTACGGTCATGCCTTCTGCCTCTGCCTTAAAGTTACGAACAATGCGATGGCGCAAAATAGGCACTGCTACTGCCTTAATATCCTCTATATCAGGTGAATACTTGCCATTGAGTAGCGCATTGCACTTTGCGCCTAATACCAGATATTGGGAAGCGCGAGGTCCTGCACCCCATTCTAAATAATTGGTAGCCAATGGATTAGTAGTCTGCTGTCCGCCCATTTCTCTATTTGGTCGCGTTTTATGCACCAACTTGACCGCATACTCGACCACATTATCGGCAATGGGTACGCGCCTGACCAAGTGCTGAAAATACATAATTTCCTCATTCCCAATGATTTTGGAAAGCGTAGGGCGCGTGTCAGTCGTTGTGCTTTTAACAATCTCTACCTCAGACTGATACGAAGGATAGTCCAGCCAAATATTGAACATAAATCGGTCAAGCTGTGCCTCTGGAAGCGGATATGTACCTTCCTGCTCTATCGGATTTTGAGTAGCCAAGACAAAAAACGGTCTGTCAAGCTGGTGTACCTGCCCCGCAATCGTTACAGAATATTCCTGCATGGACTCCAAAAGAGCCGCCTGCGTCTTGGGGGGAGTCCTGTTGATTTCGTCTGCCAAAATAATATTGGCAAAAACGGGACCTTTGATAAACCTAAAATTGCGGTCTTTGTCCAGCGTTTCGGAGCCAAGAATATCCGAAGGCATCAGGTCTGGCGTAAACTGAATACGGTTAAAATTCAAATCCAATACCTTAGAAATGGTTTGAATCAATAGCGTTTTTGCCAGCCCTGGCACGCCAATCAGCAGGCAATGTCCCTGACAAAAAATAGCCGTCAAGAGCAAGCGGACTACTTCTTCCTGCCCAATAATAATTTTTGAAATTTCGCTGTTCAGTTTTTTGTATGAATCGGAAAGGGCTTGCGCCGCTTCTACGTCAGAGTTAAATTTGGTCGTCATCAGAAGGTTTAAAGATTTGAGTGCCTTATTTTAAATTTTTTCGTAATATAGACATAAATTGAATTTGTGAGTTCCAAATTTAAAAATTTTAACGAAACAAATAAGAAAAAACAAGAAAAATACAAGGTTTTCCACCAATATTGGGCTATTTTTGTTCAAAAATAACTTTAAAAATAGTTTTACTAATGTTCAAAAATATACTTGTTCTACTGATTGGCGTGGTTTCGCTGGTCTATCTGGTCAATCCTACAGCGGGAATTTTAGAGTTTATTCCTGATAACTTGCCTATCGTGGGTAACTTGGACGAAGCCGCCGCCACGACCTTGCTCGTAGCTTCTCTGCGCTATTTTGGGGTAGATTTGGCGCATATTTTCAGGAAAGAAAAGAAAGCAGACAAGTAGAAAAAACTCACTCCTCATTTTCCCCATTTTACTCCGCATTTTCCTCATTCTGTCAGAAATCGACTGCATCTCAGCCAAATCTGCCGTTATTTTGAATAAAAAAACACCTTTGAAAAGGTAATTATGATTGTATGATATTTTTTGTGGTAGTGTAGTTTCCACACTTGCAGTGCGCCCATTAAAACGGTGGGTTAAAAATAACACCTCGCTTTAGCGGGGTGAGCTTCCCCAAAATATTGTCAGAGAGCTATAATTATTTTCATCGTCAAATTAATTTATTCAAAAAACTTAAAAAAATTACACCCATGCAAGCAGATTCGCTCACCTCGTCAATAACAAAGCACTTTGGCAGTCGTTTTAAATCAAAAGGCTTTTTTATTTCCTTGTTTATCAATGTTTTAATTATTTCCAGTGCCTCTGCCCAATCCATCATCAAAGGCAAAGTCATTGATGCCAAAAAACAAGCCGTAATTGGCGCAAACATCTCTCTCAAAGGCTCTTATGATGGTGCTTCTACGGATTCTACGGGCGTTTTTAAGTTTGCCACCTCAGAAAAAGACACCCTCATTTTGGAGGTGAGTTGCATTGGTTTTGTGCCTGTGGAACAAAAAATCATCTTGCAAAAAGCTGAAATAGAGGTAAATATCAGCTTAGATGAGGCTATCAACACCCTGAGAGAAGTCGTGATTTCTGCGGGAGCTTTCGAGGCGAGTGATGAAAAGAAAATGGTGATGCTCAGACCGCTGGACATCGTAACGACGGCAGGGGCAGGGGCTGATATTTTTGGCGCAATCCAGACGCTACCTGGCGCAAGCCGCGTGGGTGAAAGCGAAGGGCTTTTCGTCCGAGGTGGCTCGGCAACTGAAACCAAGGCAATTATTGATGGAATGATAGTGCAGAATCCTTTTTTTAGTAGCGTGCCAAGTGTAGCGCAAAGGGGACGTTTTTCTCCATTTTTGTTCAAAGGAACTTCATTTAGTACAGGCGGCTACTCGGCGCAATATGGACAGGGGCTTTCTTCTGTTTTAGTATTGAATACCAATGACTTACCTGCACAAACGGGCATGAATGTAGGCATGAACTTCGCAGGAGTTACACTGGGTGGCACTGTCAGGAAAGGCAATACGTCCATTGCTTCTGACGGCTCATATAACAACCTTGCACCCGCCTTTCTCATTAATAAACAGACTGTTAGCTGGGAAAAAGCCCCTGAATCTGTCAATGGTTCTATCACATTCAGGCACAAACCCAATGCCAATGGAATTATAAAAGCGTATGCCAATTTTTCCAATAACTACTTGGGAATCAAGTTTCCAGACCCCACAGCCCCAAATGGTAACACCCAGTTTGGCTTGACAGGTAAAAATATGTACTCCAATGCCACTTACCAACAAGCCTTCGGCAAATGGACGCTGTATAGCGGGCTTTCTTATAGTTGGAATAAAGATGCTATAAAGTTTAACCAACAGAATATCAACAGAGAAGATACGAGGGTACAAGGGCGCATGACCTTTTCAAGAGATTTGACATCGAGCATTAACTTGTTGGTAGGCAGTGAGTTGCACCAATACGCCTATAAAAGTATCTTCGAAGATGCTATCAACAATCTTCTATTTATTCGCCAGTTTAGTGATACTTATTGGGCAAGTTTTGCAGAATCAGATATTTACATTACTTCTAAGCTGGTGGGGCGTGTGGGTGTACGCAGCGAATATTCCAGCGTTATCAATCGGTGGAATGTAGCCCCCAGATTGTCAATCGCCTATAAAACAGGTACTTACAGCCAAGTTTCTTTTGCCTATGGTCAGTTTTTCCAAAACCCCATCACCAATTACCTCTACACCAATAAAAAATTAGATTTTGAGAAAGCAAGCCACTTTATAGCTAACTACCAGATTATCAAAGACAAAAGAACTTTCAGAGTAGAACTTTATCAGAAAAGCTATGCCAACTTAGTCAGAGAAAAAATGCCATTTTTTGACCCAGACCCTTACCGTTTCCCCACGCCCAATACGGATAATAGTGGTTTCGGCTATGCCAGAGGGGGAGATATTTTTTACCGCGACCAGCAAACGATTAAAAATGCTGATTTTTGGATTTCCTATTCTTTTTTGGACACCAAAAGGCTGTTCCAGAACTATCCTGTGGAGGTAATGCCCACTTTTGCCTCCAAACACAACTTGACCGTAGTTTACAAACAAGGCATCTTAAAAAATAAATTTGATGCAGGCTTTACTTACAACTTTGCCAGTGGCAGACCTTATTTCAATCCCAATAACGACTTGTTTATGAACGATTTGACTCCAAATTTTCACAATTTTGGCTTGAGCGGTTCTTACCTGACCAGTATCAAAGGCAATTTTACGGTTCTTTACTTTGCCTTAGACAATGTTTTTAATATTCAAAACGTTTTTGGCTACCGCTATTCTGCTAATGGGACTCAACGCGTCGCAACCAATCCGCCTGCCTTCCGTACTTTTTTTGCAGGGATAAATATCACATTATCAAAGAAATAAGTGCTAAAAATATATTAAATCTAAGTTTCACATTTTAACAATTTAATTCGTATGAAAACAGCAATTTTAAGTAGCTTATTTGTGGTTTTTGCTTTTACGTTTGCCAGTGCGAACAACGAAAAGTTTGTAAAAGCCATGGAAAGTGCGCTGGCACAGCTCCGCCAAGTCCAAAATTCTGACAAATTAGATGAATGGCAGACCGTAGCCAATCAGTTTGAAAGAATCGGAAAAGTAGAAGTAAAAGAATGGTTACCAGCTTATTACGTTGCCTATTGCTACGCACGAATGTCCTACATCGAGCAGGACAACGACAAGAAGGATAAATATGTAGCATTGGCAGAAACGCAGTGCGATAACGCGCTGAAAATCAGCAAGCATGACGAACTTTATACGCTTCGGGCTATGATAGCACAGGCAAATATGGCGGTCAATGGCGCGATTCGTTGGATGGCACAAGGCAAAGTTTTTTCAGAAAATATCGAAAAAGCAAAAGCGTTAAATGCCAACAACCCCCGTATCTATTATTTGGAAGGGAATAGCGTCTTTTATAAACCCGAAATGTTTGGTGGTGGCGCAAAAAATGCTTGTCCGATTTATAAAAAAGCAATGGAAAAATTTGCTACCTTCACTCCTGCATCTTCCATCGCCCCTGTTTGGGGCAAAGAAATTACGGAGGAAATGATGAAAAAATGTAATTAATGCACATACTACCAAGTGGTTAGGTTGTTAAATTGTATTTTGACTATTTAACAACCTAATCCATATAATTATTCAAAATATGAGCAAACTTTTTCAGAATAAAATAGGATTTTTCTTAGTTCAGTTTCTATTCATTGCGCTGGTAGATTTTGCGCTTGGCGGGGTTACTTATTTTGTCCTTGCTATGATGGGCTACATGAATACGGAGGATAGTACGACTTATAATACTGGCAATGCTATCTTTTGGGGAAATCTGGCAGAGTCTGTAATGGTTACTATTTTGGTGAATGTTTTTTTATTTTTTTCAGCAAAGATAAAATATAACTTGCTGAAATATATAGCTTTAAGTATTTTTTCTTATCTCTTAACCACTATCGCTTGGGAGATTCTTTTTGATGATGTACGTAGCGTTTGGCATAGTTTGTTCAGCACCAATTTACTTGGTATCGCATTTAGGCTCAATACAGTAGTAGCCGCAAATTTGGCTTTTTATATTTTGCAGCAGGAAAAAAAGCGAAGTCAGAGAATACGCGAACAAGAGGTTCAACTCCTTGAAATGCAACAACTTAAAACGAAAGCGCAATTAGAGGCTTTACAAGCAAAGGTTAGCCCTCATTTTTTGTACAATTCCTTGAACTCGATTGCCAGCCTTATCCACGAAAATCCTGACAAAGCGGAAACTATGGTTTTGCTTTTGTCGAAATTTTTTAGGTACAGCACCAATGCCCAAAGTCAATATTATACCCGATTGGCTGATGAAATAGAAATGGTAAAAACGTATTTGGAAGTGGAAAAAGTGCGGTTTGAGGAGCGGCTGGAGTACAGCATTATCGTTGAAAATGAACAAATTAAGGACTGCCTTGTGCCACAGTTTTTGATTCAGCCTCTGGTCGAGAACTCGATTAAGCATGGCATCTCAAAAGTTACTCGAAAAGGAAATTTGATAATAAACATCAAAAATGAAGATAAATGTCTTATTATCAGCGTTTTTGACAATGGTGCGCCCTTTCCCGCCCAAGTCAATTCAGGTTACGGACTGCGAAGTACGGAAGAAAAACTACACCTGCTCGGAGGAGTAGAGGCAAAGATGGAAATACTTGACGAAAAAGACGGAAAAACGATAAAAATGACCTTAGAAAAAAGATTTGAAAAGTAGTTTTTTGTGGTGATAAGTAATTGGACAAATGTAAATCGTCTGGGTGGTACCCACTTTAGGCGAAGTAAATAGCTCATAATCAAACCATTCGCCTAAAAGCAAATATACTTCTTTTTGTCTTCCTACTTACATCACTATTTGTTTAAGTTTTTCATCAAGTACATTCAAATCAATAATTTCACAATTTGGATTTTTAATTTGAAAGTCATTTAATAGTGTTTGTTTTTGTTCGTCTTCAGTTGGTTTTTGAACAACCAAGGCGAACTTGTTTTTTCCGATTGCTTGTTTCTCCAACCCTTTTATTACTTTTCCATACATATAGAGATTTTCCTTTATAGTCCTCATTGAGTTTTGAAAATCAATGCTTTGCAGCATAAAAATTTCTTGCTTATTGATAGAAATTTTTAGCACTACCTTATAAGATTTTTTTAGAAAAGGAGCTTGGAAAATATAAGGACTAACTATCTTCTCTGAAAACTCTTTGATGTTATTTACCTTTTGGCTTACGATTGTATGAAAGTTCATTCTTTCGCCTAAGAATTTGAAAGCAAAATCACCAAACTTTTGTACAGATAGATATAAGGGCTTTGCCTCTCCAAATTGGACTACCCCATTGCTATAATTATGTAGATATTCTAAATATTGGTATGTAAATAAGTGCTTTTGGCTCTCTATTTTTTCTAAAAGCATTCTTATAGTTTGACGTATCACCAAGGCACTGTTGGTGTTGCCTATTTGTGCTGTTGCCTTAATTTTATTCTCTGCAATTTTTAATAAAATTTGTTCTGATGAAAAAAACAAGATGCCGCCTACTAACTTTTCAGCACTGTAAGAGTTAGTCTGAAAATAAATGGGTATGTAATAATTATGCTTCATAGTTTCAGTAAATTTTTTATGGTAATTTCTATTCTATCCAAACGCTGAGGAGAACTTAAAAATTCTTCTATTTGTGCTGATAACTGCGGAAAAACATACCATTCGGCAGGTACAACACGCTGTAAAGAAATAAGAATTTCGTGTAAATCAAAATTTTTACACTCTTGAATAAATCCTTGTACTGTATGGAGAGTTTCTTTCTTGCCTAAAAAGCAGACGATGGAGTTAAATAGTGGTGAATTTGATAATTTATTAATGATAGAAACTGGCAAATTTTTGGGAAATATCCCGATACTTTGCTCTCCACCAAAAGTGAAAGCATGGTCAAAAGCAATGATTTGATGCTTGCCATGAAAGGGTGCAAACAAGAGGTTGTAGTTATAACCTCCAATTTTTAATGCTTTCCCTCTATCGTTATTGTCCACCCATAAGTCAAAAATAGCTATCTTGATTAAATCAAGCGGGTTTATGATTTTTTGAAAATCTTGTTTTTTCTCTATTACTTCAAAATCTGTAATTAATTGACTATTAGGGATTTCTTTTGAGCCAAATGCGGTAATGTTAGGCTTGGTGTATCGCTTATTGGCTTTTAAACTGTCAGGGTTAAAACTTCCTTCACTAATCCAAACAAGAGCTATTGGGGGAGTAGGAATATAGAGAGCTTGGAGTAACTTAGAACAAAGTATTTCATAAAATAAAAAAGCTAACTCATTCTTATTAAAATTTTTACCACTTCTATATTTTACATAATAGATACTTTCATCAGAACAGATAAATTTCATTGGGCTATGCCCGTCTGTGCCTATTTCTTCTATAAGCGAAACTGTTTCGACTTTATCTACCATATATAGCGTTTTTTCATTTTTTGAGATTACAAACTTACTCAAATTTACTTAGCTTTGGAAAAGCATATTTCTTTTTGTATAAAATTATCTTTATATTTGTAGCTTGTTTTGATTGATAGATGCTATTTCTAACCATTAAAATCATTTTTTGAATTTATGAAAACTATACTCATACCCACAGATTTCTCGCCCCATTCTTTACGTGCTATGAAGTTTGCAGTGAGAATGTTAGCTAATAATAAAGGCGTTAAACTTATCTTTTTCCATGCTACCGAAACGCACATTCACCCGCGCACGCCCACGAATCTATACAAAGATGCCGTCTTGTTTGACTTAGAAAGTAATTGGGAACGCCTCAAAGAAATGACACAGCGCGTATTGAAGCGGTTGGGCATAGAAAAACCACCTTTCGAGATAGATTGGATAGTAAAGCATGGGGAATTTCTCAGGAATGTATTGGATACGATTGAGGAGCAAAAAGTTGATTTGGTGGTCGTTGGCAAATCCACGACTACGGGCGTGAGCAGGTTTTTGCTGGGAAGTGAATCTGCCAATCTGCTCGAAAAATCGCCTTGCGCGGTGCTGATGTTCCCTGCCAAGTGCAAGAAACGCACCATTAAGAAGATTAGCCTTGCCTCCATTACCTTAGAATTAGAAAGTTTCTTTGCCGATTTAATTGATTTTGCGAAACTCTCTGATGCCGAAATTGATATATTTCATGTGCATGACCCCGCCACTGATGTAGAAGCCTTTGATACAGATGGGTTTTTGAGGAGGCTAAAAACGGGTTATCAATATGAAAACCTCAAACTTTCTTTTGTCAAGGCAGGAAGTAGCGATACAGTGGATAATATTGATGCTTACATTGATGTTCGCAAGCCCGACATGGTTGCCGTTGCAAGTTACGAACGCCCTTGGTACGAAAAGATTTTTAATTCAAGTATCACAAAATCACTGGCTTTCGAAGCCGAAATTCCCCTTTTGGTGCTAAAAAGAACAATAGAAGAATAAATTTAAAATGGATTACAAAGATTATTATAAAATTTTGGGCGTTGCCAAAACCTCCTCCGAAGAGGATATAAAAAAGGCGTATCGCAAACTTGCCAAGCAATATCACCCTGATAAGAACCCAGGAAATAAGGCGGCAGAAACCAAATTTAAGGAAATCAGTGAGGCGTATGATGTGCTTGGTGACCCTCAAAAGAGAAAATATTACGACAAACTTGGCTCCAACTGGGCTGATTATCAGAAGTTTGGCGGCGACCCAGAGGATTTTTTGAGGAGAAAACAGCGACCTGCCACAGGGCAACCGCAAGAGGAGTACAATTTTGGCGATTCTTTTGGCGGCGGCAATGGGTTTTCTGATTTTTTTAAAAATATCTTTGCCCGATTTACAGGCGAGGAAGAGGAGCAAAAGGTAAACCAAAACCAGCGCGTGGGGCGTGGACGCGACTTCGAAACGGAACTGGAAATTACACTTGATGAGGCTTATACAGGCACTGCTCGAATCTTAAATGTGTTAAATCAGAGTTTGCGCCTACAAGTCAAGGCGGGCATCGAAGATGGGCAGTCGCTCAAATTGGCAGGGCGAGGCGGCGAAGGTGCTGACGGCAAGCGTGGCGATTTATTTGTCAAAGTAAAAATCAAGCCGCAGGAAGGCTTCGAGCGCAAAGGAGATGACATACATTGCCTAATAGATGTGCCTATTTACACCGCAGTTTTGGGCGGAAAAGTATTGGTCAAGGCAATGAGTGGCGAAATTAACTTTACTATTCCAGCAGGTACGGATAGTGGTAAAATGTTCAGAATCAAGGGGAAAGGTATGCCCAAATACAAAACACCTACCGAGTTTGGCGACCTGTATATCAAAATCGTTTTACAAGTCCCTAAAAATCTAAATCAAAAAGAAACCGAATTATTTAAACAGTTGGCAGAACTCAGAAAATCTTAGCAAATGCTTACATCTGCCAATAGGCAAATAGCTCCATGCCTAATGCCACGCCAATATGAATGAAAATTCCGCCAAAAATGCTACGTGAATAATAGGCAATCACCCCTAAAATGTAACCACCAAAAAACGAGCCTATCGTTTCGGGGAGCGGCTTCCCAAAGTGAATAAATACGTACACCGCCACCATCACCCACACCGAGCCACTGCCCAGATACTTGGACAGACTCAGCACGATAAAGCCACGAAAAAATAGCTCCAAACAAACAAATTGGAGGCAATAGCTTAGTTCGTAAGCACTTACGGTCAAATAAGGAGAGATTTGCCATTCGTTTTCCATCATTCCTGCCTTGTAGCGCGGGTAAGTCTGTAAAAAATCAGGGCGAAGGGAAGCCCAATAAAGCAAAGGTAACATCAGCACAAGCATCAAAAGATACGTTTTTGCCTCAAAACCTCGTCGGGTCAATCCGTAAAACTGCCATTCAGGATTTGACTTTCGGTGAATAAAAAACCAATATGAAATCGGCAAAATCAAGTAAAAAATACAACACTCAATGTTAAAAAAGAATTTCTTGAAAAAATATCGCGCCACAGCCTCAAATACCTCCACCTTGAAAATAAAAGCAAATTGATTTAAAAATAAAACACTGATAATCAAAATACTAAGTAACCAAAAACTTTGTTTTTTTAATATTTCCTTTTTCTCAAACCAAAAAACATACGCAAAAACAACTGTAAAAAAAGGAATCGTAAAAAATAACAGCTTGAAAATAAAGGCATTAGGAACATCATGAAAATAAATATCTATTCCAGAGGCATAGCGATAAGTAACGCAGGAAAAAATAAAAACAGGAAAGAAAATGAGAAAAAGTACGCCTTTCTGCCCTTGTGCCAAGTGTTCGGAAAGGTGTTTTTGCAAATACCAAAGAATTTTTTTCATCTTATTTTACCGTCGCCGCAATGTCTTTGATAAATTGATTGCGTTTGAAATTGTCTTCGTTTGGCGTACAGCCCAAGCGCACAATCACTAATTGTTTGGAAGGAATAATCGTAACTGACTGACCCTCAAAGCCAAGTGCCATAAAAGCATCTTGAGGAAATGACTTGTCTTTGTGTTCTAACCAAAACTGTGCGCCATACATACCGTCAGACTTTGGCGTTTCAGTTGCCGAGTATTTCACCCAGCCTTCGGGGAGGATTCTTTCACCATTCCAGATGCCGTCTTGGAGGTACAGTTGCCCAAACTTTGCCCAATCTCTGCCTGTGGCATACATAAAAGACGAGCCAACGTACGTACCCGTAGCATCTACCTCCATGATGGCGCTTTTCATTCCTATTTTTTGAAACAATCTGGTATGAGGGAATAAAAGATAGTCTTTTTGTCGTCCTATGAATTTTCTTTGGATAATTTCCTGCAAAATATTGGTAGTACCGCTTGAATAGTACCATTCTTGGTCAGGGCTTACTTTCACCTTGCTTCTGAGCGCATACTCACCCGCTCCTTTTTTGCGGAAAAACATTTTTGTAGCATCACTTGGCTGCCCATAATTTTCCTCAAAATCCAAACCACTGCTCATACGTAGCAAATGGTCTGTGGTGATGTCCCTGCGCGCGTTTTCCTGCCACTGCTCTATGGGTGCGGGCTTGTAAATATCTAATTTTTCGTCTTTTACCAATAGCCCTATCATGGCATTGGTTACACTTTTGGTCATCGACCAGCCCAGCAGGGGTGTTGCGGGCGTAATGCTCTGCCCATATTTTTCTGCAATCAGTTCGCCCTTATACAAAATCACCACCGCCCTTGTACGAATAATATTTGCTGTATCGTTTTCTACAAAGGTATTTTCAACCGCCTTCCAGAGTGCCGCAGAGTCAATATTAGCAGGCATTTTTTGTGCTAAAATTATGTTTTCTCTCAGTGTATCAGGCAGTTCTAATATTCCCTGATGGCGAATACTATCTTCTGAGAGTTCATTGACCAGTGTACAGCCCAAGCCCTTGCGAAAAATTGCTTTTGCCTCCGCGAAGCCCTTGATATTGGCGGTAACGGATTGGCTTGCCTCGTCTATCTGCACAGAAGCAAACCGAACGGCGTGCAAATCCTCCGCAATCACAGATTTTGCCTCGCGCCCAGACACAAATATGCATGAGCAAACCGTCTTGGCGGCATACGAGGAAGCAATATTGGCATATTCTAACCCTTGATATGAACCATAACTTAGCCCTATCCCAAAAAAAGAGAGGAATCCATAAACAACTTTCTTGCGTGCTGTCATTTTTATTTTTTTCCAAAACTAAATGATTCGTTTCTAATTAGCAAAAAATAAGATTGAATTGGTGTTTATCGAATTTTAAAACTATAAATTTGGGGCTTAAAAACAGGGCTAAAATCCATGAAAATAAACAGAATGAACAATGAATAAAAAAATTCAAATTGTAGCTATATCACTCATTATCATATTTTTACTGCCTTTTGCTTTGCCTTTTTTGAAAAACTTTTTCTCTGATAGAGGCAAGGAAGGCGCAGTCGCAGAGTACGTCAAAGACAGTGAAACGCCCACTGCCCCAGCTTTTAAAAAAGAAGGCGAACTTATTTTTCTCAGCAAGGATAAACAGCAGGAAATCAAACAGATAGCCATTGAAATAGCAGATAGTGATGGTGAAAGGCAACAAGGGCTGATGTACCGAACCTCGATGGAAGAAGCGCAGGGAATGTTGTTTATATTTCCCATCTTAGAGCCTCAGTCTTTTTGGATGAAAAACACGCTGATTTCCTTAGACTTACTGTTTGTAAATGAGGAAAAAGAAATCGTAACTATCCAAAAATATGCCCAACCCAAGTCAGAAAGCTCGCTTCCCTCCACCAAGCCCGCAAAGTATGTCGTTGAGGTAAATGCTGGCTTTTGCGACCGTTATGGTATCAAAGAAGGCGACACTGTAAAGTTCTGATTTTCAATAAAATAACCTAAAAAAATGCAAATGATTTATTCCCCCGAACCAATAAAAATTGGGGAAAATGAAAAAACTATTTTCTTGGCAGGAAGTATAGAAAACGGCATAGCAGAAGATTGGCAAGCCGCACTTGCTGAAAAGCTACAAAATACGAACTTTGTCTTGCTCAATCCGCGCAGAAAGGAATGGGACGCAAGCTGGGTACAAAGTATTGACAATCTGCCATTTGTGGCGCAGGTAAATTGGGAATTGGAAGCACTCGAACGCGCAAACTTGGTAGTGATGAACTTTATTCCCAAAACTATTTCTTCCATTAGTTTGTTGGAATTTGGCTTGTATGCGCGTACGAGCAAGCTAATTGTTTGCTGTCCAGAGGGTTACTGGAAAAAAGGAAATGTAGATGTAGTTTGCCAAAGGTACGGAGTGAAGCAAGTGGGCAACTTGGACGAGCTGGCGCATCATGTACTATTATATTTTCAGCCTGTTGCCTGATATTTTTTCAAGATTTAATGCTAAAATTAATAAGACTACTATGGTTCTCTGACAATTTCTGTGGAAACTTCTTACGCCTCCCTCAGCCCCCAGTTGCACTGCGCGGTGAGAAAATACAGGCTGTTTTCCCCCTTTGGAGGAGGTTGAGGGGAGATAAACTTCAAATAAAAAAAATTAATCATCAAAATCATGACCAAAACACACATTTTTTATTTCATTTTTTTGTTTTTATTTTCTTTTTCTATACAAGCGCAAACTAACAAAATCGCAAATGGTTATTGGCGCGCCATCATTCTATCGCAAGGGCAGGAATTTCCGTTTAACCTTGAGGTAAGCAAAAAAGAGGGCAAGCATGTCATAGAGCTAATCAATGCCAAAGAACGCTTGCTTTTAGATGAAATTGTATTTTTCAAAGATTCTGTGCGAATCCCTTTACACATTTTTGATGCACAAATTATTGCAAAACTTAGTGAAAATGAGTTGAAAGGAACGTATGTAAAAAATACACCCAAAAATGACTATCACTTGCCTTTTGCTGCAACACTTAATACGAGATACCGCTTTACTGATAATCCCAAGCCAGCGACTATCAATGTTACTGGGAAATGGCAGGCATATTTTCTCAAAGACAATGGCGACTCTACCAAGGTAATTGGCATTTTTGAGCAAAAAGGTAACTTACTCACAGGCACGTTTTTAACACCTTCGGGAGATTATCGGTATCTGGAAGGGATTGCCGAAGAAAATGGATTCAAGATGTCTGCCTTTGATGGGGAACATTTGTACTTATTTAAGGCAATACAGCAAGCGGACGGAAGCCTCAAAGGTGAGTTTTTCTCTGGCAAATCTTCCCTTCGCCAATGGGTAGCTTTTAAAAACGAAAATGCTTCATTACCAGATGCCAATAAAATTACTTTCCTCAAAGATGGCTATGAAAAGATAGATTTTTCTTTTCCTGACATCAATGGTAACAAAATTTCCCCTGCTGATGAAAAATTTAAGGGCAAAGTGCTGGTAATTCAGATTCTTGGCTCTTGGTGTCCTAATTGTATGGACGAAACGGTGTTTATTTCTAATTTTTACAAGAAAAATAAACGCAAAAATATAGCAGTGATTGGGCTGGCGTTTGAGAGAAGCCCTGAGTTTGCGGAGGCACGAAAGCGAGTGGAAAAACTGATAAAACGGTTTGATATTCAATATGATGTACTCATCGCGGGTACGGACAACAATGCCTCTGCTACCCTGCCCATGCTCAATAAAGTTGCTGCCTTCCCCACCACTATTTTCATAGACAAAAAAGGGAAAGTCAGGAAAATACATACAGGCTTTTCGGGACCTGGTACGGGCGTATATTACGAGGAACTGACCGAAGAATTTAAAAACTTTGTGGATAAACTGATGCGCGAGGATTAGAATGTTTTTTGTATGAATTTCACCCTAATTTTTGTTTTTTAAAATCCAATTTTTATATTTGTCCAGTTAGACTTTTCCAATTTTTTTTTTAATCTTTAATTCATTTTGATTGAACACAAAATGAGTTTGATAGTGTAATTTTTTTATCTATTCCTCCATCAAAAATTTTCACCTTAATTTTTTTAACTTAGATGTATATTCATCTCATCAATGCTGACAAAAAGGTAAAGCTATGCCGCGACGGATTTAGCTACCTCAAAAAGAAGGGCTTGGCAGAAGGGTGGCGATTGCACTCCGCAGGCTATGCCGTTTTACAGTTCACCAAGTTTGGACGAATCCAGACGTATTATATGCACAAAATACTGGCGGGGCAGTTTGTCGAGAAACCCAAGCTCTCAGACAACAAAAAACTATTCGTGCGTATGGTCAATGCTGACAAGCTCGACTGCAAACTCGATAACTTGGAGTGGGCAACCATGTCTGAGCTTCGCAGGCAGCAGAAAAGCAGTGCCAGCTATCGTGGCGTTTCCAAAGATGGCAAAAAGTATCGTGCCGTTCTCTATGACAAGGGCGCACGCGTTTATTTGGGCATTTTTGAAACTGCCGAAGATGCTGCACGCGCCTACAACGATGAGTCTATTCGTCGCTTTGGGTTTACGAACAGCCTCAATAAATTAGAAGATTTTGACCACGATTTTGACGAACTCGAAGGCTATGCAGACGAGGCTTAACTGACAGGCTTGGGTGGCTGCATGACCGTTCCACATTCGGTGCAGGTTCGTAGGGCTTCGGATTCATAAAAGGTTTTCATCACCACAGGCAACTGCTTGACGATGTCGGTCAGGTCAAAATATTCTTCATACAATTTGTGGTTACAGTTTTCACAAAACCACATAAAACCATCTTTTTCACCTTCTCGGCGATAGCGTTCTATCACCAATCCTATCGTATTTGCCTTGCGCTGAGGCGAATGAGGCACGCGCGGTGGGAGCAGAAAAATCTCTCCTTCCTTGATAGGCACTTCTACAGGCTGACCGTCCTCGATGAGCTGGAGGGTAATATCGCCCTCAACCTGATAAAAAAATTCCTCACTTTCGTTGTAGTGATAATCTTTGCGCGCATTAGGTCCACCGACGACCATCACGATATAATCCTTGTTGCCTTTATAGACCTGCTGGTTGCCTACGGGCGGTTTGAGCAAATGCCGATGCTCCTCTATCCATTGTTTGAAATTAAATGGTCTTGCGATTGACATAATTTTTTTGAGTTAGAAATAAGATTGAATAACACAGGGTTTTCGCTTAGTGATGTGTGTGATAAATACACACATCATTGATTTTCATCTTTTCGCGTGTTATCACGTGAAAAGCGAAAGTCCTACAATCAAAAATAGGAAATTTCATTGAAAAACAAGTACGAGTAAAGGACTTTTATTAGTTTTGCCTCTCCCAAACATAGAAAATAGGTCTGATATGAAAATTGGTTTGTTTTTCGGGTCGTTTAACCCCATACACATTGGTCATCTGATTATTGCCAATACCATCGCTGATAGCGGTGAAGTGAGTCAAGTGTGGCTGGTGGTGTCGCCGCACAATCCTTTCAAGAAAAGTAATACACTTTTACATGAATTTGACCGCTTCGACATGGTACGTTTGTCCATCGCCAACAATGAAAAGCTAAACGTTACTGACATAGAATTTCACTTGCCCAAGCCCAGCTATACGATTGATACACTGACCTATCTGCATGAAAAACACCCACAACACGAGTTCAAAATCATCGTGGGTGAGGACAACTTGAAGGGATTTGAAAAGTGGAAAAACTACCATAAAATCCTTGAATATTACGAGGTGCTGGTCTATCCGCGCCCTAACTCTGAAAAAACACCCTTTCACACGCACGAAAAGGTAAAGTTTATCCAAGCACCACTGATAGACCTTTCAGCTACTTATCTACGCGAAAAAATCCGCAATCACCAATCTATCAAATACTTAGTACATGAAGACGTAGAAACACTGATTCGAGTCAAAGGTTTTTATTTGTAAGGTTTACTTATCACTGTTTCTCATACGTTAGCTTGCTCAAAAAAACAACACCCTGTCGAGTATCACTGTAATTGAGCTTCATACCCGTTGGGGTAAGCTCCGTTATCCGATAGTTGCGTGGCGTAATCCTTGCCTCCGCATTATAGGTCAGTACAAAAGCCGCCGCTTCTTGTCTAAAAGTATAAGTACCTGCAAATGTTTTGGTGGGGCTTGTTTGGAAGCAATTACTCCTTTCCTGAAAACGATTTTCTGTAAGTAACTCTAATACAGCGTTCTGTGAACAAAAACCAGTAGTATCTGATTGTAAAAGTATATTGGTTCTGTCAAAAATATTGGGAATCACGATAGCACCACCGCCAATGTCCGCCGAGCCAGCTACTAATTTCCATTTTCCTACTAAGTTTGCTAACTCAAAAACAGGTAGAGGAGGCGCAGGGTCTTTGGGCGTATTGCAGGAAAAATAGCCTATTAGCCCAAGTGAAAAAATAAAAATAGAAAGTTTTTTATACATAGTAATTTTTGAATGATTTTTGCAAATGAAACATTAGGTTAGAAATTATAGTTACTATTATTGTATTCGTAATAATTTTAATTGTAATATATTTACAACAAACTTAGCAAAAACTAAACAAATTCCCCCCCAAATCAAATAAAGTGAAATAAAATTAATTTTTTTAATTTATTATATAAATGTCATTTTTTGATAATAATAGTACATATCAATTCTCTCGCTTGGCAAAAAAGGATATTAAAATCGTACGCTATTTCTTATTTTTTGCGATTTACTTTTTGTTTTTCATCTATTCTAACGCATTTGCTCAAATAGATACAAGCAAAGTAGATAATTTTTATAAGTCTAATATCAATGAAATCAATCAATTACCTCGTCGGAGCAAATCTGAGCCGAGTGTTTCGGTGGCGGGCTTTACGCAGACTACTCTGCGCGAGTCGCCCAGTATCGTAACTTTGATTACCAGTGAGGAGATTAGACAGATGGGCGCGAAAGATATTTTGGACGTGTTGCGATTGGTGCCAGGTTTTGATATTGCTTTTGACGTACAGCCTGCGATAGTAGTTCGTGGGAATGGTGCAAACGAGGCAAAAATTTTGGTGCAGATAGATGGACAAATTATCAATGACGCTTCGATAGGTTTCAGCGTTTTAGGGCAGCGAGTTCCCCTGCAAACGATTGACCGCATAGAAATCATACGCGGGGCAGGTTCGGCGATTTACGGAGGCATGGCAGGCTTGGCAGTGATTAATATTATCACCAAAAGGGCTAATTCGGGGCAGGTGATAGGCGCATCTGCTCAGATGGGCATTACGCAAAATTCCTTTATGCGTACTAATTTGGAGTTTTGGACGTTACAAAAACTAAATAATGGCATGGAGTTTAGCCTGATGGCAGGGCGGAACGCAGGAAAAATGACTGATGTGAACTATGTAGGTGGCTTGTATAATAACTTTGTAGATAATCGCAATCTATCTAAGGTTAATTCGGACATGATTAACTTTGCGTTCAAATACAAGAAGTTAGACCTCAATGTTTTATACAATAATTACGAAAACCGCTTGCCCCAGTTAGGCGATACCAAAATGAACATCAATGGTGTTTTGGGGACATTAAACTATCGAATAGATATTTCAGAAAAACTTGCTTTGCACACGCGCTTGAGCATCAGACAGCAAAATCCATATAATTTTACAGATATTCCTGACCGCCCCGTTACCGCAGGTGCAGGCAAACTCATTGTTTTAGAGAAAGTTACGACAGAAGATAGACGACTGGCAGCGCGGGCATACTTGCTTTATCAGTTCATGCCCAACATGACCTTGACCGCAGGCGCAGAAGTTTTTAATGACAACTCCCGCTATCTCCTGAGCAATAAAGTATTTGGAGATGGAAGAAACAGTGTAAGTTACAGCAACTTAGGTGCATTTGCAGAGGCAAATATCCAATCGAGATTTGCCAATATTACGATAGGCGCGCGGATAGACAAATATACAAACATAGTACCTGTTTTAGTTCCGCGCTTGGCAATTACGAAGGCGTTTGAGAAAGTTCATTTGAAAGCATTGTATAATCAGGCATTCAAATCTCCTACCATTCAAAATATAGAATTTGCTGTTGATGGGTCTATCAAGCCAGAAAAATATAGAATCATAGAATTTGAGGCGGGCTACAAACTGACACCTGATTTGCAAATCAATGCCAATGTGTATGATATTTTGGTCAAGGATTTCATCACACGCGAAGACCTCGTTACCACAGATACACAGTACAAAAACATAGGCAATTCGGGTACACAAGGCGTAGAAGTAGAGGCTCGTTACCGCAAAAAGTGGGGTTATATCAATTTTGGCTACTCTTTTTATCGTGTTTCGCAAACCCAGCCTAATCAAAAACTACCTTTGGTGAGTCAAATTTTTTCGGGTACGCCCGCGCAAAAGGCAACGTTACAGGCAAGTTTTAACCTCAATAATCGCC
>JAAFJS010000063.1 GCA_013298985.1 Cytophagales bacterium
ACCTCTATACACGAAGACAAATGTGTGCAAGTGAAATTTATATGGCTCTGCATCATATAATGGCAATAAATATTGCGAAATGCTTGATAGTTCATAATAACCCTGTTTTAGCCCCAAAGTTAAACGTTTTTTGAAATATAAAAACGATGTGTAAGTCCTAAGTTTGTATTTTTCAGCAGCAACATAGCAAACACAGGTTCTTGACCTAATGAACTGTTCGTTGTAAAAATACGAGGGCTTGGGACGATACATTGCGGTCAGTCTTTAACACCAATGGAATTGCAGTCTTTATCAAGCCCTCTACTGTTGTAAATCAAATATATGACTCTTTGATTTGCTTTACAAACGTATTATGGAATTGTGGATGTAACAGTACAGCCTATTGAACGCCCTGTTGAAAAACAAGAAGAATATTATAGTGGAGCAAAAAAACATTGTATCAAAGCAGAATTACAAATTAATGCTGAAAATGAAGAAATTATGACTGGGCGGCAATCCGCTTGTTTTGTTGAAAAAGGTAGACCTCATGACATTACTCTTTTCAAAACACACCAGATAGAAATAGATGAAAATATAGAAATCTTAGCAGATAGCCATTATCAGGGTGAATCGTATCAACCACAAGTTAGCTACTCTGCCAGCACGATAATTACCACAGCAAGAGTAAAATTACATGGTATGATGCAAAAACAAAACAGCCTTCACGATTTTCTCGTAAAAGCTGTTTGTTTTTGTAGCGAAAGGGGGACTCGAACCCCCGACCTCAGGGTTATGAATCCTGTGCTCTAACCAGCTGAGCTACCTCGCCAAGATTCTTTTGTGAAAAAAAGCGATTCAAGTTTTCGTTGAATCGCTTGCAGAGGGAGAGGGATTCGAACCCCCGGACCTATTACAGTCAACGGTTTTCAAGACCGCCGCATTAAACCGCTCTGCCATCCCTCTAAATTGATGTGAATTGATTTAATTCGTTAAATTGCGGTGCAAAGGTAGTTAGTTTTTTTGAATTGCCAAAACTTTGATACAATTTTTTTGAAGTTACTAAAAATAGGGCTTCAAAATTTCTATCAACATTTGGGGTGCGCGCATAATCTTGCGCGTTTCCTTGTTCATAAATACCAATACAGTTTCGCCTTTATGAATGAGTTGGAAAGATTCATTATAAATCTCATACGTAAAAATCATTTTTGCCATAGGTATTTCCTTGACCAATACCTTGATAGTCAGCACCTCATCAAACTGAGCAGGTTGCAGATAATAAGAATGGTTTTCCCAAACAGGCATCATAATTCCCTGCTCTTCCAGCGATTTATAACTTACCCCAATGCTTCGCAGTGCCTCTACCCGCGCTATTTCGTAGAAAGAAGCATATTTTCCATAATAGACATAACCCATTTGGTCAGTGTCAGCATAGCGCACGCGTAGCTGTACTTCGCTTGTAAACATAAGGTTGTTTTAGGCTTGTACTCTTTCTATCCTTTGTAATCTTGACTCTAACTCATTGATTTTGTTGTAGATTCCTCCGCCAGTTTCGTCGTTTGAAAGCCAAGAGGACATTCTCCAAGTTACTTTCCACATTTCTACAATCTCGTCATGCCTCAAATTAAATGAGGGGTGCGTTTGGAAATTGTCAGAAACACAGGTGAGGTAGTTTTGGTTGTCTTTATTTGCCAAACGCTTGATTTGCAAGCCATTCTCAGAGAGCAATACACAGACATCTCCATTGTTCAGGTTTGACCACTCGCTACGGTCGCAACGATAGCAGAACACGTAATCTCCGTCATGCAAGGTGGGCATCATACTATCGCCACTTACTTGGAGGGCGTAGTATTGCTTGCCACTGAGGAAGGAAGAAGGCAACTGAATCGCGTCTAACTGCTCAAAATACTCTTGGGATTGATGCCCAGTGAGGTAGTTGGCGGCGGCGCGGCGGTTGATGAGAGGGACGGTAATATTGCCCGCAATATCTTGGGTAGAAATCACCCATTTTTCCCTTGCGCCTCCTTTGGATTGGCTAATGAGCATTTCGCCTCTGCCCGTCAGCAGCCAATCTACGTTTACATCAGGATATTCGCTGGCAATTTTGTACAAAACCTCAAAGCCTGGCTTGCTTTGTTGCTTGCCGCGTGTATAATTATTGATAACGGCAGGTTTTACCCCAAGCGAATCTGCAAATCTTTTTTCATTGCCATCAGAAAAATGGTCAATAATCTCTGTTAATCGCTGACTTACAATATTTTGGCTCATATTTTTCTTGTTTTCAATGTTAATATTCTAACCTAAAAATTGGTATTTAATAAATTATTTATATAAATATTGAATTTAATTTGGAATATTCAATAAATAACTATTAACTTTACGCCTGCAAAGATAAATAAATATTAAAGTATTTTCCAAATATAATACACTAAATTTTAGGCATTTAGCAAAAATATATTTTTCAATTTTTAAAAATTAATCTTTAATCAATAATTTACTAAAAATGGAAACGTTAAATAATGATGTTTTTTTCCAAAGTTTTGTGGAAGAACTCGCCGACAAGCAGGTATTGCTTATCAATAAAAATAAAAAAAATATGGTCATTCGCTACGATTTGTGGGATTATCTCGAAGAGGAGAAAGGCGAAAAGGTGGAGGGCGAAAATTAAAAAAAGGTAGCTTACCCCAGCATAGCTATTGAGTAGGCTACCAAATTAATACCTTCTTAGGAGGTAATGCAGGCAAAACGCCAGCATTAATCGACCTCTACGCTTGCGGTACTTATTCCCATTCCTCCAAAATAGCCCACAGCTTTGCTTCCTTTGGGGTTTTTGTTGAAAATATTGGTGCGTACATTGGCGGGTGGGCGGGCATTTAAGCCACCATTATTGATTTGAGCTTGCATTTCTGTATAAAACTGAAAATGGTCTTCTGTGATTGCAATGGCTTCTACCCTTATTTTGTCCTTTTTTTGATAGGGTCTATTATTCACTTGCACATTATCAATGCGGTTTCCATCAACCAACTTATCATACGCAATGCTCAAATCTTCGGGGCGGTTGTCCAAAACGCCATTTTTATACACTTTGAATCTATAATAATCACCTACTCCTGCTGGCTCTGGCACAAAAAGATAAACGTAATAACCTTCTTCTTGGGCAGAATTTGGTTTCCCAAACCTGACCACCAAAGAATCAATATTTGTAATGCGCTTTACTTGCGTAACTGCCTCATATTCTTCGCCTTGATGCTTGATATTTAGTGTATAAGTGTTGCCTGTTTTGCCACGCATATTAATAAGGTACTTGCCATTGCCCATAGGTTTCAGCATTTCGCTTTTTCCTTCGTTGTCCGAAATGGTCAGTAAGGCACCTATGACGGCAGGTGCAGGCTGGTTTTCAAAATATGGCGCAGTAAGCGTCAATTTGAGTGTATCAGGGCGGTTTAGCGTAGTAATTGCACCATCTACAGCTAAAAGTGTTTTGCCCTGCTTCAAATCTATGTCTATCACATCTTCGCAAGATGCTAAAAAAGAGATAGTTAAGATTCCTAAAATGAGATTTAAAAAAGAAGTTTTCATTTTTAGTTATGAGTTATAAATTATGAGCTATTTTTTTCTTTTATAATTAAGACACTAAGAGATTTTAAAAGACTTTGTGTACCCTGTTAGTAGTCGAAGACCCTAAAAGTGGTTTTAAACAACTGATATAGTCATAAAAACTGCTAATAGTGTTTTTCTTAAAATTTGAAATTATAAGTTACGGAAGGCAACAAACTTCCAAATAAGGACAGACGTACCGCTTGGGTGTTAGTTGTTGGGGTTGGGTTGTCCTTTTGCACTTCTTGGCGAAAATAAACGCTGAAAGCATTGCGACGTGCATACGCATTATAAATCGTGAAAACCCATTCTCCTCTGCCTTTTTTGCCGTTTTTGGTCTTTGGGTGGAGGGTTGCTGATAAGTCCAAGCGGTGATAGGCTGGCACTCTGTAATTATTCCTTGCCCCGTCCGAATTGTAAGGAATAATCAGCCCTTCGTACTCGTAGCGGCTATCAGGGAAGGTAGTGGCTACGCCAGAGATGTAAGAAAAATTAGCTGAAAAAGTCCAGCGAGGATTCAGTTCGTACATCAGCACCGCAGAAAGATTGTGCCTTCTGTCATATTTGGCGGCGTACCAATTACTGATGCCTGTGGTATAATCCACATTAATTCCCTCAATTTGGCGTTCCGTTTTTGCCAATGTGTAGCTAATCCAGCCTGTCAGCTTGCCCGTATTCTTTTTTGCGTAGAGTTCGAGTCCATACGAACGCCCTTTGCCAAAGAGCAAATCGCCTTCTAAGTGATTGTTTAGCAGGAGGTCTGCACCATCTATGTAATCAATTTGGTTGGTCATGGTTTTGTAATATGCCTCTGCCGAAAACTCAAATGTATTGTCTTTTAAGTTTTTGAAATAACCCAATGCAATTTGGTCAGCAATTTCAGGCTTGATATTGTTGGTGGTTGGCTGCCAAATATCCAAAGGCGAAGCGGCGGTGGTGTTAGAAATCAAGTGAATATACTGAGCCATTCGGTTGTAACTCAGCTTGATAGAACTCGCCTCGCTAATGGTATAACGCAATGAAAAACGTGGCTCTAAGTTGTTGTAAGAAGAAACAATCTCATCACTACCATAATTGCGTTCGTTTACAGGCGTTTTGCGCTGCCCGTCTGTACCTGCGTAATCGTAAACGGTGCGTCCACCCATGTAATTAAACAGCGACCAGCGCACGCCATACTGCAAAGCCAAACGCTTGCCCAAATGTTGCTCATTATCTACATAAACACCTGATTCTAAGGCGTTTTGACCTGCAACCTCATACGGGCTAAAAATACTTCCTGTGTTAGCAGGCGTTACTTGTCCAGGGCGAAAATCATGTTTGATGGCACTTCCTCCAAAATTGATGGTGTTTTTTGAATTCAAAAAGTAAGAAAAATCAGCTTTTGCGCTGTAATTCACGATATTAGATTTCCAGTTAAATGCCTGTGCGCCTGTGGGTACGCCTATGTTGTAATCGTAATTACTGTAAATCAAGGTAAAATTGCTAAACAATTTTGGGCTAAAAACGTGATTCCAACGCACTGTTCCTGTGCCATTTCCCCAATTCATGCCAAACTGGTCGCCAAATTTAAAGACATCTCTGCCAAAATAGCCTGAAATATACAAGCGGTCTTTTTGACCAAAATCGTAGTTCCACTTGGCACTCAAATCGTAAAAGTACAATTTGTTTTGATTAAGAGATTCATCAGAAGACAGCTTTAAAAACATATCAGCGTACGTTCGCCTTCCCGCAATGATGAAAGAACTTTTGTCTTTGACTATCGGGGCTTCCAATGTCAAACGGCTTGATACAGTGCCTATTCCACCCGAACCTGCAAACTTTTTGCTATTGCCTTCTTTCAGTCGTACATCTAAAAGCGAAGCCAAGCGACCTCCATATTGGGCTGGTATTCCGCCCTTTAACAGTTTTACATCTTTGACTGCATCAGGATTAAAAACGGAGAAAAATCCAAATAAGTGAGAAGAATTATACACTGGTGCCTCATCTTGCAAGACCAAGTTGTGGTCGACTCCGCCACCTCTTACGTTGAAACCGCTTGCACCCTCGCCTACGGTGCTTACCCCAGGAAGTAGCTGAATACTGCGGACAATGTCGACCTCTCCCAGAAGCGCAGGCATAGACTTTATCGTCTTGATTTCCAGCTTATTGGCACTCATTTCTATGCTTTGTACCTTTTCTTCTGCTGTATTTCCTGTAACTACTACCTCTTGGAGTTGTTTTTGGTCTTCTGAAATTTGAATATCGTCAATGATTCTGTTGGACGAAAAATCTACGGTAATCAATTTGTTTACATAACCTATATAGCTGATAACCAAGCTATAAGTTCCTTTGGGAAGTGTCAATGAAAAAAAGCCATAACTATTGGTGGTAGTGCCTACACTGGGCATTTCTTTGACGGTAATCGTAGCTCCGATAAGTCCTTCGCCATTTGCTAAGTCCTTGATATTGCTACTGATAGTATATTTTTCAGTGGGCTTGTTTGCGTTTTGGGCAAAAACTGAAAAACAAAACATAAAACTGAGTAGGATTAAAAAGTTAGTTTTCATAAAAGACAAAGTTTTCTAAGGCACTGAAAATCAGTGTGTGTTTAAGTTTTTAAAAAATTAGTTTTCTTGTAAAAATGTTTTTTTGACAATCGCTTTACAGCCCCTTCCTGTGAAGAAAGAGAAAATTAGGAGTCAGCCTTTTTTTGAAATTTTATTACGCTTACTGGTTTAAGCATTACGCTTGAACCAATAATGCCATATATTTTGCACCAAATAGGCAAAAGTAAGCATGGAAAAAAACAAGCGTTTTTTAAGGAAAATGTGATGAGTTTTCATTGCTTTTTAAGAAGTTTAAGTTCGTATATAAATAAATTGATTTTTTTACAGTCAGCGTTTTTTGCTGTTTCTGTAACTAAGACAATCGAACCCAAACTTACCCCTATGTGAAGGTATAATTTTTTTTTAGAGGCAAATATACCGTATTTTTTACGCTGTCAAGTTGCTCACATATTTGACCAAAGACCGCTTGGCTATGGGGAGTAATGACTCGTGAAGCGGGCAGCTAATGTGCGAAACTACCATAAAAGTAGCGGGATTGGGCAGTTGGTCATATTTTTTGGTTAGCGAAATCTTGATATTTTCGTAGGTCTGCCCCAAGCCTTTTTTGACACTTTCTACGTATTGAATATGAATCCCTTTGAACTTTTCATAGACATTCTCAAAAACGGTGATTTGGTATTGATAAATCTTGGTTTCGCTGACCATGTACTCGTTCAGGAGGAAATAACCCTCGCCCGCGTACATAGGCAGGAGTCCCACAGGCATAATTTCTATCTTACTTTCTATCCATTCATAGATTTCCTTGCCGTTGCTCATCATTTTTTTGAAGCGCGGCATCGCAAAGCTCACTATTTCCTCTATTTCGCGCATGGCTTCGTCATCTTCTACTATTTTTTGGTAAGAAATTTCTAGTTTTTCAAAGTCTGCCTTGCTGATTTGTTTGGGAAACTGCTCATAAATCAGTTTTTTACTTTCCCTAATTTGCAAAAGATTCTGGTAATGAAAAATCAAATCCGCAAAAAAAGGATAGAGTTTGTATTCGTCAAACTCTACTTTTGCGCTTTGGAGGTACGCAAGGACAAGGTATTTTTTGTATTCGAAGTCCAGCAATCCGTCAGTGAGCCAGTTGGCATTTAATTGTTTCATAGTCAGTTAGGTTTAGTAAAAAATGAGATGCACACAATTTAGTATTTTTTCAATAAACAAAAAGAATTAACATGAAATTTTAATACTAAAAGATTTTGTACCTTTGCCTTTTAATACATGAAAACCATGACCGTAGTACCTTACAAAGACCAAAGTGCGAGCAAAAAAGAGCAAGTCGCGCAGATGTTTAATACGATTTCGCCCAAGTATGACCTGCTAAACCGCGTGTTGAGCATGGGCATCGATATTTCTTGGCGCAAGCAAGCGATAAAAATGCTTGTCAAAGAACAACCCAAACTGGTGCTGGACGTAGCCACAGGAACGGCAGATTTTGCGATAGAGGCACTGTCCCTGCGCCCCGACAAAATTATTGGCGTGGATATTTCCGAAGGAATGTTAAATTTGGGAAAAGAAAAAATACTTAAAATGAAACTAACAGATAAAATAGAACTGCAAATGGGTGATTCTGAGCGACTTTTATTTGCAGATGAAACTTTTGATGCGGTGATAGTTTCTTTTGGTGTTCGCAATTTCGAAAATTTGGAAAAAGGTTTGCAAGATATATGCCGAGTGCTAAAAAAGGGTGGAACACTGGTAGTTTTGGAGTTTTCGCAGCCGCAGGGATTCATTTTCAGTCGTTTGTATCATTTTTATTCCAAATATATTCTGCCCACGATTGGCAGATTAGTTTCCAAAGACACTGCCGCGTATACTTACTTGCCCGAATCGGTCAAGGCGTTCCCTTTTGGCGAGCAGTTTTTGGCGGTGATGCGAAAAGTAGGTTTTTCACAAACCGAAGCTAAGGAATTGACCTTTGGCATCAGTTCGATATATAAAGGAAAGAAGTAAATTAAATAAAACTATGGCATAAAATTTTACATTTTGAAACTAAATTTTTATTCTTTTAAACGATTGATTGATGACGCGCTTTGTAAATTTTAAATTGACTCTGATTGTATTTGCCATAGTAAGTTTATACAATACCGCTTTTGCACAAAGACAAAAAACACAAAATCTGCCTTTTTACGACGAAAAAAAGTTGCATTACGGCTTTGCTATAGGCTTGCACCAGTCGCGCTTGCACATTCAGCAGTATTCAGACCTATTTGCCAATCGCGACGATTTGGACACACTGAAAGCGGCAAACCCATTGATTTCACCAGGGTTTTCGCTGGGTATTATTACTAACTTCCGCTTAGGCAATGAGTTATGGAATCTGCGCTTTGTACCTAATGTTTGTTTTTATGAACGAAGCACGCGGTATTCCTTTAACGGCGGGAGCAAACTGGACGACCTCACCGAGTCCACTTTCATCGAATTGCCCATTCTGATTAAGTACAAATCGGTGCGCCGCAATAATACGCGCTTTTATATGCTTGGCGGTTTCTCTTACAATATCAAAGTAGCGGGCAAAAAAGAATTGCTGGATACGCACTTGCTCACCAGTAACCGCAACCTCGAACTCCAGTACGGGTTTGGCTGGGATAGGTACTTGGATTTGTTCAAATTTGCCTTAGAACTGCGCTTTTCGCATGGCATACCCAACATATTGAACTACAATGACAGCAGAAGACAGCTTGCCGAGCCAATAGGTCGCCTCACCACCCACAAGGTTACGCTTTACCTAAATTTCGAATAAATTAAAATAATCGCGCAAATAAAAAAACAAAATCGTCTTTCAAAACATTAGATTTGTGTTTATAAAAAAAAGCGATATATTACATTTTTTGTGGAGATGTGAGTTCTCCCCCAGTTGCCACTGTGGGCATAAAGCGAGGAGTTATATTTTTTAATAAATTGATTATGAGTCTATAACACTCTCTTTATTGACATTCAAGAAATAAGTGTTCTGTAGGTTTAATTGTTAACCCCACGCCTTAAAAGGCGTAGTTAAAGATAACCCCTCGCTTTAGCGGGGGGAGCTACTAATCTCAAAGAATGTTTAGTTCATGAAACATAATTAAGGGGGTGAACCAATATTTAAGTGTGTTTCCACAAAAATTGTATAGAACCAAAAAAAAGCGATGATTTTACAGACAAATTTGCTCAGAAATAACATGGAAATAGCCTTAGAAACAATCCCTACGGTTGATGTTGTAAAGAAAGTAAAATTGCCCTCTGCGGCAAATATCATTAATGCCCACAAAGAACTCAAAAATGTGGTCGTGCGTACTCCTCTCCAGCGCAACAATAATCTTTCTGAAAAATATCAGGCGGAAATTTGGCTCAAAAGAGAAGATTTGCAAGTGGTGAGGTCTTACAAAATCAGAGGAGCTTACAACAAAATCACAAGCCTGAGTGAGGAAGAACGCAGTCGCGGGGTCGTGTGCGCCAGCGCAGGCAATCACGCACAGGGACTGGCTTTCTGCTGTAATCTACTGAAAATCAAAGGAGTGATTTTTATGCCCAGCCCTACACCACAGCAAAAAATAAAGCAAGTAAAGATGTTTGGTAAAAGCTACGTAGAAGTAGTGCTGACAGGAGATACTTTTGATGATGCTTATAATGAGGCAATTAAGTTTTGTGAGGGACACAATAGCGTTTTTGTTCACCCATTTGATGACGAAAAAGTAATAGAGGGACAGGGAACAGTAGGGCTGGAAATACTCGAAGATGCCACTTCGCACATTGATTATATGTTTATTCCTGTTGGCGGCGGTGGACTTTCTTCAGGCGTAGGTAGTTATTTTCGCCAGTTAAGCCCTGATACTAAGCTCATTGGCATAGAACCCAAAGGCGCGCCCGCAATGCTGGAAGCCTTGAAAATGGGCAAGGTCGTTACCTTAGACGAAATCAATAAGTTTGTAGATGGGGCGGCGGTGAAGCGAGTTGGGAGTCGCAATTTCGAGATTTGTCAGGAAATTCTGGAGGGTGTTACTCTTGTTCCCGAAGGCAAGGTTTGCTCTACTATCCTCCAACTTTACAACGAAGATGCCATCGTGGTAGAGCCTGCGGGCGCACTTTCCATTGCCGCTTTGGACTTTCACAAAGAAGAAATCAAAGGCAAAATGGTGGTTTGTATTGTCAGTGGGAGCAACAACGACATCACGCGCATGGAAGAAATCAAGGAACGTTCCATGCTCTACGAAGAACTCAAACACTATTTTATCATCAATTTCCCCCAGCGTTCGGGCGCGCTGCGCGAGTTTCTCAATGACGTACTGGGACCTAACGACGACATTTCTCACTTCGAATATACTAAAAAGAACAACCGCGAAAGAGGTCCTGCGCTGATTGGCGTAGAGGTCAATTCGCGTGAGGACTACGAAAAATTAATTGCACGCATGACCGAACGCAAAATAGTTTATCAGCACATCAACGAACGTCCTGATTTGTTTAGCTTACTGATTTGAGAAAATGACCTTTTGTGTGTTTTTTACTCGCTTCGCAAAAACTACCACTTCATTTTTTCTTTGACAAAAGCGGTCAATTCTTTGGCATTGTGTTGATTTTGAGCTACATTAGGATGCCAGTCGCAGCCGTAGCCCAATTTCCCTTGTGTACTCATTTCAAAAAAATAGACTTTTGTGTTACCCTTTTTGCGTTGATAAGCCACTACGTTTTGCAAGTAATTTTTGATAGTTTCCAGCTTTTCTCCATTCATCATCGAGCCTACAATGCAAAAAATGCTTGCTTTTGTATTAGTTTTCAGTGTTTTTTCAATCAAAGAATGATAACTCAAACAAAACAAAGTAGAGTCAGGCACTTCGTGGGCAAAATCGTTTGTTCCCAAATTAATAATGACTGCTTGTGGAATCCAGTCAGTTGATTTCCAGCGACTTATGCTGTCTTGTGGATACATCAAATCGTACAGCACAGGCATTGTATTTCTTGATGTTTTGTCATAGTTTCTGATGAGTCCTCTGCCTGAATAACAGATAGTTACGGCTTCGGCAGACAAGTTTCGTGCGGTGATTTGGGCATAGCTGAGGTAGCCATTTTCAGTCGCAGGTGTAAAGGTACAATCTGCCTTATCGCCTTCGTTGCCGTAGCCACAAGTGATAGAATCGCCGATGAACTCTATTTTTCGCGTTGGTCGGGCGGGAGAATCCAAGATTTTAGCCGCCTCATCTACCTCAAACCCCAGAAATTCGCATACGCCAAAAGACGCTTCTGTCCTCTTAAAAATACTCACTGTGTAATTTCCTTTGGGCAAACCTTTTGCCAATTCATATACTTTTTTCCCATTTTCTACTTGTAATATTTTTACTAATTTATTGTTAATGAACACATTAAAATAGTTCGTTTTGGGATTGTCTGCCTTGTCATTTCCTTCGGAAAAATGATTCATTAGCAAGTAGCACATCGTTCCCTCGAAAGTAAACGTGATTTGCGCGCCTGTCCATGCAAATTTGACTTGCTTGGGGTTGGCAAAATCAAAACGCCCTACATACTGAATTTTGGCATTGTCCGCACCAACTGTTTGGCGTTTTTCTTGTGAAAAAGAGAAAATAAAAAGAGTTAAAAAACTGAATATCAATAATTTAAAATTTTTCATCATGTTGTCAATCCTTGTTTTTTTGAAATTTGATAAAATAAATTGACTGTATTGCGTATTTTTCAAAAATTTGACAATATTTGTGATAGAAATTTAAAAAATTTGGATTTGGTTTATTTATTCCTTTCCTCAGAATATTTATATTAGGACTTACGTTTGTGTTTCACCGTTCCACTACGGGTAATAACACGTGAAACAGTGTATAAAACCATTTTTCATGTGTTTTCTCTCAGTACGAAGTACATGAAAAACGTAAGTCCTATATATATAACTGCATTTGATAATAGTTGATAATTCAATCGCTTTAAATATAAAAAAATTACGCTAACAACTCATATAAAAAAGTAAAACGAAAATGAAAAAACTCAAAGTTGCCGTTGCAGGAACAGGTTTTATAGGTCCCGCACACATCGAGGCTCTGCGCCGACTCACTGATATTGAGGTAGTAGGGCTAACTGATGTAACGCCTGAAATAGCTACACAAAAAGCTGCCCAACTTGGCGTGGAAAAAGCATACGCCAATTATGACGAATTGCTCAAAGACGAGCTGGACTGTGTGCATATCTGTACGCCCAATTTTTTGCACTTCGATATGGCAAAGAAAGCACTGGAAGCAGGCAAAAATGTGGTTTGTGAAAAGCCGCTTTCCATGACCATCAGAGAGGCGGAAGATTTGGTAGCCTTAGCAGAAAAAACAGGTTTGGTCAATGCGATTCACTTCAATTTGCGCTATTATCCACTCATTCGCCAGATGAAAACCATGCGTGAAAAAGGTGATTTGGGCGAGGTATATTCCGTAATGGGTTCATACTTACAGGATTGGCTTTACTACGAAACGGATTATAACTGGCGTTTAGAGCCTGACAAATCAGGTGATTCGCGTGCGATTGCTGACATTGGCTCGCACCTGATTGATTTGGTGGAGTACATCACAGGCTTGGAAATCGTAGAGGTGATGGCGGACTTTAATACCATTCACAAGACGCGTAAAAAGCCACTCAAAGCCATTGAAACGTATTCGGGAAAAATGTTACAGCCCGAAGACTACGCCGCCGTTCCTATCAATACGGAAGATTATGCGACTGTGCTGCTGCGTTTTAACAATGGCAACAAGGGCGTAGTTACGGTAAGTCAGGTTTCCGCAGGGCGCAAAAATCGCGGAACGCTGGAAATTTCTGGCTCAAAACAGACTTTTGCGTGGACTTCTGAAAGCCCCAACGAGATGTGGTTAGGCAAGCGCGACGGGCAGAATGGCGTGCTAATGCGCGACCCCTCGCTGCTCTATCAGGAAAGCGGCGCGCTTATTTCCTTCCCTGGCGGGCATAACGAAGGCTTCCCAGATACTTCTAAACAACTTTTCAAAGAAGTGTATAAGGCTGTCAAAGAAGGCAAACAGCCTCAAAATCCTCTTTTCCCCACCTTCAAAGATGGGCTACGCGAAATGGTTTTGTGCGAAAGAATAGTGGAAAGCCACAGAAAACAAGCGTGGGTGAGGGTTTAAGTCAATATCTATCTTTGAATACTATCAGGACTTACGCAAAAAAATCAATCAACAATAATAAATGAGCTTAAAACGCCTTAAAATACAAAATTTTAGTAATAAATTTTTGCGTAAGTCCTATATGCGATTAGAATCGCGACCCCAAAAAACATCAGATGAAAAAACATATTTTCCGCATACTATTATTTTTGTGCTTTGCATTTGCGCTCGTACTTCGTAGTCAAAATGCTGATTACAAGCTACATAGACTAATGAAAAAAGGGAAAATATTTGTTAATCCAACCACAGAAAAAGGTACGGATTTTATAGATAGCATTAATTTTAGTTTTGAAGACCATCTTATTTTGCTGAAAATACCTGTTAAAACCACAGACTCAAGCCCAGATTCCCTTACCTTGCTGGTCGATACGGGAAGCCCCACTTATCTCTCCCCACGACTGATGCAAAATTTGCCTTTCGTAGGAGATTTTCAAATGACAGACGCGAAAGGAAACAAAAAAGATGTTACTTTCTTTTTGACAAACCTGAAAATACAAAACACTGTTTTCCAAGAAATTGCCGTTGGGGAATTGGAAGGAAGTGAGGTATCAGCAAAGGAAATAGATGGCGTTATTGGTGCGAATCTCATGCAGCACTGTTTGTGGCAGATTGACTATGCGCGAAAAAAAATTTATTTTTCTAACCAACTGAGCCTATTGCCCACACAGCCACAGACTTATCCTATTTCTTTTATCAAAAATATTTTCAGCGTGCCTTGCGTCCAGCTTACTATTAATCAATTTCCACAACGCCCTACTTTTTGGGTGAGTACGGGCAATCCGTATGCAATTTCCCTGAACCAATATTTTACTGGGCTTCGCTACTCGGCGGGCTTTGTGGACGAGCCAGATACGCTGAAAGTTGGTCAGGATATTATTTTTGCAACTACCACACAGCACTTGGAGGTAGGTGGGCGCAGTGTTTACGCCGTTCCTACACTTTTTTCCAATGCGCCCAATACGCGCTTGGGCAATGAATTTCTCAAAAATTATGTGCTTACTATCGATTGGGCAAATCGGAAACTATATTTAACCCCCTAAGTTTTGTCGCAAAAATTAAGTTATTCCCAAAGATAATAATTGGTATTTTTTTACAGAAATAAAGAAGCACAAGTAATTTTCCCTACTTTTGCATTTGAAAAATAGAATCAGTAAAAAAATGGAATTAGAAGAAAATTTAGAAGTAGCTTGGGAAAATTTGCTTGGGAAGATAAATGAGCTATTTGGCAAAAAACCTGACCTAAACGGTGTGCTTTTTATGATTGGTGTGCAAGAACTGGGCAAGGGCATCAAGAATTTTACGAAGGAAGAAAAACAAGACCTGATGCACATTGCTATCTGTAAAGTGTTGAGTATGTCAGGGTTCTATGAGCTGGAGGGTATGGACGAGCAGGGCTGGCCTCACTGGAAACTGGTGAAGAAATTGCCTTTTTTTGACTTGCTTGGTCAGGAAAAATTACTGAAGATACACGTGATTGAGTATTTTGAAAAAGAGGTCTTTATATAGCATTGTTAAAATAATATGCGTGAAGTTTTGTTTTTTTCTAAGAAAAAATAGTAATTTTAAAAGTGCGAATCCTACATGAAATTGATAACTTATAATGTGAACGGAATCAGGTCTGTCCTCAAAAAAGGATTGGTGGATTGGTTGAAGGCGACAGAGGCTGATTACGTGTGTTTGCAGGAAATCAAGGCAAATGCAGACCAACTGGACTTGGCTGTTTTTGAGGACATGGGCTATCAGGTTTGCTGGTATCCCGCCGAAAAAAAAGGGTATAGCGGTGTGGCAATCTTGGCAAAGCACAAAATAAACCGCGTACAGTACGGCTTTGGCTTCCCGCAATACGATTCGGAAGGAAGGTTAGTGCAGATAGAAACGGAGGATTTTACTCTCCTCAGCGTCTATATGCCTTCGGGTACGCGAGGAAGCGTGCGGCAGGATTTTAAGTATGAGTGGTTAGCTGATTTTTATAATTATATTGATGACTTAAAACAAAAGTCGCCAAATCTGATTATTAGTGGAGATTACAACATTTGCCACAAGCCAATAGACATTCATAACCCAACCAAAAACACCAATTCTTCTGGGTTTTTGCCTGAAGAGCGTGAATGGATGGACAAACTGGTGGGGAGTGGATTTATAGATACATTTAGGTATTTTAATAAAGAGCCTCACAACTATACATGGTGGAGTACGCGGTCAGGCTCGCGTGAAAAAAATTTGGGCTGGCGCATAGATTATCATTTGGCTTCGGAGGCACTGGAAAACAGATTAAAAAGGTGTACGATATTAAACAAGGTTTTTTTCTCTGACCATTGCCCTGTGCTATTGGAATTAAATTAATTATCACTAATAGATTGATTTTATCAATTTTAGGTGCAATTTTTGGTATAAGAATTTTCTTTGATGGAAATTTAACAATCTAAATTATTTTGAAACAAACTATACTTAATTCAATAAAAATGATGAAACCGATGAGAAACTTAATCATCTGTAAGTTATTGATTATTAGCTTATTCTTTGCAAGTTGTGGAGGAAGTCAAAACAGCGAAACACCCAAAGAACTCCGTTCGGCAAATGGAGGCAGGTACTATGGCGGCGAGTTCAGGCTTAACGAGTCAGAATACATCAAAAATCTATTTCCGCACAACATTGTCGATGTGTATTCTTATCGCGTAGCCTCACAAATCTATGAAGGACTATTCAAATTTGACCAAGGCGGAAACCTCAAAATCGTTCCCGCTTTAGCCGAAAGCCACACCATAGATAGCTCATATACAGTCTATACCGTCAAAATCCGCAAGGGAGTTGTTTTCCATGACGACGCTTGCTTTGGTGGTGGCAAAGGCAGAGAAGTCAAAGCCGAAGACATCAAATACTGCTTTACCAGACTCTGCACCCAAGACCGCAACAACCGCGCCTTCGATATGTTCGACGGCATACTCAAAGGAGCAAAAACCTATTATGACGCAACCATTGGCGGCAAAGCACCAAGTTTTGAGTTAGAAGGTGTAAAAATCATTGACGATTATACGATTCAGTTCACCCTCGACAAGCCAAACTCTTTGTTCCTGACCAACTTGGCTCGTCCCCAAACCTTTATTTTCCCCAAAGAAGCGTATGAAAAATATGGCGTGGATATGAGAATCAAAGCCGTAGGGACAGGACCTTACAAGATTTTAAGTGTAGATGAAGGTAATAAAATCAAATTGGCAAGAAATGAAAATTACTACCGCAAAGACAAGCATGGCAATCAGTTGCCTTTCATTGATGCCTTAGAAATTAATTTTATTCAAGACAAAAAAACAGAATTGTTTGAGTTTCGCAAAGGCAACTTGGACATGATGTATCGCCTTCCTACGGATTATATCATAGAAATTTTGGAAGAAACCAATGTAGATGAAAACGGCGGTTTTAGCAAATATGAGCTACAAAGAGAGCCTGAAATGCAAACGCAAATATTCTCTTTTATGAATGCAGAGGGTATTTTCAAAGATGTAAATGTTCGCAAGGCGATTTCTTTCGCGATTGACCGCAAAAAAATATTGGAATTTGTGCTAAACGGCGAAGGCTATGCCGCAGGTATTCATGGACTTACGCCGCCTTCCTTCCAAGACTACGACATCAGCAAAATTCAAGGCTATGACTATAATATAGACTCCGCCCAATACTATTTGGCAAAGGCTGGCTTCCCCAAAGGGCAAGGCTTCCCCAAGATTACGCTTGACCTAAACCCAGAAGGAGATAGACATTCTAACGTTGCCTTAGAAGTAAGAAATCAGCTCAAAAATTCCTTGAATATCGAGATGGAGATTAACATTCTTCCCCACTCTCAAATTACTGACAAGTGTATCAAAGGCAATTTCTCGTTGATTCGTCTTTCTTGGCTGGCAGATTACCCAAGCCCACAAAACTTCTTGTGGATGTTTAGCAGCAAATATGTGCCTGCACAGTTAGGAGAAAATTCTTATCCAAATATTCCAAGATATAAAAACCCAAAATTTGATGCACTTTACGACAGGGCATTGATAGCCACTTCGGTAGAAGAGGCAAACAAATATTTTATGGAAGCGGAAAGTCTGGTGATGCGTGATGCCCCAATTTTGGTACTTTGGTATGACGAAGGCTATCGTTTGCTCAGTTCACGTATCAAAAATTTTCCTAACAATCCGATGCAATACAGAGATTTTAGCGAGGTGTATTTTGAGCCAGAAACGGCAGCGAATAAGCCCGCAGAAACCAAAGCAGGGAATTAAACAATGATAAAAAATAAAAAAGAGATGACTTTGGGGAAAGTCATCTCTTTTTTTTTATGATAGTTTTAAACAAGTAATGACCCAATACCGTTGTTGTGTGTTTTTCACCAACAACAAGCATTACATCTTTAAAACTGCCCTTTTTTTTATGATATTTCTTTATTTTCGAAATTATTTCTATTTAATTAGACTTAAATAATAAGAAATATGACTTTTTTACGTTTTTTATGAAAAAAATAAGTAAAGTGAAACGTAGAATCCAAACTTTACGTTAAATTTACCTAACCCCATAGCTCATTTTCTCTATTCCTTTTTATTATTTTATGTGTACTAACGAACTGTTTATGAAGCCAATATTCGTATGTAGTTTTTTGTTTCTGCTCTATTTTTCAGGCAATAGTTATGCCCAACACTCTATGGACAATATCGTGGAGTTACTCAACAATCGAGAGTTGGTTACTGCCCAAAAGCTATTAAATGAGAATATTACACACGATACCGAAGACATGGATTCGCGCCTGTTACTGGGTAGCCTCACCGATTATTTTGGCGAAACCGAAGATGCTATCAAGATTTGGGTGGCGGGCTTGCGAAACAATGAAGATGACTATCCTCTCTATCTCAATATTGGGGAAATCAGGCTCAGACAGGGGTTAAAAGGCAAAAATGTAAAGTTTAAAAAAGGGAGAGTAGAAATGGTGCAGCAGGCTGATTCTATCGAAGATGCTCAATTCAAAGCCTCCATGTTACACTTGGCAAGTGATGCGTTCGAAAAGGCGCACGTATTACACCCTTACGAGGACGAGCCTCTCGTCAATTTGGGCAAACTGCATAATTACGCCAAGAACTATGAAAAAGCACTTGCTTTTTGGGAAAAATTGGCAAATATGTATCCTTCACACGAAGAATATTTGGTCAAAGCGGGCAACTCTGCCCTGCACCTCAAAAATTATGACAAGGCATTTCGCAATTTCCAGCAGGCAATAGAAATAAACAAAGGTTATGCACCCGTATATGACGGATTATCAGACTATTGGCTCGCCTTAGAAAATATAGAAGAAGCAGAAACTGCTACTCAAAAAGGTGCATTTTATAATTGGCTTCCTCCATTTTGTGAAATGGACTACTCCAAAGAAAACTACAAAACCTTTGAAATGATTAACTTTGGAGGTGAAAAACTGGAAGAGAAAGAAAAAACAAAAGCAATTAGGCAGTTGATACATTCGAAAACCACAACCTCTACCAAATTCCTTTCTGCCATTTGTTTTTACCACGAAGTGCATGGTGATTTGGAGGAGTCTATCTTTACCGAATTAGCCACCAGAGATAACCATTCGCTGTTTATGCTTACTGAAATAGCCCGCCACAGCGAGTATTTGTGTTCGATAGACCATGCGCTCACGCACCTGATGAAGGCGCGCCCCGCAGGAATGTTGAGCCTACTCATCGAGCTTATCCCCAAAGACCAGCACGAAACGGAATCCATCAGAATTGCCGAGCATTTGGGTAATTTGGGCAACGAGCAAGCGGTTTTGCACCTTGTAGAACTGCTTAATCCTGATTTTAAATCTTCTTCCGAAGGCAAAAAAGACAATATTGGTGAACGCAAATCCCGTCAGCGTGCTGCGATTGCCTTGGCAAATTTTAACAATGGTCGCGTGATTCGCCAGTTAGAAAAAGGGCTGGAAAATCCTGACATCAATGCCTACTGCGCGGCGGCACTCTACAAAATGACCTTGGAGGAACACTACCTCAAAGTGATAAACCCCAAAGAAAAAGATATACAACTTTCGTTTTTCCTGAAAACAATAGAAACAAAAGAAGCCCAGAAATTAGCACGAAAGTTAAGTTAGTGCTGTAAATAAACTATTTTTTGCTTTTTGAGGTTAAATAAAATAAGAAACCACCACGTAGCTTCATCTTTTAGCGTAACTTTGTGGTTTCTTATTTTGTATTTATATCCAATAAACATGACAGAAGATATACGTTTAGACAGCATACCAGAGGCAATAGAGGCAATTCGTAGAGGAGAAGTGGTCATTGTCGTTGATGATGAAGACCGAGAAAATGAAGGTGATTTTATCTGTGCCGCCGAGCTTGCCACCCCCAAAAAGATAAATTTTATGCTTTCAGGAAAAGGTTTTTTATGCGTTTCCTTGACTGAGCAACGCTGCGAGGAACTTTTGCTGGGCATGATGGTAGAAAATAATACGGCAACTTACGAAACACCTTTTACCATTACGGTCGACCTTTTGGGGCAGGGCGTAACTACAGGTATCTCAGTAACAGACCGTTGGAAAACAATCCGCGCACTGGTAAACGAGCAAACCAAGCCCGAAGACTTAGGGCGACCTGGGCATATCAATCCCTTGCGCGCAAGGAACGGGGGCGTATTGCGGAGGGCTGGGCATACAGAGGCGAGTCTGGACTTGGCGCGTTTGGCAGGTTTGTATCCTGCGGGCATACTCATTGAGATTTTGGACGAGCAGGGCGAAAAAGCCAAACTGCCCGAGCTCCGACAAATCGCCAACAAAAATGGACTCAAACTGGTCGCTATCAAGGACATGATTGAGTATAGGCTCGCCAAAGAATCCCTCATCAGACGCGAAGAAACCGTAGAAATGCCCACCGCTTATGGCGACTTCCAACTAACCGCCTACGAACAAACCAACACAGGCGATATTCACTTGGCATTGGTAAAAGGCGAGTGGAAAAAAGACGAACCAATCATGGTGCGCGTCCATTCTTCGTGCATGACAGGTGATATTTTTGGCTCCTGCCGTTGCGATTGCGGCAACCAGCTCCACAGCGCAATGCGAATGGTGGAAAAGGAAGGCAAAGGCGTGGTGCTTTATATGAACCAAGAAGGACGCGGCATAGGCTTGCTTAACAAGTTGAAAGCGTACAAGTTACAAGAGCAAGGATACGATACCGTCGAGGCAAATTTGGCGTTGGGCTTCAAAATGGACGAACGCGACTATGGCGTGGGCGCACAGATATTGCGCGACTTGGGCATTACCAAAATCAAGCTCATCTCCAATAACCCCAAGAAACGCGCAGGACTGATGGGCTACGGGCTGGAAATTGTAGAAACGTTACCCATAGAAATCGCGCCCAATCCTCACAATCAGAAATACTTGCAAACAAAACGCGATAAATTAGGACATTTGATTTTGCAAAGATGAAAATCTATGCTATCTTTGTAGCCTAATTTTAGTAAGGAATATTAGCTCAGTTGGTTAGAGCGTTACCTTGACATGGTAAAGGTCATCAGTTCGAATCTGATATATTCCTCTTTTACAAATGCTTACAGTGAAAAATCTGTGGGCATTTTTTTTGACTTCATTGCTTGTAATAAGTAAATAAGTTTGCTACATAATGTTACCAGAGCCTCCAAAAAACAAAAAATAGAAAACTGCTATCTTTACCAAATGAAAGATTTGTTTCCATATTATTCTATCGGACATTTTATTAATGAGCCGACAAACCGAACCGAATTTGAAATTATGCGGTTTGACGAAATGGAAGAACCAAATGTGGACGACATTCACAAACACACTTTTTACGAAATTCTTTGGACTGAAAAAGGGATAAGCAAACAAACGATTGACTATAAAGAATATGAAGTTTTGCCCAATAGTTTGTTTTTCATTTCACCAAACCAAGTGCATCAATTTGAAGAATGGAAACCATTGAAAGGTGGTACAATTTTGTTTACAGAAGATTTCTTTTTGCTCAACCATAACAACAAAGACAAATTGTTTGAATTGAGTTTTTTGGACAACTTTTATGCAAATCCTTGTATTCAATTAGACAAGAGAAACTTTGCCGACATCAAGCAAACCATTGACCTAATTGCCAACGAGCAGAAACGAACTGATAAAAGCCAAGCAATTACTCAATCTTTGCTTCATATTTTATTAGCACAAGTCCAGCGTTGTGTTGATACTGAAACGGAAAAGCCAATTTCCAAAAAATACTTAATCATTTTCAAGCAATTCAAACATTTGTTGGATAAACATTTTGTTGAAAATAAAACTACATCATTTTATGCGGATAAATTATCTATAACAGCGCATCACTTAAACCTTATCACGAAAGATGTAACAGGCAAAACAGCAAGTGAAGTGATAAGAGCAAGAAGTGTTTTGGAAGCAAAACGACTACTGACTTTCACAGACAGTACAGTTTCAGAAATCGCTTTTCAACTCAATTATACGGATAGTTCCTACTTTGCAAAAACCTTTAAAGCAGAAACAAATCTATCACCAATGGTATTTAAAACCCAAATGTCCGAAAAATACCGAACAAGGTAGCTTTTGTCTTAACATCAGAGGGTATTTTCATCTCATCTTTGCATTGTCAATAATGACAATAACAAATTAAAATATAAGACAATGCAAGAACAAGCAAAATGGGTTTTAGACCCAAGCCACACCAAAGTAGGGTTTAGTGTGCGACACTTCGGAATTTCTGAAACAGACGGTTTTTTCAGAAACTACACAGGAAAAGTAAAAACAGAGAAAGACGACTTTTCGGATTTAGAAGTTAGCGTAACTGTGCAAATCGACAGCATAGACACCAACGATGCTCAAAGAGATGCACACTTGAAAGCAGATGACTTTTTCAATGCTGAAAAATTTCCAGAAATGAAATTTGAAAGCACAAAATTAGAAAAAACAGCCACTGCCAATGAATACAAAATGCACGGAAATTTGACTATTCGTGATGTAACCAAGCCAGTAATTTTTGATTTGGAATATGCTGGTACTGTGCCGCAAGACCCATTTGGTAACACAAAGGCAGGTTTCTTTATTTCAGGTAGTATCAACCGACAAGATTTTGGGCTTTCGTTTAATGTTTTGTTAGGTACAGGAAATTTGGCTGTTTCTGACAAAGTGAAAATTAATATTCCTGTTCAACTTTTAAAAGTAGCCTAATTATGAAAAATAAAATTTGGTTTATCACAGGAATTTCAAGCGGTTTGGGCAAAGCTCTTGCCCAAACTGTAATTGAAAATGGCGACTTTGTAATCAGTACATTTCGCCATCAAACACAAGCAGATGTATTTAATCATCAATACAAAGACGAAGCTTATGCTTTGACTTTGGATATTACAAAACCAGCTGAAATTGAAAAAGCAGTTAAACTTGTTACAGACAAGTTTGGCAAAATTGATGTACTTGTAAATAATGCAGGTTTTGGTTTTGCAGGTGCTATTGAAGAAACAAGCACAACAGAAACCAGAGAAATTTTTGAAGCCAACTTCTTTGGCACTTTGCAACTAACACAAACGTTTTTGCCATTGCTTAGACAACAAAAAAGTGGACACATTATTCAAATTTCTTCTCACGGTGGTTTTAAAGCATTTCCAGGTTTTGGCATTTACAATGCCAGCAAATTTGCATTAGAAGGTTTTAGTGAAGCATTGGCAATTGAAGTTGCACCTCTTGGTATAAAACTAACTATTGTAGAACCAGGACCTTTCAGGACAAACTTTGCAGGTAGTTCATTCAAACAAGCGAACAAAATAATTGAAGATTACAACTCAACAGCAGGTGCATTTAGAGAAAGGATGAAACAAGTGGATGGCAAACAAGAAGGCGACCCAATAAAAGCATCACAAGCAATTATTGACATTACAAAACTTGACACACCACCATTGCGACTACCATTAGGAAAAATTGCAATCGTTTCTTTGACAGCAAAGTTGGACAGCGTACAAAAGGACATCAACGCTTACAAAGATATTGCAGAAAGTGTAGTATATTAGTAGAAGGTATTCATGCACTTAGCCCCAAAACTTGCAAAAAACAGGCTGATAAAAGCATATTAACTGATGTGCTTTTATCAACCTGTTTTTATGGTATATTTGGATTGACATTTTTTTCCCTGTTGCAAGTATTAGCGAAGCGCACCTACTACAATTTGCTGGTGCGTAAACTAACACCAGCAAAGGGGGAACGCAAATATTAATTTTTCTTTTGAAATTTCCGTATCAAAAAAAATAAAGCAAATATCAAAATGACACTAAAAATAAGAGTATAAAGTACCAAAGATGAGGGCAGCGAGCTAACCTCTTGCTTATCAAACTCATCTGTAAGCAAATCTGACATACTTAATTGCTGATGTGTATTAAGTGAATAATCACTTAAAGTGAGTTTGCCATCTTTTCTAAAATCTGTAATAACCCCTTTCAACTGAACACAAACACCTTTTTCTATATCAATGTAATACTCATAGGACTTACGCAGAGGTTCTTTTAGACACTTTAACGGCTTATCGTGCGGCTAAAAATAGCAAAAAAATGTTGTGCCTGCTAAATTAGGCAAAATTCGTTTTGCTCGTTTTCAAAATTTACATTTTAAGGCATTTTAAGCGCATATTTCGTTAGTTTCAAATTTTTGCGTAAGTCCTAACTCATAAGGATGTTCTGTTTTTGGTCTTGGGCGAACCTGAATAAAAACATATTTACCCCAAAAATGAGCATGGTGTACAAAGGCAATCCTCTCTTCCATACCATCAAAATCTGGAATGGGGTAAGATAAGTCCTTATCACAAACATATATCCAAGAATAAAGACTATCTTTTTGAAGCACTACCCCTCTACCCGTAATATAAACCTTGTAAAAATGTCCATCTTCTTGTTTGGTATCAGTACAAGTTAAAGAAGAATCATGTAAGGTGGAAAATAACTTATGCTGATTCCCATAATAAATAATTTGAACATTAGCAGGCTTATTTACTTTTTGATAATAGACAGAATCATTAAATAAAGGAGATATTATAGAGTCTCCACTAATAAAAGTATAATATCTTGAAGGCATTTGTACAGGGCATTTCATCCATAAAGGATTGTATTTGACTATTTTTCTTACAAAAGGATTTTTAGGTTTCAAGACAGGTTTATTTACCCAACCACCTATTACCCATTGTAAAGAAGGGTCAGGTTTTTCCTGATAAGATAACCCTCTATGCTTCATTGCTTCATATAAAAAGCCTATATTTTTGCCTTGTGTGATTTCTGGTGGGATAAATGTAACGAATTTAATGTAAGGGCTATAATTGTAGTTAAAATACATACTGTCTTTTTGATGAGTTTTGCCATTAATAAAATAGAACATATAAACATATCGTACCCAGCTTTCGCTTTCCACAGAAACAATAGTATCAATGTAACCATCTTGATTATAGTCATTTATAATTAGTTCCTTACTTGCTATGTCATAAGGTGGTATTGTATTTTCTCTCCAATGCTTTTGAGAAAGACATAGTATTGGAATAAATACTAAATATATAATGACAGTATATTTAAGCATAAGTAAGATTTTGCTTCTATTTTCCCCTTTGCAAGTATTGGCAAAGCGCATCTACCACAATTTGCTGGTGCGCTTCGCTGACACTACAAAGGTAAGAAAACTGTTTGCTAATTTTGCAAGAGTGGTTTTTCGTAGCTTATTTGCTGGTGCGTAAACTAAAAACACAAAAACAATGTAGAAAGTCTATTGATTTTTTCCAAGTAATCAATCTGATTACTAATGCACACTACCCCTATTTCACCGCTTCTTCGAACGCATTGATGAGTATTTGTATTTGGCTTTCCTCATTATAGAGATGCGGAGAGATGCGAATAGCATCGCCTCTGAAAGATACCGATAGCTGGTGGCGAGTAAAAATTTCTTTTACCTTGCTCATTTCCACATTTTGAGGCAGGCGAACTCCAAATAAAT
>JAAFJS010000064.1 GCA_013298985.1 Cytophagales bacterium
ATTCAAAAACGACTTGGAAATGAAGTTTATGGAAACTATCTTGCGCCGCAAAGGGCTGATAACCACACTTTTGAAAACAAAAGAGCAGGGCGAAGAACAGGAAAAAGAAGAAGCGAAAAAGTAGGATTCCTAATTGTTAAGGATAGCTCAAAATCTCAAGTCTTTGACCACCAGTTGTAAACCTCGCCTGCCTTTGTAGTCATTTTCGAGGATTTGATAGCAAATATCAAAGGGCGTGTGGGGCTGTAGTTTGTCAAAATAATGCGCCATACTAAAGCCAATCGCCTCGAATGCGATAGAAGTTTCCTGCTTGACGGTAAAGCGCAAATGACTTTCTTTGAGAATACTGGGGGTTCCCTTCAAAAATACGTTTTTAGAAACAAAAACAGGCTGCATATTTTGAGGTCCAAAAGGCGACATTTGCTTGATGACTTTGTAAAATTTGGTATTGATTTGTGTAAGTTCCAATACGCAATCTATCTCTTGCTGGGGCGTAAGGCTGTCTGCGCTGATTCGATTGGCTACTACTTTCTCGAACTTATCTTTGAAAGGCTGAAGGTTATCCAGAGGCAAAGTAAGTCCTGCTGCGTGCGCGTGTCCGCCGTACTGTTCCAGTAAATCTGCACATTCCGAAAGAGCTTCATAGACATCAAATCCATTGACAGAGCGCGCCGAGCCTGTTGCCTTGCCGTCTGCTTGCGTCAAAATGATAGTAGGTCGATAGAACTTTTCTATACAACGCGAAGCTACAATACCCACCACGCCCTTGTGCCAATCTGCCTTAAACAATACAGTCGTATGTGCGTGTTTTTCAGCACTTTGTTCTAAAAGTTGGATAGCTTCTTGGGTAATATTTGCATCAAAGTTGCGTCGGGTATCATTAGAAATATTGGCAGTATTTGCCAATTTACTTGCTTCGCTTTCATTTTCTGCTAATAATAATCGGATAGCCTCGCTTGCGTGAGCTACGCGTCCGCCCGCATTGAGGCGAGGCGCGATACCAAAAACGATACTCGACACATCAATCGGCTTGCGAAGTCCTCCAATTTCCATGAGTGCCTTTAATCCATGTCGAGATTGGCTATTGAGCAGTTGTAATCCATAGTGCGTCAAAATGCGGTTTTCATCTATCAGGGGAACAATGTCAGCCGCGATACTGACCGCCACCAAGTCCATAAAAGGATAAAGTTTGTCAAAAGGAATGTCATTGTTTTGGCAGAAGCCATGCAATAACTTGAAGGCAACGCCACAGCCCGATAATTCTTTGAAAGGATAAGGGCAATCTTTGCGCTTGGGGTCTAAAACGGCATACGCGTTGGGCAGGTCTGCGGCGGGGAGGTGATGGTCGCACACAATAAAATCTATGCCCAATTCCTGAGCATAGCTGATGGATTGATGCGATTTGATACCACAATCTACGCAGATTATCAGCGAAACGCCCTGCGATTTTGCCCAGTCCATGCCTTTGATAGAAACACCGTAGCCTTCGGTATAGCGGTCTGGCGTATAGTAGAGCAGGTTATTATAAAAATGTTGGAGAAAACCATAGACCAAGACGACAGCCGTAGTGCCATCTACGTCATAGTCGCCATAAATCATGATTTTTTCCCTGTTGCGAATCGCTTCCTCTAATCTCCATACTGCCTTGTCCATGTCCTTCATTAACAAAGGGTTATGCAAATGCTCAAAGGCAGGGCGGAAAAAGTTTTTGGCATTTTCAAAATCAGGTATTCCCCTCTGTTTGAGTAAGATAGCAATGGGAAAACTCACATTGATTGCCTCGGCAAGTTGTTGTGTGCTTTCTGCATTGGGCAGAGGTTTATATGTCCATTTTTTTTCCATTGATTTTATGCTCAGGCAAAGATGTGATGAGGAAAATGATTCAATTAATTTAGCTTAAACTTTCCTACCCCATCTTTTAACTGCTGGGCAATGGCAGACAAATCCTTACTTGTAACTGTTATTTCGTTCATCGAGCCACTAAGCTGGCGAGAAGAACTTGCGACCTCCTGCGTGCCTGTGGCGGTTTCTTCGGAAACGACTACTATTTTTTCTATGTTTTTCACGACCACATTGATAGATTCTTTTTGCGCTTTTGTGGCTAACAAAATATCTTTGGAGAGTGCCAAGTTTTGTGAACTATAACGGTTGATGTCATTGAAAACGTCTTGTGCTTGTAGGGTGGCTGTATTGCCGTTTTCTACGTTTAGTTGCATTTTTTCTATGGCGCGATTTGCCAAGTTTACATCTTTCTGTACGTCTTTGATGACCTTTTCTATTTCTATAGCAGAACGGCGTGAGTCCTCCGCTAACTTGCGTATTTCTTCGGCAACTACCGCAAAACCTCTGCCTGCGTCGCCTGCGCGTGCCGCCTCTATAGCAGCGTTTAGTGCGAGCAAGTTGGTCTGTGAAGCAATGTCTGTAATTACATTTAAGGTGCGCGAAATCTCATCAGAACGATTACTCAACGCTTCGATGGAAGTAGAGGTAAAGTTAGCAGATTTGGCTATTTCGGACATACTACTTACTACGGTTGAGATAATTTTTAAACCCTCTAAGCAACTTTTCTGACCATTTTCTGCTGATTTGTCTATGATTCCTGCCTTGGTAGCCATCTCGTTAGAGGATTTCAAAATCGTTTCTACTAATCGCGAAGATTCGTCTGTGCGAGCGGCTTGTTCCTGTGCGCCGTCTGCCATTTGCTGAATAGCGGTGGCTACTTCGGTGGTATTACTTTTCATGCTTTCTGATTTGTTAAGCATATCACCAGAGGCTTTGGCTACGTATTTTGCGCCAACTTCTATGTTTTTGAGCAACTCGTTGAGGTTACGGAAAGCTATTCTAAGCGCATTGACCATGTCGGCTATGTCGCCTTTGGCATCTATATCGAATTTTTGCGTCAAATCACCCATAGACAGCCCCAATACGACGCGGTTAATCTCCATGATGGGCTGGGAGATGGCACTTAAAAGAAAATTTACTGACGTTACCAATTCTTTCCAAGAGCCTGAAACATTGTCTAATTGCAGTCTTTCACTCAAAACGCCTTCTTCCCCTGCCAAATTCACTACCCTATTCATCTCTTTAACAATGCTTTGCAGTGTATTTCGCAAAGCTATGTTATCCTTGACCATACTTGCAATTTCACCTTGTATCTTGTTTTCTTCTAAGTCAAACTCGACCGCAAAATTGCCATTTTTGAGTTCGTTTAAAAACTTGCTTACTGCTTGGAGAGAAACATTAAAACTGGTAACATCATTTGCCAATTTGATGATTTTAACGATTTTGCCGTTTTCGTCCATGATTGGCGAATAAGTAGCACTGAGCCAGACCTCTTTGCCCTGTTTATTAATCCGCTTAAAATTATTGCGTACCTGTGCTACTCCACTCAAAACACTCGCCCAGTGTGCTTCATAATCAGCACTATTTGCATATTCTTCATCTATAAAAATGCTATGGTTTCTGCCTCTGATTTCATCGAGTGTATAGCCCATGAGGTTTAAAAATATATCATTTGCATATACAATTTCATGCTTTGGTGTAAACTCGACAAATCCAAAAGCGGAGTTAATTGCGGTGAGTTGGGCTGCCATTTCTTGCTCTCTCTCTTGGAGCTGGGCTTGGGTAGCACCGAGCATTTCCAAGTTTTCGCGTAGCACTTTTTCTGTTTCATCTTGCTGTTTTTTCATCAGTGACTCGTCAGTGATATTCCTCAAAAATGCAGTAAAAAGAGATTTATCACCTATTTTTGACTCTGAAATGGTCAGGTTTATAGGTACTTTCTGCCCTGATTTGGTAAGAGCTTCAAGCTTTCTTCCTGAGCCTGTTACTTTGGCAGTACCTGTTTGCAGATAATTATTAATGTAGGTATCGTGCTGGTGCGCATGCGCTTCGGGCATTAATATTCTCACATTTTTACCTATGATTTCTTCCTGAGTATAACCCCAAAGTTTTTCTGCGGCTTTGTTAAAGAACTCAATATCACCAGCTTGATTGGAAGTTACTACAGCATCTGTACAGCCTTGGAGTACGCTTTCAAAACGTTGGGCAATGGCAGTTATTTCCCTCTCACGCACCGCAAGTTGCTCTTGCGCCTCAAATACCTTTTCTAAGTTCTCGCGAAGGGCATCTTGAGTGGCTTGCAGTTCTTCTCCATTTTGGCGAAGTTCTTCCTCTGTAGCTCTTGCCATTTCTAATTGTGCCTGAACTTCTTTTTCGAGTAACTTTTGTGTGGTAACATTGATGGCGTACTTAACTACCTTATAGGGAAGCCCATTCAAATCTAACACAGGGCTGTAACTTCCTTGAATCCAGATTTTTTGCCCATTTTTGGTCAGGCGCGTAAATTCCCCTGAAACGAATTCGCCCTTGCGAAGTTTTAGCCAAAATTGCTTGTATTCGTTGCTATATTTTTCTTCTTCAGTTACCAAAAGTTGGTGATGACTGCCCAATACTTCGTCTTTGGAATAAGAAAAAAGTTTTTCGAACAAGTCATTGACTTTCAGTATTCTACCTTCTAAATCAAACTCCACTACTACTGTTGTTTTATCTATCGCCTCCAGCTGGCTTTGCATATCGTTGTTGTGTTGCCTTTCTTTGCTAACGTCAATGGCTATTTTGATGATTTTTTCTACTGCTCCACTTTCATCAAAAATAGGCGTGTAGGAGCCACTTAGCCAAACTTCGCCGCCGTTTTTGGTAAATCTCTTGAAAGTTCCTGATTCAAACTGTCCTTTTTTGAGGTCAAGCCAAAAGTTTTTGTATTCCTCACTTCGCGCATAGACGCTATCCACAAATATTCTGTGGTGTTTGTCTTTGACTTCGGCAAATTCATAGCCCATTAATTGTAAAAACAAATTATTGGCGGTAAGAATATTGCCCTGCGTATCAAACTCCACGACAGAAAAAGAGTTATTCACCGCTTTGGCGTAGCCATCATCTTTTAAGGCAGTGCTGGCATTGGTGCTATTGACATTTTGCCTTTTGAGGGCAGTGATTTGGGCTTCATACTCGGCGATTCTTTGCTGGTAGCTCTGGTGAACGTCCTCTAACTGCTCTAAATTTTGTTTGAGTTCTTCTTTGTATTCTTCTTTTTCGTGGAGAAGTTGTTTTTCTTTGGCTATATTTTGGGCAAAAACTGCCAAGGCTGGCTTCCCATCTTGCTGCGTTTCCACCATTTTGATTCGGATAGGGAGGTAGCCGCCGTTTTTGAGTACAGCTTCGGCTTCTTTGCTTTCTGCGTCATTTGTAGTCAAGTAATTGACAATGAACCCTTTTTGCTTGTCTTCCCAGTCGCTTTGGATAAAAGCAGTGATAGACGAGCCGATGGATTCCTCTCTGGAATAGCCCCAGAGATACACCGCGGCTTGGTTATAAAATAAAATACGTTCGAAAGGGTCTATAATCACCACAGGTTCGTGGCTACGCTGCAACAGTTGTTCGCAATCACTGATATTAAAGCGTTTTAACTGCTCATGCACAGGTAATTGCTTGATTTCTTCCTCTTCGCTTCCCAGCTCAAAAGCATTAAAAGGAAATTCGTTTAACTCGTTCATGGCAAGGATTATTAATCTTGGTTCTATTCCTACAAAGTAAAGCGAGTAAAGTTAAAAACGTATTCCTAATTAATGAAATTTTTGTAAAAAAAAGCAGAAAATGAGTAAAAAACTGCGTTTTATTTAATCAATATCGTGGAAGTGGGTCTTATCTACAATGTTGTGAATTACCTTGTCCAAATCGTGGGCAGAGGTCTGTAAATAGTTGATGTACATTTTCAGTTCTTCTTCGCAGGGTTCTTCTTCTTTGATAAGGTCGATTAAGCTCAAAATATTAGCTACAGGTCTGCGAAGCTCGTGCGAATGTATAAAGGCTATCCGTTCCAAAAGTTTATTTCTGATGATAATTTTTTGCTCTGCGTCGTAGTAATCGTTGAGGGTTGCTTTTAGTGTGATTTGGGTCTGCCTTACTTTTTCCTCCTGCTGTTTTGCTTCGTGGATATCGACAGCATTAAAGCTAACTGCAAATACCTCATTGGCTTCGTCATAGACAGGAAAGTACCGAATCTGTCGCCATTCTTGCTTACCATCAAGAAAAGAAACAAATACCTCTGCTTTTAATATTTCTCCTGCAAGTACCCTTTCAAATTCGTTTTCGAAGCTATCTTCTGTATGGCTGATACCATATTGTAAAAAACTATCTCCTTCTTTGAGGTGTTTTTTATGGAAATTATAAAACTCGTCATTGGCGGCTTGATTAAAAGAAAGGATTTCGTAGTTCCTGCCTATGAGTATATAAAGGTCTGTGGTGCTGTCCAGAATTGCTTTTAACCTTCTGCTGGTCTGCCTTACCTTTTCTTCTTGTTGCTTTACCGCGTTGATATCTATGCTGTTAAAACTAACTGCAAATACCTCATTTACTTCATCATATACAGGAAAGTATCGTATTTGTCGCCATTCTTTTGTACCATCAAGCAACGGCAGCAAGGTTTCTATATTTATCGTCTCGCCCGCGAGTACCTTGGCAAAGTTATTTTTAAATCTTTCTCTGATGTCTTTGGAGATGATATGTTGTAAATAATTATCTCCGTCTTTTAATTGCTCTGCACTATAATCCTGAAATCTTGCTTGGGCAGTTTGGTTAAAAGAGAGAATTTCATATTGCTTCCCCAGTAGTATATATGTATCTGAGGTGCTATCCAAAATTGCTCTGAGCCTGACTTGAGATTGTCTTGCCTTGTCTTCTTCCAGCTTTAGTTTACTGATATTTACCGAATTGAAACTGACCGCAAAAATCTGATTATCTACATCATAAGCAGGAAAATACCTCACCTGTCGCCACTGTTTAGTGCCATCAGGAAACGGAATCAGCAGTATTTCTTCGCGAGTAGTTTCACCTTCCAAAGCCTTGTAAAAATGATTTTCAAAGCTTTCTTCTGTACCTTTGATGACATATTGGTAGAAATCTTCGCCCTCTTGCAAGTGTTTTTGGTGGAAATTATAAAATTCCTTTTGGGCAGTTTGATTAAAAGAAAGAATTTGATAGTTCCAGCCGATGAGAACATAAGTATCTGAGCTGCTGTCAGAAATGGCTTTTAGTTTTTGGATACTTTCTTTGAGTTTATTTTCTTTTGCTTTGATTTCTGCTTCTATTCTTTTTTGCTCCGTAATGTCTTGGAAAAAAACTGCAATACCATCTGCGTAAGGATAAACGGTATTGGCGAACCATTTTCCATCAAAAAATTCCTCAAAGCGGAGTGTATCTTTTTCCTTCATTGCCTTTTTAAAAACATTCGGATAACTAAACTGCTCATCACTGGGGAATACGTCCCACAAATTTTTCCCTACTAACTGGCTGGCTTGGAGAGAAACAGTGTTTTCTGTTATTTTATTGACCTTGGCAATCGTCCAGTCCTCATTGACTGCATAGAAACCATCAGTAACACTGTCTAAAATTGCATTTACGCGGTGGGCAGCTTCCTCTAAGCGAAGTTTGGCGAGGTAGCTTTCAGTCATATCATACCCTACGCCTAAGATTTCAGCGATATTTCCCTGCTCGTCTTTGATGGCAGAAAAATCCCAATGCACCCACCAAGTATGCGCCGCTTCTGTCTGCTCGCGACCCTCTATAACGATAACTTCTGCTGGATTTGCAGTTAGCTGATGGCGTATTTGGTCAAAAATACTGCTATCCATCTGATAATCTTGACAGCCAGTAAAGCTGATGGTATGATTGAGGGGTTCAAATTTTTTGGAAAAAGCGGGATTGGCATAGGTACATTTTCCTGATAGATTTCTCTTGGTGATGTATAGATGTGGAGAGTTTAAAAGTTGCTCTTGAAAAGGTCTTAGGTCTATTGTGGACATAGTTTAGTGGTGCTTTTCATATATATGGTAAAAAATGACAAAAATGATTTGTTTCGTTTTTATAAATAGAAATATTTTTAGCAATTCTAATTAATTAACTGTTTATTTCCAAATAATTTGATTGTTTTGTAAATGGTATTTATGCTTTGCTTTTACTTTATTACTATTAGTAGAAGTTTTGAAATTAGGAGTGAAAGAATACAACAGTTGGCATATAAAACCTTGAAAATGTATAAAACAAATACAGCAATTATGAGTACAAACAAAGAATCTTGGGGGTCGCGCATGGGGCTAATTTTGGCGATGGCTGGTAGCGCAGTGGGGCTGGGTAATTTTTTGCGTTTCCCTATACAGGCAATACAAAATGGTGGCGGCACATTCATCATTCCATACTTGGTTTGTTTTCTGCTTTTGGGGATTCCTATGCTGTGGGTAGAATGGGCTATGGGGCGGTTTGGGGGCAGATTTGGCTATCATTCTCCGCCGTTTATAGTGCAGGAGATGGACAAAAAACGCCAATTCTGGAAGTACATGGGTACTTTTGGTATTTTTATCAATATTGCTGTGGCAGGTTATTATTGCTACATAGAGTCTTGGACACTTTCCTACGCATGGTACTCACTTTCAGGCACTTTCGCAGGCAAAAGCCAGGTAGAAGTGGTACAGTTTTTTAGTGATTATACTGATTTTTCAAAAGGAGTCCCTGTAGTTACGGTGGTTTCTTACTTGATTTGCGTGGCAATGAACACCTACATTTTGTCGCGAGGCTTACAGGGCGGCGTAGAAGTTGCATCCAAAATTGGTATGCCTTTGCTCATTATTTTTGGGATAGCATTGGCGGTGCGTGGCGTAACGCTGGGAAGCTCTGGCGCGCCAGAGGGCTGTACTGACTGTGATGCTTTTTTGGGCATGAACTACCTCTGGGAGCCTCAGTATGACTCCTTGTTTAACCCCAAAGTCTGGCTTGCGGCGGCGGGGCAGATTTTTTTTACGATTGCGGTGGGCATGGGAATCGTGCAGTGCTATGCGTCCTACGTGCGTTCTAAAGATGATATTGCGCTCAATGCGATGGCGGCGGGCTGGATGAATGGCTTTGTGGAAGTAGTTTTGGGGGCTTCGATAGTGATTCCGATTGCGGCGGGCTATCTTGGCTTAGAATGGGTCAAAGAAAAAGCAGGCTTTGCAATGGCTTTCCAAACGATGCCTTATTTATTTGAGCAATGGGGAACATTTTTCTCGGCAGTGGCGGGCTTGATGTGGTTTGGTTTACTTTTCTTTGCAGGCATCACTTCTTCGCTGTCTATGGGAACGCCTTGGATGGGCTTCGTTCAGGACGAATTTAACTGGAATCGCGAGAAATCGGCACTGACTTTTGGGCTTTTTACGCTGGTGTTGGGCTTGCCCACTGTGTTTTTTTATAACGAAGGCATTTTTGATGACTATGACTACTGGGCAGGAACGGTTGCTTTGGTGATTTTTGCCACTGCCGAAATCATTTTGTTTTCATGGATTTTTGGCTTAGACAAAGGCTGGAACGAAATTACCATGGGCGCAGACATCAAAGTTCCTGATTTTTACCGCTTTGTCATCAAGTACATCACACCTTCGCTTTTGATAGTGATTTTCATTGCTTCTTTCATCTCGCCCGCAGGAGGCGACTGGGGAAGGGCTTTTGTCAATCTATCCAATGGACAAGGCTGGCAACTGGACAGTGGAGCTATCATTTCCAAACTTTTTAATACAGACCTCAAAAACCAACTAAGCCAAGCTACTGATGCAAACCAAATTATAGGCTTGGAAAAGAAAATAACATATATCAATATTGGGCGTTTGTTGCTATTGGCGGCATTTGCTTTTATTGCAGGACTTATTCATTTGGCACATAAAAAACATTTAAAAAAATGACAACCTCTGCACTACTAATGATGATAAGCGTCCAACTGATGGTTACGCTGGTTACGATTTATCTGTTTGTGAAGGTACTGAAAACGCAAAAAAATAAGGAGTGAATCTATTGGCAAAGTTTCCTTTTTCCCTTCTCAGCAGGCAAGGGGGCAGGGGGTAAGGTTTAAATACTCGCCCCAATCCACAGAATATCATCAGTCTGGTGAGATTTTCCTGTTTTTATCCATTCTATGATGGTTTTGTTGAGGATTTCCTTTTGCTCGGTCATGTCTTTTTGATGAATAGCAAAGAGCAATTCTCTAAGGTGTTTGACCATAAATTTCTTGTTGTTTTCACCACCAAACTGGTCTTGGAAGCCATCAGAGCCTATATAAAATGTAGTTGGCGTAGAAATATCTATGCTGTGCTTAATAAAATTTTTTTCGCCTTTGATTTGCTCGCCACCCACCGAAAAAACGTCTGCCTTGATTTGAGTAAATGTCTGATTTTGAATATAATAAAGTGGGTTCTTTGCACCTGCAAATTCCATTATTTTGTGCTGATAATCTATAACGACCAGAGAAATGTCCATGCCGTCTGCATTTTTGCTGACTTCTTGCCTGAGCGCAGTACGAATACCTTTGTTCAGCTCATTTAATATCTTGTCGGCTTCGGTAATTCCTCTTTCTATCACAATCTGTTTGAGGATTTCATTGCCAATCATGCTCATCAAAGCCCCAGGTACGCCATGCCCAGTGCAGTCGGCGGCGGCTAAAATCACCTTGCCATCTTTTTGCTCAAACCAATAAAAATCTCCACTCACAATATCTCTGGGCTGATAAAAAATAAAAAACGAAGGAATCACAGCTGCAATATCTTCCTCTAAGGGCAGGAAAGCCGTTTGGATTCTTTTGGCATAATTGATACTCGACGTAATGTCCTCATTTTGCTTGATGAGGCGTTGCTGTACTTGTTTTCTTTTGAATGCTTGGTGGGCAATGGACATTTCGTCATTGATGGATTTTAGTAGTGTCAAATCTTCCAACTCCCATACTTTGGGCTGGTGATGTGAGCATAAAATCAATACTTTTTGCTTCTGGCTCAGAACACAAGGAAAAATAGATACGGCTTGCATTCCGTTTTGTGAGAAGTATTGCTTTTCTTGTGCATCTAAATTGCTTTGGTGAATATCACTGACCATCAGCGCATTTCTATCTTCTAAGATTTGAAAAAAAAGAGGCATTTGCGCGGCTGATAAAACACTAAAATCAGCACTTGATGATGACTCATTTTGCGTATATTGGTTAAAGCAATAAAAATTCTCTTCCTTAAAATTGTAATACCAAAGCTGACACATATCAACATCTAATGCCATGACAACCGATTTGGTCATTTCTTTTTGTAAAACCTGCCAATCTCCATTTGCCATTGCCTCACTTTTGGAAAGCGCAGACAGGATTTCTATATTGTTTTCTAACTTATGTTTTTTGCGGAGAATCTCTTGGTTTTTCTGCTCTACGGCTTCATTTAGTTCCACCAAAGTATTTCTTTGAGATTCTATTTCTGCTTTTTGATTTCCCAAAACAATATTCAGCCTCACTTGTTTTTGGCGACTTTGATAAATAAAATAAATTAAGCCCAAGGTCAGCGCAAGGGCTATACTGATAGACAAGAGAATAATATTTTTCTGTGCAGCATCTCTGGCATTGAGTTCGTTTTCTTTTCGCAATAGGTTATTTTCCTGCTCTTTTTTCTTGGTATCATATACTATTTGCATTTTTGCTAACTGGGTTGCCTTCTCTATATTGTCAATGCTATCGTTGAGGCGCACGTATTTCTTATAAAAATCATAAGAAATCACAAACTGAGATTGGCTTTCGTACAGGCGCGAGAGGGTGAGATAGGCATTTTTTTCATCTACTTTTGCCTTGATTTCCTTGGCGATAGTCAGCGATTTGAGTGAATAAGTTTGGGCAGTTTTAAAATCATTCATACGAATATAGACCCAAGCAATATTGTCCAAACAGCCAGAAATAGACCGCTTGTCATTGAGTTGTTCGCTTAGATTCAGCCCTTTGGTATAAAATTCCAGCGATTTGTCGTACTCTTTTTTGGAGGCGTGTACCGTTCCAACCCTGTTATAAGAAGTAATAAGCGTAGAATTGTCTTTTAGCTTTTCCCTGATGACCAAAGACTTCTGAAAATTATCTATGGCTTTATCATATTCTTTGAGGCTTTGGTAAATTTCGCCGAGGCGCACATACGCATAGCCCATGCCGCGTTCGTCTTTGAGGCTCTCAAACATATCAAGTGCTTTTTGCGAATAAGGAAGTGCATCTTGATTTTTCTTTTGTGCTTTGAGAATGTCGCCAATATTGTTGTTTGAATACGCTATCTGAAGATTAATGTGGTGCTGTTCGGAGATTTTTAGTGCCTCAAAGAAATGCTGGGTAGCCTCTATATAATCGCCCATATTTCTATACACCACCCCCATAAAGTTTAGCACTTCTGCCTGCCCACTATAATCATCTATCTTCTCTGCCAACTCAAAACCCTGCTTGCCAAAACCAATTGCTGCAACCAAGTCATTGTTCCTGTTTTTCCAGCAAAGTTGGTTCAGGATTCTTACTTTGATAGTATCTTCTTTTACATTTTTCTCTAATACCTGTAACAAACTGTCTATCTCGCTTTTTTTTTGTGAAAAAGCTAAATAGCTACTCAAAAGAAAAAATAGCGTCAAAAAAAATTTAATGCTAAATAGAGGCATTATGTTGAATGATTTGGTCTGTTTTGAAGCACAATTCTAAACAAATTAAATAAATTAAATGAGGCAAATGTAATAAATTTGTTTTTTTTAACAATTTGTTTGCTGGATTTGTATAATACTTTAGCATTGCTGACAATTTTACTGTTGGCTACAAACAAATTCGCTTTCTTACTATTCAATTTACAAATTTTCCTTTATTTTTGCCCCAATCTGAAAATGGGCTTGTTTTTTGGATTTAATAAACTAAGCACACTGATAACACAGATTTAGCAGATTTTTACGGATAAAAATTTAAAAATCTGTGTTTTATCAGTAAAATCAGTGCCATCTGTGTGCCAAAGAATTTATTACTTCTTCAACTAAACAAGTCCAATATATACAAGGTCAAACATATTGATTTGATGTATTTTATACGACTCGCCGTTGCGATTCATTCATAATTTATAACTCATAATATAATTCATAATTACTAATGGATTTAAAAAAAGTAGCCTTAAACGATACACACGAAAAATTAGGCGCAAAAATGACTCCCTTCGCAGGTTTTTATATGCCTTTGCGCTATACTTCTGATATAGAGGAACATAACACCATCAGAAACGGCGTGGGCGTGTTTGATGTATCGCACATGGGCGAGTTTATGATTACAGGCGACAAGGCGTTAGACCTCATTCAGCGTGTAACTTCGAATGATGCCTCCAAACTTTATGATGGAAAAGTTCAATATTCCTGCCTCCCTAACGAAACAGGCGGAATTGTAGATGATTTGCTGGTCTATCGTATCAGCGAAAATACTTATTATTTGGTGGTAAATGCCTCTAATATTGACAAAGATTGGCACTGGATTAGCAAGTACAATACCGAAGGCGCAACCATGCAAAATGTTTCTGAAAATACAAGTTTGTTGGCGGTACAGGGACCCAAAGCCTTAGCTACTTTACAAAAACTCACTGAAATAGACTTGGCTTCAATGGAATATTATACTTTCAAGATTGGGCAAATGGCTGGTATAGACCAAGTTATTATCTCTGCAACGGGCTATACGGGCGCGGGAGGTTTTGAGATTTATGTAGCAAACCAAGATGCCCAAAAGATGTGGAAGGCGATTTTTGAGGCAGGGGCAGAGTTTGGCATCAAACCGATAGGCTTGGGCGCACGTGATACCTTGCGCTTAGAAATGGGCTTTTGTTTGTACGGGAACGATATAGATGATACGACCTCGCCACTCGAAGCAGGCTTGGGCTGGGTTACGAAATTCACCAAGAATTTTACGAACTCAGTGGCATTAAAAAAACAAAAAGAAGAAGGCATAAGCAAAAAACTGATTGCTTTTGAGATGATAGACAAAGGAGGGATTCCGCGCAGCCACTACGAAATCAAAGATGCTAATAATCAGACGATTGGCATGGTAACTTCGGGTTCGCAATCGCCTTCTCTCAGCAAGGGAATAGGTATGGGCTACGTACAAACGGCGTACAGCAATATAGGAGCAGAAATTTTTATTGCCATTCGGCAGAAAAATTTGAAAGCGCAAATTGTAAAACTACCTTTTTATAAAAAATAAGACATTAAATAAATGAAACTCAATGTGATAACCATTATTGCAAAACAATTATTGCATCAGGATAAATATGTGAAAATATTTTATTCTCCTGAGCATTCATTAATAGAACATCACTGGACATCGGAGAGCTATGCAATGACAGAAGATGAGTTTAAAGATGAGCAATTCATTTATTTGAAATTTGCCAAGAAACTGCAACCCAAAAGAGGTTTTATCAATTCAAAAAACTTTATGTTTACCATCACCCCTGAGATGCAGAATTGGCTCAATTTGGTCATTAATCCTATATATGAGAATATGGGATTTAAAAAAGCCGCTTTTTTGATAGGAGATGATTTTTTTGCTCATATTTCTATTCGACAAGTTTTTGAGGATTATCACCCATTTGATGTCCAATACTTTGATAGAGAAGACAGTGCAAGACAATGGTTAGCTGATTAACTGTGTTTTTAAATATTTTGATACGATAAAAAATGAAATTATAAAAATTGATGAAAGGAATTATTCTCGCAGGAGGCTCAGGCACCAGACTTTACCCACTCACCATGGCAATCAGCAAACAACTGTTGCCCATTTATGACAAACCTATGATTTATTATCCTCTGTCCATCTTGATGCTGGCAGGAATAAAAGATATTTTGATAATCTCTACCCCAACAGACCTGCCCTATTTTCAGCGACTTCTCCAAGATGGCTCTCGCTTAGGTTGTAGCTTTTCGTATGCCGAGCAAGCCGTCCCTAATGGCTTGGCGCAGGCATTCGTGATAGGCAAGCAATTCATTGGGCATGAAAAAGTTGCGCTTGTTTTGGGAGATAATATTTTCTATGGTGCAGGGCTTTCTGACCTCCTCCAAGCCAACAATGACCCAGACGGAGGTGTGGTTTTTGCGTATCACGTAGCTGACCCCGAACGCTACGGAGTCGTGGAATTTGATGAAAAAATGAAGGCAATTTCTATTGAGGAAAAACCAATCAATCCTAAGTCAAACTATGCCGTTCCTGGACTTTATTTCTATGATAATGAAGTAGTTAGTATTGCAGAAACCATCAAGCCTTCCCCCAGAGGAGAGTACGAAATCACTGATGTAAACCAAACTTATTTGGAAAACGAGAGGTTAAAAGTAGGGATTCTTAACAGGGGAACGGCATGGTTAGATACAGGAACTTTTGCTTCTTTGACGCAGGCAAGCCAGTTCGTGCAGGTCATTGAGGAAAGGCAAGGCTTGAAAATAGGTTGCATTGAGGAAGTAGCCTATAACATGGGCTTCATTGATGCCAACCAGTTAGAGCTTATCGCCCAACCTCTACTCAAAAGCGGCTATGGGCAGTACCTCATAGAGCTAACTAAATGATAATCAAACAACTTAACAACTATTCACTGATAACTGGTAGCGGTTTACTCATAACTGCTTACTGGTAACTGATAATTGAAATTATGTTCGAAGCTACTGAATTTGAAGGTTTGTGGGTCATAGAACCCAAAGTATTTGGAGATGCGAGAGGTTACTTTTTTGAAAGTTTTAACCAGCAAATGTTTGAAAAAGCAACAGGTGTTGCGGTTAATTTTGTGCAAGACAATCAATCTATGTCTTCTTTTGGCGTATTACGCGGGCTACATCTCCAGCTGGGCGAATATGCTCAGGCAAAACTGGTGCGGGTACTACAAGGCGAAATCCTTGATGTGGTCGTAGATATGCGCCCAGCTTCTGCCACTTTTGGGAAACATTTTGATATTGTGCTGTCCGCAGAAAACAAGAAACAACTTTATATCCCACGCGGATTTGTGCATGGCTTTGTGGTACTGAGCCAAACGGCTGAGTTTTTTTATAAATGCGATAATTTTTACGCGCCTACCCACGAACTCGGCGTGATATACGACGACCCCGATTTGGCGATTGATTGGCAATTAGACCAGAGCCAACTCCTTGTTTCTGAACGCGATAAAAAACTTCCTTCTTTCAAAGAATTTAAAGAAAAAGTATTCTGATAGCGCATGGGCTTTGCGCGCAGGCAGGGGAGTAAGTAAAATTCCTTTTAGGACTGAAAAAGTGCTATATTTTTGCAAGAAGGCATTGAGGCGGAAATTTGTAACGCCTACAACAGGAGTTATTGTTGATAAAATAAGCAAGATAGCAAGCCTAATAAAATAAAAGTGCAGTCAGATGATATTCAGCCTGACTGCACAAAAAATATTTGCAACTATTTTCATTCACTTCGTAAACTCTTCACAGGATTCGCCACTGCCGCTTTGATACTTTGCCAGCTTACTGTTAATAAAGCAATTAAAGTTGCGGAAACTCCTGCAAGTGCGAATATCCACCAAGAAATCGTAATTCTATACGCAAAATCTGCTAACCACTTGTCCATGAAATAATAAGCAATTGGAGAAGCGATTATAAAGGCAATTAAAACTAATTTTAAAAAATCTTTGGAAAGTAAGGTAGTGATTTGTAACACGCTTGCTCCCAATACTTTGCGGATACCGATTTCTTTGGTGCGAGTTTCAGCAGCAAAACTGGTCAATCCCCACAGCCCTAAGCAAGAAATAAGCATTGCCAAGCCCGCAAATACTTGGAAAAGACTGTAAAGCCTGACTTCTGCCTTGTAATAAGTATCTATTTGCTCATCTAAAAAAGTGAACTCAAAAAAGCCTTCGGGATAAGTCGCCTTCCATGCCTGCTCGATTGCCGCTAAGGTTTGGGACATCTCAGCTCCTTTCTCGATTTTAATCCCGACTTGGCGATACTGATTGGGGGCTTGGGTAATAAATACGGGTTTCAATGTCTTGTGTAGTGTTCCTGCATCAAAATTGGCAACCACGCCAATAATTTCAATGTAGCCACTATTGAGGCTTGCCCAAAACTGTTTGCCTATTGCCTCCTCTGGTGTCCCCAAAGAAAGCGTTTCAAGCAATTTTTCATTCACCACTGCTTTGATGAGGGTATTTTCTTCGAGTGGCGTTTTGGGGTAGGCTTTGAGGTCGGCGGCTTCTATGAAGCGTCCACTCAACAGTTTTAAGCCATAGAGCGTGGGATATTGTTCGTCAGCATAAATGACATTTGCCCTCGTACCTGTTGAGGTGTTTTCAGCAGATTTTGCGATGGGTGTTCCCTTGTGAGAAGTGCTACTTGGCGGCGCAGTTGCGAAGGAAAAGTTTTTAATTTGGGGAATTTGGCTCAATTTAGATGCCATCATATCATCTTTGTCGGACTGTGTAGCATAGATATTGATGATATTTTCTTTGTCAAAACCCAAATCTTTATTTCTCAGAAAAGATACTTGCTGCGTCATCAGAGCCACGATAATCAAAAGACCTACGGCAATCGTGAATTGTGCTACGACCAATCCTTTTCGCAACCAAGCAGATTTGGGGTCGCTGCTTCCTGCTTTTCCCGTTTTTAAAATTGAAACGGGTTGAAATTTAGTAATCACCCAAGCAGGATAAAGCCCTGCTAATAATGCAGTTAGCACAAGCCCAAGTATGAAAACAAACCATAATACAGGAGTTTGAAAAAAGTCAAAAGGTATATTTTTATTCAAAACCTGATTGAGTAAGGGCATACATAAATCCGCAATCACGAGCGACAAAACACCTGCAAAAAGGGTTATCAGCAATGCTTCGAACAAGAAAGAAGAAATGAGATAAAAACGCCCCGCCCCAATCATTTTACGCACGCCAATTTCCTTTGCCCTTGTCATCGACTGTGCCGTACTCAGATTGATAAAATTGATAACTGCCAAAAACAAAACGGACAAACCAATAATTCCAAAAAACCACAACCACTGCGTATCAATAGCACTGACCCACCCACTTCCATATTTGGAGTTAAAATGTATCTCTTTCAATGCCTGAACATCAAAATCCGACCGTAGGTGAGCAGGTCGAGCAGGATTGGCATTGAGGTATTTATCAGCAATGACTTTCAGTTGTGTTTCAATATTTTTAGGATTGGCATTTTCAGGCAATACGGCATAAGTCGTTGTTCCATAAACACTTGTCCACGAGCCTTCCAAATAAACGCCCAAGTAATCTTCTACTTCTGCATAAGAAAGTAACATAGAAGCGGGCAAATGTGTATTGCTTGGTAGGTCTTTGATAATGCCCGCCACCGTCATTGTAAATTCCCCTTTGAATAAAAAAGTCTTCCCAAGAGGGTCTTCTTTGCCATAAAATTTCTGCGCTGTCGTTTCAGTCAAAAGAGCTTGGTACGGTTTTGCCAAGATTTCTTTCCCATTTCCTCCTCTCAATATTTCCACTTTGAAAACATCTAAAAAGTCAGGCTCTACGATTAAGATACGGTCTTGGGGCAAGCGTTTATCAGGACTAATTTCAATCACTGTTTTATCGCCTTGCGGGTGGGCTAAGGCAACTTTTTCAAGCCCAGAAACCTCCGCTCGCAATACTTTCGCCAATAGCAAAGGCGTTGAATAATGATAAGACACTTTACCACTATTCGTCCAAACCGAATTGATGCGATAAATGCTGTCTGCCTTGTCGTGGTAGCTATCAAAACTCATTTCATGTCGGATAAATAAGCCAATGAGCAAGCAAACGGTAATGCCTAGCGTCAGTCCAATGACGTGCAATGCAGTATTTAATTTCTGCCTGCCAAAACGCCTCAATGTCAATATTAAATTGTTGAAAAACATAGGTTTATATCAATTAGAAATTAAAAATCTGGAATGAATTAAAATCTGGAATTAAAAATCTGAAAATCTGGAATTAAGAATTTAAAATTCAAAAATTGTATTTCATTTCTCATTCCAGATTCCAGATTATGTATTTCCTCATTCCGAACGAAGTGAGGTAACAGGATTCGCCACCGCCGCTTTGATACTCTGCCAGCTTACTGTGAGTAAAGCAATTAGCGTTGCGGAAAATCCTGCAAGTGCAAAAATCCACCACGAAATCTCCGTTTTGTAGGCAAAATCAGCGAGCCACTTATCTGCCGCATACCACGCTATCGGGACGGCTATCACAAAGGCAATGCTTACCAATTTGACAAAATCTTTGGAAAGCAACGCAACAATGCCTAATACACTTGCTCCCAATACTTTGCGGATACCGATTTCTTTGGTGCGAGCCTCTACGGTAAACGTAGTCAAGCCCAGCAAGCCCAAGCAGGCAATCAGGATAGCAAGGCAAGCCGCAATCATAAAAATTTGGCTGTATTGCCTTTCGGTTTCGTACTGACGATTGTATTCTTCATCTAAGAAAAAATATTGAAACGGATTTCCCGCAAATATCTCTTTGTAAGCACTTTCTATTTGAGCTAATTGATTTTGCATCTCTTTGGTACTCAGCCTGACAGTAAAATAGGCAGAGTTTTGGCTTGGCAAGAAAACAATAGGCTCGATGGCTTCTTTGGTAGATTGGTGGTTATAATCCTTCACGACACCTATGATTTCATATTCATTTTCTTCCTTGTTCCATTTTATTTTCTGCCCTATTGCTTCCTGTGCAGTTTTAAAACCTATTTGGGCAATCGCTTTTTCATTCATCAGTATTTTACTGCCCCCTCCCCAGCCTTTATCACATTCTTCGGCGGTAAAGTTTTGACCGACAAGTAGTTGCATCTGATAAGTAGGTACAAATCGTTCATCAACCATCAGAATATTATAGTTTTTCTTGCTATCATCAGGTAATGGATTGTTTTTGGTAAAGCCGTCAGAATTAAAGTTATACCATTTGGAAGGCACATTCCCTGTTTGGCAGTAGTCTTGGACAAAAGGAAATTGGGAGATTTTTTGGACAAAGGCAGAGCTATTAGATTGGTTAATTTCTCTGGCAACTGTAATTTCTGCGCCTTTGATTGCCAGCAGTTGCTCCGTCTTGATGCCCAAGTCCTTATTTTGCATAAATTGGAGTTGCTTATACAAGACAAAAGTAGCGATGAGCAAGACCATAGAAATAGTAAACTGGCTTACTACCAATATTTTACGCAGGGAAACGCCTTTGGACGATTTGGTAAAAGTGCCTTTGAGTGCCTCAGTGGGGGGGAAGTAGGACAGCATAAAAGCCACATACACGCCCACGCCTATCGCACCCACGAATACAAAAAGCAAGCCCAAAAGTCCAGTATTATTTTGTAAAAAAATAGAAATATCTAATTGCTTATTTATCAAGGTATTGAATGGAGTTTGTAGCATACTGACCAGCATCACCGCCAATCCAAAACCCAAAAGATTGAGTAAGATAGATTCCAATAAAAACTGGAAAATCAGTTGAGAACGAGTTGCACCTATCACCTTGCGAACCGCCACTTCCTTCATGCGTTTCATAGACCCCGCCGTAGAGAGATTGATGTAGTTAAACCACGCAATCAGCACTATCAAAGTGGCAATGCCCAATAGCAAATAAACGACTTTCAGACTGCCATACGTCAAGTAATTATCACCCAAATTTTCAGAAAGATGTATATGCTTCGCAGGCTGCAAAATGGTTTTGAAATCTACATATTCAGGCTTCTTTTTGCGGTACAGAGCATCTATTTTTGCCTCTACCTGTTTGATATTCACGTTTTTTTCTAACAAAACATAGCTTCCCAAAAAATTAGATTCCCAGCCGTCCAAACTTGCCCAATCATTGCCATTTAGGTTTGCGGGATTCTTCAAGGTTTCCAGCGAAAAAACCATTTCAAACTGCAAATCGGAGTTTTGCTTTACATCTGCAAAAACGGCACTCACTGTATATAGCTGTTTGGCAAACTGATTGTGAAGGGTCAAAACCTTGCCGATTGGCTTCTCGTTACCAAAATACTTTTTGGCGTAGGATTCAGAAATTGCCACAGTATTGGGTTTTGCCAAAGATTTTTCGCCCTCCACAATAGGGAATGAAAACAATTCAAAAAAATTCTTTTCAGCAAACATAATTTTCTCCTCTCTAAAAGTCTTGAAAACCTGTGTAGAATCTTCGCCCGAATAGGTTACAACCCCCTGCACAGCCCCTTGCACTAATCGACAGTAATCCTTGACCTCTGCCAGTTGCTCTTTCATTGCTGCGGACAAACCTGCCACATGGTAAGGGTAAGATTCACCTTGCTTGTTTTCAGTCAGCACCCGATAGAGTTGCGGCAAATTTGTATGAAACTGATTCATACTCGTTTCTAAGCTCACGTATTCCAAGATGAATACAAAGGTAGCAATGCCAATAGCCAAGCCTAATACGTTGATAGCTGTAAAGATTCTGTTTTTCAACAAATTCCGAACAGCGATTTTTAAATAGTTCTTTATCATGGTTTTATATAAATTAGAAATTAAAAAATCTGAAAATTAAGAATCTGGAATCTGGAATTAATTAAAATCTGAAAATTAAAAATCTGGAATCTGGAATTCATTTTTGTATTTCATTCCAGATTCCAGATTAAAAGATTCCAGATTATGTATTTACTCCGACCGCAGCGACTTCACAGGATTCGCCATTGCCGCTTTGATGCTCTGCCAGCTTACTGTCAATAGTGCAATTAAAGTTGCGGAAACTCCTGCCAAGGCAAATATCCACCAAGAAATCGTGATTCTATATGCAAAGTCCGCTAACCACTTGTCCATGAAGTAATAAGCAATTGGAGAAGCGATTACAAAGGCAATCATCACTAATTTTAGAAAGTCTTTGGAAAGTAAGGTAGTGATTTGCAATACGCTTGCTCCCAGCACTTTGCGGATTCCTATTTCTTTGATGCGGGTTTCAGCAGCAAAAACAACTAAGCTAAATAAGCCTAAACAAGATACAAAAATGGTTAAAAAAGCAAACATATTGAATAACAGCATCATTAACTGGTCTTTACGATATTGCTTGTCAAATACTTCATCTAAAAAAGTATATTCAAAAGGAAAATCGGGATAATGAATTTGCCAAGTTGTTTTTACAGAAGCCAAATTTTCAGGCTGTATCTTGAGCATAATAGTTTTAGGTGGTCGTTGAGTATTATGATAGACGATTGCTACAGGTTCTATTAAGTTATGGAGTGATTTATAATTAAAGTTTTTAACTACGCCTACGACTTGTCCTTTATTTCCAAAACCTTCTATCTCTTGACCTATGGGCTTTTCCCAGCCACTCATTTTTACAAAAGCTTCATTCACTAAAAAAGCCTCTTTTTTATCGGAAATATTGGAAAGGGATAGGTTGCGACCTTCTTTGATTTTCATACCCAAAATCGGTACAAATTGCTCATCTGTAAAAATGAAACGGGTCATTACTTTTCGTTTTTTTCCATTTACCTCAAAATTAGTTGAGCCAATTGCATCAGGTTCTAATCCTGAGCCAATAGTCAGATTTTGAATTTTGCTATGCTTTTGCAGGGAATTAGCCAAAGTAACTGCTTGGATTTGTGCTAAAGAATCGCTGGGAAGTTGCAATACTAATACTTGGTCTTTGTCAAGTCCTAAGTAATGCTTTTGCAAGAAATTCATTTGAAGATAAATGATAATTACGCCAATAATCATACCGACAGTAAGGACAAATTGGAAGGTCGTAATTGCTTGACGCAAAGTAAGGTTATGCCCATATCGCTTAGAAATACCTCGCAAAGCCTGAATAGGGTGATAGTTTGAAAGCACAAACGCAGGATACAAACCTCCTAAAAGTGTGATAAAAGCCAAACTCATGCTCGCCCCAATGCCTATTTCCTGCCAAGAAACTTGTAATTGGATTTGTAATAACTTGTTTAAGAAAGGAATACTTATTTCTAACAATATGACACTTATCGCTACGGAAATCGTGTTCAGAAGGAGAGATTCAAACAAAAACTGTGAGATTAACTGTTTCCTTTGCGCTCCATTGACCTTGCGAATACCTACTTCTTTGGCTCGCTCTGCGGCTTGGGCAGTGAGCAGACTGATGTAGTTGAGTAGGGCAATGACCAAAACAAAAAAAGCCAAAAACAAGAATAAATAACCATATTGTTTATTTCCTTTGGGCGTATCTTCAATTTTACCAATACTATAATGAACATCAGCTAATATTTCTGTTTCAAATACAAGAGAATATCCATCTGCTCCTATCTTTTTGAACTCAGGTTGAATATATTGCTGGCTAAGTTTATTCAATTTTTGTTCAAATAGTGGTAAATTGGGTATTTGTTTGAATAAGGCAAAGGTAAAAACGGTCAAACCATCTACCCAAGAATTTACTTTTGAAAAATCATGAGAAAGTAATGCGTTGATTTTCAGGTCTGTATTGGAAGGTAAATCTGCAATGATGCCTGTAACCAAGTAAAATTCCTTGTTTATTTGAATAGATTGCCCTAATAGGTTTGTATCTCCTGCATATTTTTTAGCAAATGATTCTGTTATCACCATCGTATTAGGTTGAATAAGAGCCTTTTCCCTATTTCCTTGCAAAAACGTATAAGAAAAAACTTCAAAAGTTGCTTGTTCGGTATAATATACATTTGCCTCATTAAAAAGTTTGTCTTTGAACCTAACAGTAGCTGCTGTCGACTCAAATCTTGTGGCTTTTTGAACTTCGGGATAGTCTTCTAAGGCAGGTGCTAACAAAACGGGGCTAATAGCAACAGACATAGGAGCTTCTGGTGTTTTTAGCTCAGAGGTAATTCTCACGATGCGTTCTCGATTCTCAAAGAAAACATCATACTGCAACTCGTGCCTCGCATACAAAAGCATGAGCAAGCAAGCAGTTACGCCTAATGCCAATCCCCCAATATTGATGAAGGAATACACCTTTTTTTTCAGCAGGTTACGAACAGCGATTTTTAAATAGTTCTTTATCATGGTTTTATATAAATTAGAAATTTTTTAATCTGGAATCTGGAATGAATTAAAATCTGAAAATTAAAAATTAGAAATCTGAAAATCTGGAATTAAAAATTAAAAATTGTATTTCATTCTTCATTCCAGATTCTACATTCCAGATTATGTATTTCCTCATTCCGACCGCAGCGACTTCACAGGATTCGCCACCGCCGCTTTGATGCTCTGCCAGCTTGTGGTAAATAGGGCAACCGCCACCACTACGACCCCAGCCAAGCCAAAAACCCACCAGTTCATGTCTATCTTGTACGCAAAGCCCTCCAGCCACTTATCCACGCTATACCACGCCACAGGAATCGCCACCACAAAGGCAATCATCACCAAGCGCAAGAAATCTTTGGAAAGCAAGGTAGTAATTTGTAACACACTTGCACCCAGCACTTTGCGAACTCCAATTTCCTTTTTTCGGGTTTCGGAGGAGAGCAAAGTCAAGCCAAAAAGCCCAATGCAAGAAATAAAAATAGTGATGAAGGCAGAAAAGGTAACAATATCTTTCCATTTGCGCTCCGCTTCGTAGCCTTTGCGGTTGCGCTCATCAATAAAGTCGTAAATAAAAGGGCGGTAAGGTGCTAATTTTCTGTAAGTTGCCTCTATGTCTTTGATAGTATTGGGAATATTGTAAGGACTGATTCGCAAATAAAACATTCCAAAACCTAACCTTGAACTGATAGAAAACAGTTGTGGGCGGATTTTTTCTTTCAAAGATTCATAGTGATAATCTTTGACCACGCCTATAATGGTAAGCGAAGTATCTTTGCCATTGATGAAATCAACCGTTTTGCCAATTGGGTCGCCTGTAAAGCCTGCTTCTTTGATGTATGCCTCATTGACCAGCACCGATTGGGTGGTATCTGCGGGAAATTCTTTGGAAAAGGTACGCCCTGCTACCAAAGGCACGCCCAAAAGCGGTAAATAATTTTCATCAATACGCTCCATAGTAACATCTACTTTTTTGCCGTTTGCCTCAGAGCCTGTTATCCACTGCCCGCCCATGCGAGGTGCAAGCCCCACTACTCCTTTTATTTTGGCAAACTCATTTTTGAAGGTTTCATTGTATTTTTCATCTTCGGCTTTGCCTACCCTAATTCGCAAA
>JAAFJS010000065.1 GCA_013298985.1 Cytophagales bacterium
CTTCTCTACCACCGAAAATTGGCGTAACTTTACGCAAGTCATAGAGATAGACAGGAACAAACTCGCTGACTGCGAAGAGGGCGAACTGATACTAAAATGGTACAGCCACGTACAGCCTACCACGCCTACCGTATGGGTAGATGAGGTAAAGGTAGAGCGTAGTAGTTTGGAGGTATTAACGTGGGCAGACTACTATCCTTATGGCTTGGTAATGAGAGAGGGAACTTGCGACAGTTATCGCTACCAATACCAAGGGGAAACAGCAGAGAAGGACAAGGAAACGGGGTGGAGTCACTTTGAACTCAGGGAATACGAAAGTGTAGTAGGGAGATGGTTAAGCAAAGACCCGAAGCACCAATACCACAGCCCTTATGTGGGAATGGGGAATAATCCTACCATGTTTATAGATCCAGATGGAGGATTTGATGATATTTATTATAAAAATGGGAAGAAAGCATTTATCATACCAACAGGGTCTAATAATCATCGTTATTTTGATTTAGTTCCAAATAGCGCATTTAAGTCTGGCTTCGAGGCAGTAGAAATAGAGGTTTTGAAGGGTTCTATAATGGATGGGGATATAGGAAAATATGATGTAATGGGGCTAATGCTATCTTTACCCTCAATGGGTTATGGTTATGCAGATTTTCATGTAAAGTATGATATGCAAAATCAAATAAAGGGATTAAAGGCGATAAATACTCAGACATCTTTAAAAAAACTGGCAGGGTTAGTTAAAGAAGTTTCAGATGAAAAAAGCATATATAATAAAAGTCTTGCCTCAATTGGTAAAGGAGCAAAGGTTTTAGGAGGTCTTTCCATTGCTTTGGGTGGCGTAAAGATAATAGATAAAATTATCAACAAAGAAGGGGTTACATATGGAGATGTTTTTGATTTAACTATTTCAGTTATTACAACAGTTGCTGTGTTTAGCAACCCTGCGGCAATAGCTGTTATTGGTATATATGGGGCTGCAGATGCATTAGGAGCTTTTGATGGTATAAAAGAAGCAGTAGGACTTAAAAATGTACTTTATAAGAGAAAATAATTGTTAAACTTATGACACTTTATCAAAGAAACTTCTTGTTAGTTTCCAAACTAATGATACATATTGGGGTTAAAAAAAGCGAGATTATAGATTCATCAATTCATGCTTTTACTTTAATACTAATCATGCTTTTTTTACCAATACTATTCTTCCCTGTATATTACATAAATATATTAATTGATTCTATTTCAGTATCAACAATTTTCATGTCTTTTTGTCTTTTGGGTTATGTTTTCTCAATTTACTTTATTTGTTTGTTTACTTATAAAAAATCAAAAAAGGAAATAGATGAGAGAGTTAGTAAATTAATTTATTACAAAAGCTCAACATTAAAAAAAATGTTTTTCTCATTACTTTTTGCAATTATTTTGGTATTGATTTTATGTATAGAGTTTCTAATTTTCATCTTCATTGAGAATTTGCATTAAAAGTGCGGAAACTGCGCTAATGTCAGTGTCCTCACTGACATTTTTTGCTATGAAAAACTACTATTTTTACATTGATAATCAGCAAGTTAAGAAGCAAAAATATAAGATTGAAAAACCAAAACTTTCATTCCCAAGTTGCCTTTTTTTGAGTAGGGGGTAGCTTGGGTTTTAGTTTTCTGCTCTTAGCTTGTCTATTTGGGTGGGGGATAAGCCTGTGAGTTTGGCGATTACCTGATTATCAAACCCTTCTGCTATCATATTTTTGGCAATTTCTATTTTTTCTTCTGTTTTCCCTTCTTGCTGGCGTGTTGTTCCGTTTTAGCCAAAACAATTTTTGCTGCCTCTTTTTTCTTAGCCTCTGCTCGTTCTTGTGGGCTAAGATTCTCAAAGCTAATTAGTTCTATTGCTTTTCTAATGCCTTCATTGTCAGTGTTTAACGAGGGTCTTTGTGGATTATAAATAGATTGATAAATCAGGTCTAACCAATCTCTGATTTGCTTGGGCGTGTCTTTGTCAGGGTGGTTTGGGTTCAAACACACGAGCGGAACGCCGCCCGACTGATGTCCGTATAAATCTCTAATTTCGCCTTTGAGAGTCTGCGGATTCAACTGTATCAATAGCACCTCGTCAAGCACAGGTTTTCCATTTTTTTCGCTGATGGTGTAAGGCGCAGTTAGCACCACTATCACATAAACAGTTTGGTCTATGTTATACTCTTTCGCATTTTTTTGTTGCTCTGCAATGAGCATGAGAAAGTAATGCAAAAATCTGTCAAAATGGCTATCATACTCTACTCTTTGAATCTCAATGCAAATTCGCCTATCAATGGTTTCAGCGAAGATGTCAAGTCCGCAATGGTAATTGTCGAAATCTATGTAGCCGATTTTTGGTCGGTGCGCCGATGCGACGAATTTTTTCTCTGTCTCGATTTTATCAACTTCTACTTCAATACCCAAAATATCACGCACAAAGGCAGTAAACACAATTTTGTTTGTAAAAGCCTTTTTAAAAATTACTTCATTATCTAAGTTGCCAAGCATAGTTTCTTGTGTTTTTGTTGCTACAAAGATACAAAAAGTAAAAAAGAAATCAGTCAATTTGTGCTTTTTCCTTACTTACCTGATAAAACCCTTCATCAATCATTGGAAAGATGGCGATTTTCTTGTAATTTTGCGCCTTCAAAATCAAAATGATATGATAAAAAGAACATTAATTACTTGTTATTTAGTGCTTTGCACGTTTTTTAGCTTTGCCCAAGACAAAGGCAAGGTAGTTTTGGAGATACCTATGGATTTGAGTAGCAGCTACTTTGGTGGTGGTGGGTATCATGGTTACTTGATTCAAAACCAAGAGAAAAGTAAATATGCGCTCTTGGCAAGAGATAAGTCTAATGTATATTTGTCTGTGATTGATGCTCAGTTCAATTTGAGAAAAAATATAGAATACTCCCAGATGAGGTGTGAGTCTTGTATATTAATATCTGCTTTCTTAAGCGTTTTAGTTAATATTTCTATATTTTCTACTAATTCAAAACTGTCTTTATGATTACCATAAACGACAGTGCAATTGTGGGAAATTCATTTTCATTAAACCGAAATTATCGCCAATCTTTTTGTTCCCAATTATACATATTGAGTTGATTAGTTTGATTATTTGGCTCAAATATACAAAAAAATGAGCCGATTATCCTCTTTATTCGGCTCATTTATTATAATCGACTAATTATTTTATCCTCATTTTTTAAATTTGATTTTTTTTAATTGAAAATTAGATAAAATACTGATTGTTAGCTATTTAAAATCCACTTAGGTCAATTTTTTAACTTCGTTTGATTAGCGTAGAATGGAGGTGTTTTACCTTCCAACGTTTTTTATGTTTTGTTAAAACTACTGTTTCCAACCATTGCACCGTTGATTGTTTGCTGTCTTTGGTGATTGTTGAATTAAGATGGTAAGTAAGCCATGCCATAGTTTTATCAGTTGTGGTATTGATGAAGTCAAAAGTATTGGTACGCTTAAAATCTGCTGCCTGATTTACCGTAATTGCTTTACTGATAAGCGTATCTATATTCCAAATCTGACCATATTCGTAAAAAGCGACATCTGCGGTGCAATATTCTTTCAAGCCCACTGAATCTTGCTTAGATAATGCTTCAAACATTTTGATAACTGTTTGCTGTATTTCCTGCTGTTCTTTCGTCAATAGTTGCTGTGCCTGCAATAGTGTTGAAACAGAAAAGGTAATGATTAAAAAGACTATCGTTTTCATTTTTGAAATTATTTTTTTGATTGCAAAATAGAGAAAATGCGATTACTAAATTATCCTAAAAGTGAGCTATATTTCCTAATTTTGCTTAACTTTACATCAAAATAACGACGAGTATGAGGTCATTCGATACATGGAATTACGAACAGGTAGAAGATGCGTTTGGCATTTCGCCTGTTGATACACTGCCAAATTTTGAAAATTGGCTCAGAGCCGAAAATTGCGAACCGAACGAAATTGAAACAGTAATGTTAGAGCATTATCGAAAAATATTGCTCAAAGAAGTCCAAAATTGGAACGAAGATGAGATGAAACTTTTCTTCATTGGTCCTGTTTTGGCATTGGTTGATTTTAATACTGACTATTATAAACCCTTCACACAACGTACATTAACCATAGAAACCGAAACTGTATCTGCCTCTGGAAGGGTGGATTTTATGCTTGCCAAAGGGAAAGTGATACCTAAAGTTCCCTATTTCTGCCTTCATGAGTATAAGCAAGAAAATCGCCGTGATAATGACCCACTTGGGCAACTACTTATCGGAATGGTAGCTGCACAATCAAAAAACAAGGACGATTTACCCATTTACGGCTGCTATGTTTCTGGTCGCAACTGGTTTTTTGTCCTGCTCGAAGGCGATAAATATTGTGTCAGTGATGCTCATGTAGCTACTTCCGAAGACATTTATACGATTTTTGCGATTATGAAAAAATGTAAGTTGCTGGTAGATATTCATGCACAGAAAAAATAGATTTTCTAAAAATCTAAAAAACATAATTTATTGATAATCAATAAATTATGTTTTTTTTTTAGTCAGGATTGCAAATTCGGACTAACAGACTAAAATACTACTTTATAGGCGTTTGTCTAATAGCATATATTTTCCACTCGCTGCCTTCTTTGACTGCCATATTTTCGTAAGTGCTTTTTTGAGTCTTTTTTTCCCCAGTCTTCTTATTGACAACCAAGAGCGTAGTTGTTCCTGTAACCTTCACTTTGCCATCAGCGAGTGTAGTAATTTCTCCGACAGTAATTGTGATTTTCAAATCAGCATTGGCGAATCCCTTGGCGTAGCTTTCCCCCATTTGGGCATTGGTCAGTGTGGCGGTAGTGCCATCAGGATTAGTTGCGACTACCTCTTTGGCAAAGAGCTTGGCAAGTCCTGCGTGGTCAGCTTTGTTATATGTATCTTGGAACGTTTTTGCAAATGCTTCTACCTCTTTTTTGGTGTCTTGCGCCCAAGTAGGCACAGCAAAAGCAGTGAATAATAGTGCTAAAAATAACATTCCGAACATTTTTTGAGTTTTCATTTTTTTTAAAATTTAAAGGTTATAAAGTCATTTTTTGGTGTTAGTCAAGATTTGTAATCTTGACTGTGCTAAGGTCGGATTTTAAATCCGAGTTTATACAAGTCCGAATTATAAATTCGGACTAACAGGGGGTTGTTTTTCAAATACTTAGAATCGATGTTAGTCAAGATTTGTAACCGTTGTGGAACAATCTTGACTTGTATAAATTCGGATTTAAAACCGCATTGGAAATGTCCGACACTATACAAGCCCGAACGGTTCGCCGCTGCGATTGCAAATTCGGGCTAACAGCATATTTCATAAAACGCATTTATGCGAATGTGTTGTTTTTCAAACACTTACTATCGCATAAATGCGATTTTACTTACTTCTTCTGCAACAAATCTTTGCCCATTGCCTTGATAATCATTGTGCGGTCATAATAAGTAACATAGCGGTCTATCTTCTTATTGGTGTTAAAGTGTGCAATGAAGTTCATTCTCAGATTGGCTGTGCCAGTGGCAAATACCGCTTTGTTTGAGAAAAAGCTATACACACTGACTCCTGTAAGCTTAATTGCGCCAGTGGCAGGTGCTTTGAGCGCATTAACAGCGATAAAGGTAGCATCGTCAGCAGACATAGATTTGACACCCGAAGTTGCTTTCCAGTTTTTCCACCAATCAATCACCGCTTTTTTGCCGACCAATTTGGTGCGGGTGTTGTTGTCGCCATCAGGAAACCAAAACTCCACGTCATCAGACAGCATATTCGCCCAAGCGTCGAAGTCCAGTTTGACCATATGATTCAATGCCTGCTCTGAGAGGGTGGCATATTCCTGTGATGCAACTTCAAAGTTAGCCTGTTGTTGCGCTTGGACTTTTGTGGTTGAAAATAAGGCAATAACGATTGCCAGCATTGAGAAGAATTTAACAGTTTTCATTTTTTTAAAGAATTTAGATTGTTTTTTTGCCTACTCTAATCGGTTTTCGGCTTTCCCATTTTTCTTTATAAAAACCTCACCGTTAAAACGGTGGGCTTTCTTTTTTACTTACTTACTGTTCCCTGTTAGTCAAGATTTGTAACCGTTGTGGAACAATCTTGACTGTTTTAAGGTCGGATTTTAAATCCGAGTTTATACAAGTCCGAACGGTTCGCCGTTGCGACGGTTCGCCGCTGCGATTACAAATTCGGACTAACCAACTTTTTTTACTTACTGTTCCGTTTGTGTAGAGTCGGTAGCGGCAGGCTCTTCGGTAGCCTGAGTTTCTCCTTCGGGCATCAGCACCTCTTTCACGCAGGCGATAGAGAGTTCCTCCCTTTTGGTAGAGTTTTCATTTGCCTCGCTCAGGCTTGTAAATTCCGCTTCCAATTTATTTACCCAGCAGTCGCCGATGCTGTTCACGACAGCTTCATCTATAGGCTGTCCCTTTTCCTTAAGCTGACTTTTCATCAACTCGGTGTATTTGTCTTTGGCAAGTTTTTTTTCATCTTCTGCCCATTTTCCTTTTTGGCTTGAAGGACCGCAAGCGACAAACGTCAGTGCAAGGCAGATGATGCCTACCCAATTCATTAGCTTTTTCATGTTTGTAAAATGTGTTTAAAAAATTAAATGGTGATTAAATAATAACACTAAAAATTACATGACAAAGCTATGGTGAAAATCAGACACCATGTTAGTCTATTTGTTCAAAAACTTAGTCTATTTGGTCAAAGTGAGGAAAAACTTAGTCTATTTGGTCAAAAACTTAGTCTATTTGGTCAAAGTGAAAAATGAGGAGTTTTGTGGTCAAATTTGGGAAGCATTTAGTCTATTGGTGTGAAAGTAGCATAATCTCAAAGAAACAAGCTATCATTGCCCACGTATGCGGAAAGATGAGGGGGTAGCAAACTGCAAAGAATTTATTTGTCAATAGATTTTCTTGATAGAAATTTATTTACATTTGTAGAAAAACCCAAACCCATGAAAACCTTAGAATTTGAAATCCAAGCTGAGAATGGTATCGTCAGACTCCCTGCGGACTTGCAGGCTTATCACTATGCCAAGGTGCGTGTTACGATTTTTGTCGAGGAAAATGCCCAAAATATTCCTCAGCAACCTCCTGTTCCTCAGAGCAATAGCGAAAAATATAGCAAGTACATTGATACGGCAAACTTAGATGTGGCTTTGGAAGGATTACTCACTATTGCCACCGCAATTAGCAAGCTCAACAAAGCGCAGGAGGCTCTCCACAATGATTTGCTCCAATTTGAAAAGCAATCTATGGAACTGATGCGCCAAGCCAAAAGTGGCGAGAAAACCTTAGAAGAAAGCAATACGCAGGTCATGGAAACGCTACAAAAAGAGGAGCAAACCAAAACACAAGTTGATGCCAAAATCAAGGAACTTTCTGAGTTAGAATACATCAAAACACAGATTCAAGAAGTAGTGAGTCGCCTCAAAATGCAACACGAAGTCGATAAGGCAGTACATCAAAAAATGCCTGATTCCTCACAAACCATCAATACCATAGAAAGAATGAAAAGCAAAGTAGCTGAAAATGAGGCATTAGGAAGTATTTATGAGCAGTTCAAAAATGCCAAAGAGCTTGACCCCGAAATGGAAAAGCGCATCAATGAGATTTTGGACATGGAAGCACAAAAAAGACAAGAAGCAGTAGAGGAGTTGAAAAAGAAAATGGGAATTTTGTAAGTTGATAATTTATTTCATTTTTTCAATAATTTGTCTTTCACTACTCTTTCCAGCACTTCTTCTCGCAGATTCCTACTGATGGGTATTCTGTGATTTTGAATGATAACTTCGTTGTTTTCAATGGTTTCTATTCTTTTGATTGAAACCACAAAAGATTTATGTACTCGCATAAAATGCCTTGTGTCTAAGTTTTCTTCCACCGTTTTAAGTGGTAAAAGCGTCATGTATTTCGTTTTTTCGGTATAAATCATTACATAGTTTTGCAGTGCCTGCACATACAAAATATCTGGTGTATTTATTTTTTCGTACTTGTTATCGCACTTTATAAAGAAAAAATCAGTTTTTTCCTCTTCTCTTTCTGGCATATTTTCATTTTTCCTGCTTCGCAACAGATGATATTCTCGTGCTTTGTTTGCCGCCTTGAAAAAACGGTTAAAAGTAATGGGTTTCAAAAGATAATCCATCACGTCAAACTGAAAACCCTCCAAGGCATAGCTTGGGAAAGCGGTAGTAATAATCACCATAGGCAAATCAGTCTTGATTTTCAGGAAGTCCAGCCCACTCATCAGAGGCATCTGAATATCTAAAAAAATCAAATCAATAGCCTCATTATCAAGTAGTTTGTTAAGCCCCAAAGGATTCTCTGCGGTGCCTCTGAGTTCCAGAAAATCAATCACTTCTACGTACTTGGTCAGCCCTTCTCTGGCAAGTGGCTCATCATCTACAATGACACATTTTAGTTTCATACGCTACTTTTGTTTTCATTTAATTGCAAATCTAACCGCACTTGGTACGTATTTTCAGTTTCTTCTATTTTTAATTCATAGCGATTGGAGTAAAGCAAATCCAGCCTTCGCCTCACATTTTTTAACCCAATGCCGCTGTTCCCCGAAACGTCTTTTGCCAATCTACTCCCCAACGTGATGCTGTTTGCTATTTGAATACAAAGCTGATTTTCAACAACTTCCAAATACAAGTGAATATGGTTCTTCTGCCCCTTGCCTTTGGATACGTGCTTGAAAGCATTTTCTATAAAAGGTATCAATAAAAAAGGGGCTATCAATAGTTTTTGGGTAGTATTTTTTGTTGTTTCAAACTGCAAATCAGTCTGTTGCTCATCAATTCTAAGTTTTTCTAACTGCATAAAATCGTCAATAAAACGAATTTCTTTGTCCAAGTCAATTTCATCTTCGTTACACTCATAAAGCTGATAGCGAAGCAAGTCAGAAAAGTTAGCAAGCGACTCAGAGGCAAGGTCAGGATTTTTGTGAATCAGTACAAAAATAGAATTAATCGTATTGAACAAAAAATGTGGATTAAATTGCGATTTGAGGTATTTGAGTTCCGTTTCTAACTTTTCTTTTTCCAATAATTGCTGTTTCCTTTCCGATTCAATCCAGTTTTTGGTCAGTTTCACACTCATCGCCAACGTCATGCTCGCTGCTGTGGAGGGAAGTGCATTGATGGAAAAAAAGAACATAAAATCGCTTGGGTCGTGGTAAAAAAGCTGCTGAAATGGAATCCCTGACCAATACGCGCTGAGGTAATAGCCACTAACGATACATGAGGCTGTTCCAATAATGGTGATGGTCAAAAACAAAATATAGCGCACATACATACGCCTGTGAAGCAAGCGAGGTAGGAGAAAATACAAATTAAAATATACGCCAAGTGCCTGAAAAACAACATAGAACAAGAATTTGACGGCATAGGCAGAATTGAAAATATTGTTTACGACCTCAGTAATGCTCCCTATCGTAATGACCCACCACAAAGTATGGTACACAAACCAAAAAGGAAGATGATACAGCTTGTAGCGGAAAAACCAATGATGTAAAAATGCTGTTTCTCCTTCTAATTTTTGATTCATTTTCATTTAAAAATGTGATTTAAAAGGCTCTAATTAAGGTGATTTGCTTTACAAATTGCTTAAAATGCTTAACTTATTGACGAAACGCCGAAAAAAATTGACATCAAGACGTTTTCTCTATTCTCAGCCCTTTTCTTACCACTAATCAATCATTCTATTCCTTTCATCAATCTGATTATTTTTTGAGTAAAAATCAAATGTACTTTGAGTCGAAATTTTAATTCAATACTAAAAAAACAATCTGTATGAAAAATAAAATATTAATGTTGTTCAATCTATTCTTATGGCTTAATCTTTCATTAGCTACTGGGCAGACTGTTGAAAATCAGTTAGTTAAAAATAAATTAGAAAAAATAAACGCGCAATTAGCCAATGATTTCAAACAAAAAAACATGGACAATATCCTCAGTCATTTCGACAAAGAGGCAGTTTTGATGCCCGAATTTCAGCCCACAATGCGCGGAACAGAAGTCATCAAAGCCTATTATCAGGAAATTTTTACGCGGTGGGAAATAGAAAAGTTTGATAAAAAAATAATCGAGATAATCACCTTCAATGACAATTTTGCCGAAGTTGGCACATTTACACTGGCTTATAGAGCTAATAATCAGGATTTTACGCTTAACGGAAAGTACCTGAATATTTGGAAAACCAATCAGGCAGGAGTTTTAAAGAAAAAAGCAGTATCTTATGGTTATTTTCATCAAGTAGAAAATCCCGCCACACATTGGGTGAAAATTGCCAAAGAATCATTCAGCCCAAAGCCAAGCTCACAAACTTCAAAAAGCAACCCGTTGGCATTTGAGTTAAACGCTTTGAATGCACTCATGGAAAAATCTATACAGGCAAGAGATGGAAATTTGAGGGCTGATTTTTATACTGATGACGCTATTTTTATGCCCTTTGCTGACTCCTCAAAAGTGGGAATCAACTCTATCAGGGCGCATTTGATTGCCTATAACAGCTATCCAGTAAAGATTGATTCCATCAATATCTATCATGAAGATTTTGAAGACTGTAATTCTTTTGTGATTGAATATTCGAGGTTTTATGTAAAGTGGCATACCGCAGACAATGCAGGTGTGGGCGCGGGCAAGGGCATCAGAATTTGGAAACGAGAGAAAAATTGTTCCCTAAAATTGTATAGAGAAATAGGGCTTCACGACCACTTGGAAACTAATGCTGACCTTGAAAAAATAAAAATAGAACTACAAAAGGTCAATCAAAGCTATTCAGCGGCTTTGATTCAAAAAAACCTGAAAGTAGTGATGAATTATTACACCAAAAATTCGGTCGTTATGCCCGAATTTCATAGTGCTTTGTATCACCAACCTGCCATCAAAAAATACTTTGCTACACTATTTTCTGAGGCACAAATTGAGGGTTTGCAAAAAGAAATCTATGAGGTAAAAATGCTCAAAGACATGATTCTCGAAATTGGGACTTATCAGTTACGGCAAAAATCAAAAGCCAATATCAAGGGCAAATACATGATAGTTTGGGAAAGGAATAAACAGGGCAAACTTCAAATTAATACGGAGGCTTGGGGAAGCACCCAATACATAGAACGCCATCAAGCACCTTACGCAGAAAACCCACGCGCAGAGCATACCCAATACCCTACACCTACTTCCCCGAATCCTGCTTTGGTCGAGGAGCTGGCGCGTCAGAATAGCTTTATTCATCAGCACGTATTGGGCAGAGATGGAGGCACACACGCTGCTATTTTTACAGAAGATGCTATTTTTATGCACTATTATCAGCCTCTGATACTCGGAATGGACAAAATTAAACTGTATCTGATAGCGCACGAATCTCCCAAAGTAAGCGTGGATTCACTCCAAATCAAAGCCAGTAAAATCATTGATTTAGGTGATTTTGTAATAGAACATGGCTATTATTCAGTTAATTGGTCTGATGGTATTAATGGTGGAAAAGGTATTGGCAAAAGCATCAATATTTGGAAAAGAGAGGAGAAAGGAGTATTGAAAATTTATCGCCAAATGGTGAATCACGACTGAGTTTGGAAAAATAAATATTACCTACACATCATCTCTCTTTTGCTATTGATATGGAATCTCGGCATTATGCGGGTCGTACTTGGGTTTTTGGAGGCGGCTTTCCAGTGCTTTTTCTATTTCGGGGGTGATGATGTGTTCCATAGTTTCTGCGTCATCATGTACGTGGTCGGGTGCAATGTGCAGAGATTCAGTCAAGTACAGTTCCCAAAGTCGGTGCAGGCGCACGATTCTCTGCCCTCTTTCGTAGCCTTCGGTAGTAAACTGCCAAGCTGATTTTTCATTTTTTAAGTAGCCATCATTTTTTAGTCTTTTCAGCGATTTTTTCAATTCCTTTTGTGCAAAAAGTCTATGATTACTAATGAGGGCTGTGGTTCGAAAAGAGAAAAAAGCCTTGTCTTTTTCCCCTAATTGGTAAATGAGTTTCAAAATATTTTCATCTGTAAATTTTCTGCGGTAATTGATTTGTTGTAATTGTTTAGAAATCAATCCTTTGTGAGGCGCAAACAAAAAAGAAAATAAGGCAATCAAGGAAGTTACCAATACAATCCATGGTCCCGTAGGCATGGCAGGAGCCATATAAGAGATGAACGCGCCCGCAAACCCTGCAAATGCCCCCATCAATGCGCCAAGCACTATCATCGTGGAAAGTTTGTCCGTCCAGTAGCGCGCTGCCGCAGGGGGAGTGATGAGCATTGCTGACATCAGCACCACACCAACTGCCTGAATACCAATGACTACTGCCAAAACGGTTAAAGTAGTCAAAATAAATTCTAACCGCTTGATGGGCAAGCCCACCACCGTCGCAAAACTTTCATCAAAAGAAATCAAGGCAAATTCTTTGAAAAACAAAAAAACAGCCGCAATAAGTACCACTGCCACTATCGCAAAAACCATCAAATCATTGCCAACCAGTGCCGCCGCCTTGCCAAAAAGAAAACTGTCCAGTCCTGCTTGTTCCTCATTACCAGAGTGTTGGATAGAAGTAAGCAACAAAATGCCCACCCCAAAAAAGACAGAAAGTACCAAGCCCACCGAAGTATCCTCTTTGAGTTTGCTGTTTTTGGTGATATAGTCAATGCAAATCATGGAGAGCCAGCCAGAAATAAAAGCTCCTATAATGAGCGCAATAGGGTGCTTATCGCCCATGATGAGAAAAGCAATACAAACGCCAGGAAGCACTGAATGAGCTACCGCATCACCTACTAAGGATTTCTTTTTCAGAAAAGTAAACGTCCCCACAATCGCCGAACTCGCTGAAAGCAAGACCGAACCCAGCACCACATAGCGCACATTGACTTCCGAAAAGGAAAAAAAGGAGAGCAGGTTTTCTAACATATACACAAAGCTACAAAAAATCCTATTTTTTCTGTTTACCTTCCTATTTTTTTATCATAAAGTATTGTAAATAGCTCATTCTTTTTGACATACACAGACTCAGAGAAATAACCACATTCAATAAATCAAAAAAAATTATGGAAACTTCATTGAAACCTTTGGCGGGTATCATTTTGATACTTTGCCTGTCCAATCTATGTTTTGCCCAAGCCGAACGCGACGAGTTTGGCTACAACATCAACGCTGTGCGACCTATTCATGAAAATAGCCAGCTTTATCGCCAAACGCTGTGGAGCAGGATTGACGGCAGGGAAAAACAAAACAAACCACTTTATGCCAAAAACCAAGAAATCACCAAAACCATCATAGAAGCGGTCAAAGCGGGGATTTTGCGCCCTTTTATGAATGATTCTCTCTCTACACGCATGAGTTATGAGGATTTTATTTCGAAGCTGACCATCGCGGAGGCAGAGCCAAGCGAAGACCCTGATTTTGAAACAGGTATTTGGGGAACTTGGGAAGAGGATTCGACGGAGGTAGAGCCTGCGCCTGCCAGCGTAAACAATGAGTATTTTGCCAAGCAACTGTACTATTTGGAATTGCGCGAAGATTTGATTTTTGACAAACAGCGTTCACGTACTTATCGTGATATTCAGGCGATTACCATTATGATTCCCGCCGAAATCAACCCCAAAGGCATAGATGAACCTTTGGCAACTTTTAGCTACAAAGAACTGATTAACAATGTTTTTCAACAGAATGACCAAGCAATATGGTATAATGATAGCAATCCACACCAAAACGTTAATCTGGCAGATGCCTTTGAGATGCGTTTGTTTTCAAGCCGCCTCGTCAAGTTTTCCAATGCCCAAGATGGCTATATTGAGGATATTTACGGCTCGGACAAGTCCGCAGTGGTAGCTTCTATGCAGCTCGTACACAATATGGTAGGGCTGGATACAGAAATGTGGGAATATTAAAGTTTAGATAGGTTTCTTAAAAAACAAAACCCCTGTCAGATGTTAGACATTTGACAGGGATTTGTTTTAATATTTCACTAATTTGCTACAACGCAATACTCCTCAAAAGCCTCTTCTAAGTGTTCGGCAATCATCTGAGCAGAACGCCCCTCGATATGATGGCGTTCTACGAAATGTACCAAATCACCATCTTTGAAGATAGCAATAGAAGGAGAAGAAGGCGGATAAGGCAATAAAAGTTCTCTTGCTGCCTGCACAGCCTCCGCATCTACACCCGCAAAAACTGTAACTAAGTGGTCGGGCTTTACTTCTGCATTTTTTAGTGCCATTTTCACTCCTGGGCGTGCCGCACCAGCCGCACAGCCACATACCGAATTGACTACCAACAGCGTGATGCCTGATTTTTGGAGTGCATTTTTTACTTGCTCTGGTGTAGTCAAATCCTCGAAACCTACGGAAGTCAAATCTTGCTTCATCGGTGTTGTCAAATATTCTGGGTACATTTTTTTAAATTATGAATTGTAAATGATGAATTATGAATGCTACGTTTTGTTCTGCTACTTAAACTTTAAAACCTCAAACTTTAAACCTCAAACTTTAAACCTTTTTATAGGAATCCAAGTTCCAATTTGGCAACTTCTGACATCATTTCCATCGTATAAGGCGGGTCAAAGGTCAGTTCTACGGTAACCTCATTGACCCCTTCCACCTCCTTCGCCTTGGTTTCGACCTCGCTGGGAATTACCTCTGCGGAGGGGCAGGCGGGCGAAGTCAGCGTCATACGAATAAAAACATTGTTCACAGGATAAACGGTTAGCTCGTATATCAAGCCCAGTTCCCACACATCTACGGGAATTTCGGGGTCGTAAATCGTTTTGAGTGCCTCCACTACTTTATCGCGTAAATTTTCTTCCATTGATGCTGATGATTGTATGACTTTACAGTTATATGATTTTAAAAAATTTCAAAATATTAAATCTAAACAGATAAGTCATTGATAATTTGTCATTAGTAATTAAATTTCTTGTGTTTGGTACGCCAGTGCGTACATTTTTACTTGCTTGACCAACGAGGCAAATCCATTGGAACGGTTCATGGAGAGCATCTGTTGCAAGCCAATTTTATCTACAAAATACAAGTCGGACTTGACAATATCGCCTGCCTTTTGGTCAGAAAGTACGCGCACTACCAAGCTCACCAATCCTTTGACCAGCGTAGAATCACTATCCCCATAAAACAATATTTTCCCATTTGCCACGTAAGGGTGTACCCAAACCTTGGACTGACAGCCTTTGATAAGTTTTTCTTCGCTACGAAACTGCTCAGGATAGGGCAGTAAGTTTTTCCCCAGCTCGATGATGTACTGATAGCTGTCATTGCGGTTGTCAAAAATGGAAAATTCTTCTATGATTTCGTCTTGTATATTGTTGATGGTCATTTGATTGCTTATTGATAATTTTATCTTACCTAAAAATTTCAAGAATTTTTTTTACAGATTTAGAATGATTTTAAATAAGGTGTTCTTTGGCTTAACAATATTTCTTCCTATTTTGTTGCATGATGAGATAAAAACAATCACTTACGCAGCAACGGCAGGAATTTTTATATAAAAGGTGCTTCCTTTGCCTTCGGTACTTTCTACCCAGATTTCGCCTTGGTGCGCTTCTATGATTTGCTTGGTGATAAAAAGCCCCAAGCCCGTAGTAGGCTCATTGTCAGTACCTAAGCGTTTGGCGGCAGTAAACTTGTCAAAGATATTTTTTTTCAGATGGGCAGGAATTCCAATCCCTGTGTCGCTGATGGTGATGAGGTGATGCGCTTTGCCTTCATTCAGTAAGACGCGTACTTCGCCGCCTTTTTGGGTATATTTGATGGCATTGGTTAATAAGTTTTCTACGGCTCGTGTAAACTTTGTACTGTTTACCATGGCGTAAAGGTCTTGTTTGTAAAAATTATTCACTATTTTAATCTCTTTCTGTTGCGCTAATTTGTCTAAAAAATTAACTATTGGATGAATTAACGTATTCAACTCTATCTTTTCAAAGATGAGTTTTTCAGGGGAGTTTTCCAATGCTGCGGTTTCTAAGAGGTCATTGATGATGTCAAAAGCGTGCTGCTGCCCTTGCTCGATGAGGTTGATATACATTTTGAGTTCGTCCTTTTTTTCTTTGTCATCTAATTCGTCTATGATGAGGTTTAGCACATTGCAGGCGGAAATAGTGCCACCAATGGGATTCCGTAGGTCATGTGCGACCAAGCTCAAAATTATATTCTTGGCTTTGTTAGCCTGTATAATTTCCTCTTTTTGTTGCTGTTTGAGTAATACTCCGCCCAGTATATTTGCCAAGTTTCTCAGGATTTCCTTTTCTCGGCTTGTCCAAAACCTGTTTTGGGTGCAGTCATCAAAGCCCACATACCCCCAAAAATGATTTTCTATAAAAATAGGCACAAGCAAAATAGACAAAATCTCTTGTATCTCTAAGAAGGTCTTGAAAATCTTATTATCTACTATTTCCTTTGTATATCTCTCAAAAATTTGATTTGCCTCCATGCTATGGTAAACATCAAGGAGTCCAAGTTTTTCGTAATCAACATCTTGTGAATACGGATTATCTATCTGTGATGATATTTGGTCTTTGACCCACTCTACTATTTGGCTACAGACAGGCTTTCCTTTCTCACTGATACTATTCTCAAAAATATAACATCTATCTACGCCTGCCGCCTTGCCCACGAGTGTCAGGGCTGTATTGAATGCTTCTTTGAAGTCATTACTTTTTACTAACTGCTCAGAGGCGCGCGCAATGCTTTCAAAAAGGATAGAAGACGATTGTAGCTGTTCGTTACTTTCCTTGCGTTTTGCCGTTTCCATCGCAAGTGCTATGGTACTTGCGATATTGAGTCCAAATTCTTTTTCGTTAATTGTCCATGACCTTTGATGATTGGTTTGTTCGAAACAAATGATTGCCTCCATTTTTCCTTCTATTTTGATAGGAATATCCATCATAGAATAAATATCATAAGGAATAAAGTAACTATTGGCAAATTCTCTACTTTGCTCATCATTGCGCGCATCATGCATTGCTAATACATCTTCGTTAGTAAGATGCTTAAAGTAAATTGGATACTCTACTGCTTTCATTTTTAAGCCTTTGATATTCTCTGAGGGTAAACTGTGGTAATCAGCAAGGCAGGTAATTTCCTTGTTTTCACCATCATATTTCCAAATATTTACGCGTGTTACCTTCAGCACTGTGGAGGCTGTTTTGGCAATTTCGTACAGGGCGTTGTCCAGATTGCCTGTTCTAATTGCCTCACTTTGGCTCAGATGCAAGTTTGCCTGATAATATTGGGTCAATTCTTCTTCAGACTTTTGTTGGTACAAAATCTCTTGGGCAAGCAAAGAAGACGTTTTTTTACCTTCGCGAAACATATAATACACGAAGACCAAGCAAGTAAAAAAAAGTTCTATATGTACTATTTTTTGCATCAGCACCAAATCTCCGCCAATCGGAGGTGATTCAGAGAAAAAATCAACGTTGCCAAATAGCTTAAAAACTAATAAAAAAGTGGAAAAACCAAGAGAAATCAAGATGTAGTTTAGGTCGCGACGAGCAAATAAAATAAAACTCAAAAATGAAATTGGTATCAAAAAAAGATAAATATCTACGCGTTTCTCACGAAAGCTAAAGAAAATAGTAATTGCATTTGCCACCACCACCACCAAGATTTTGGCGAACTGATGCTTACCTATTCGATTCAACAAAAGACTAAACAAATGCAAAAATGCACTTGTCCACATCACCAATAGCGAAGGTGTGTCCCAGTTTTTACCAAGCCACAGTCCAAAAAAGATATTCAAGACCAAAAACACAGCCAAGCCATTCGACAGCCTGATTCGAGCCGCTTCCCTAATAGATGTTTCTGTATTAATCCCTTGATTAACAATAAAACGGAGAATACTTTTGATATAGTTTATGATAGTTTTCAAATATTTTTAGTAAAACGAAGAAGGTACTCAAAAAAAGTACCTCCTCTAAAAAAATAATGTCAAATATCAATAATCGCCTAATGTTTCAGGAAGTTGTGCCAGTGCTTGTTCTAATTCTTTGTCGTTAGGGGCGATGCCATGCCAGTGGTGCGACCCCATCATATAATCTACGCCCTGCCCCATGTTGGTTTTCATCAAGTTCATCACTGGTTTACCCTTTTTTGCTAAGGATTGTGCTTTTTCGAAAGCGGCAATCAAGCCCGCCAAATCTCCACCATCACTCTCTATGACCTCCCAGCCAAATGCGCGGTACTTTGCGCCCAAATCTCCCAATGACAAAATAGTGTCTGTCGAGCCATCAATCTGCTGACCATTCACATCAATCGTTGCAATCAAGTTATCCACTTTGCGGTGCGGTGCGTACATTGCCGCCTCCCAAACCTGCCCTTCCTGTTGCTCGCCATCACCCATCAGTACATACACGAAGCGGTCATCACCATTTAGCTTTTTTGCCTGCGCCGCGCCTATCGCAACCGACATTCCCTGCCCAAGCGAGCCAGAAGCAATGCGAATCCCGTCCAAATGCTCGGCAGTGGCGGGGTGTCCTTGCAAGCGAGAATCTAACTTGCGAAAAGTTGCCATCTCTTGAATAGGAAAAAAGCCAAAACGAGCCAGCGTACTATACCAAACAGGCGAAATGTGTCCATTAGAAAGGAAGCACAAATCCTCCCCAATCCCGTTCATGTCAAACTTGGTATCATATTTCATCACTGCACCATAAAGGGCAACGAAATATTCCGTACAGCCCAACGAACCGCCTGGGTGTCCCGATTTTGCGCCATGCACCATGCGTACAATGTCCCTGCGAACCTGCGTACAAACTTTTTGAAGATATTGAATGTCAGCCATTTATGTTATTGAGTGTTTTTTATATTGTTTCGTTTTGACAAAATTAAAAAAATTAAAAGGAATGTCAAAAAATAATAGATTATGTAAGGGAATTGATTTTTTGTTTTGAATAAAAACTTCATTGTCTTGATACAAGAAAGTTTTTATCAAAACCTCCCTAATAAGAATTTTTGGAGAGGAATATATTGACATTCAAGAAATAAACGTTCTCTCTTTTAGTGAGTTCCCACCGTTAAAACGGTGAGTTATATTTAACCTACCGTTTTAATGCCGCAGTGGAACTGGTAGGAACTCAAAGAACGAGTATTTTATGAAAACCAATTGATTTCTCTCTGTCCAATTAAAATATTTTTATTAAAAAATCAGTTAGGTAAGATAGGAATAGAAAATTAAATTCTATTTTTACACATTAAGTAATCACCCCCATAAATTTCGACAAATCTTACCATTATTTAATTCGTAATGATATGAAAAAAAGTAGCTTATTATTGTGGCTACTCATAGTTGGCTTTGCTACCCAAGCGCAAGTCTATCAGATAGATAGCTTAGAAAAACTTATTCCCCAAGCCAAAAACACGACCAATAAAATTCATATCTTAAACCAACTGACCTATTGGCTTTCTGTCTATGACATCGAGAAAGCAGACAGATACAGCAAACAGGCACTGTTGCTGGCAGAAAAAGACGATTATCCGCAGGGAATTGCCGCAAGCAAGAACGCAATGGGCAGGGTTTATTATATTCAAGGAGATTATAGAAAAGCATTAGAGCTTCATTTTGAGGCACTTAGAGGCTATGAAAAAATAAAAGATTCACTGGGCATGGCAGAAACCCTCAATAAAATAGCAACCGTCTATACCCGCGAAGTTGATGCCGAAAATACCATGAAATACGCCCTCCAAGCCAAAGAAATTGCCAAAAGAATTGGCAACAAAAAAGCACTGGCAGAGTCTTTTTTCAATACTGCACGTTCCTACGCTGTGAAAAAAGATTACAACAATAGCATAGCCTACTACCAGCAAGCATTGATTATAAGTCTGAAAATCAGTGATTTAGAAGGGCTTACGTATGTCTATAACAATATGGGTTTTACCTACTCACGCATGGGAGATTATGAAAAAGCCTCTGAATTTTACCAGAAATCTTTAGAGATAAACGAAAAATACATCAAGGATTACACTATGCTCGCCGCCACTTTTGACAACATCGGCGACATCAAGCGCATGACCCAGCAGTACGATTCTGCGCTCTATTACACCCAAAAAGGGCTGGATTTTGGGCGAAAAGTAAACGCACGCAACCGAGTGATGGAAAGCTATGAAAGCCTCATGCAAATCTATAAAATAAGAAAAGACAACGAAAAGACGTTGGAATACTATGAAAAGTTTATTAACCTCAAAGATAGCCTATTTAGCGAGCAGAAAAGCAAAAGTCTGAAAACCTTAGAAAGCGATTATGAAGCAGAAAAAGCACAAATAAAGACAAACTTGCTTAATAAAGAACGTCAGTTCCAAAAATTTATCTTCTACGTACTGATGGGTTGCCTACTTTTTATGCTTTTCATTGCTTTTTTGCTTTGGCGCAACAACTTGCGTAAGCACAAAGACAATATGCTTTTGGAGCAAAAACAAGCAGAAATTGAGGAAAAAAATGAGGCTCTTTTTGAGAGTAACCAGCAAATCAAATCGAGCATACAAGCGGCACAGCTTATTCAGAACGCTATTCTGCCTTCTCCACAAAAACTTCAACAACTTTTTCCTGACTTTTTCCTGATTTACAAACCCAAGGACATGGTTTCTGGCGATTTTTACTGGGCAAGTGAGGTCGAAGGAAAAACCCTGCTTGCGGTGGCAGATTGTACGGGGCATAGTGTAGCTGGCGCGCTAATGAGCATGGTCAGCGCAACGCTTTTGGACAGGCTCACGCGCCTACGCGTGATTGTTTCGCCAGCGATGGTCTTAGAAAATTTGGATTTGGAGATACGAAATCTCTTGAAGCAAAACGAAGGAAGTAACAATGAAAGTGGGCTGGATATTGCCTTTGTCAGCATAGAAAAACAGGAAAATGGAACTTTTAATGTGATTTTTGCAGGCGCAAGACGACCGCTTTTTTATTTTAAAAAATCAGAGAACACCATGCACGTTATCAAAGGCACACGAAAAACGATTGGTGGGAAACTCTCTGAAAAAAAATCTTTTGCAGAGGAGCAATTTGTTTTGCAAAAAGGCGATACGCTTTTTATAAGCACTGACGGCTACGCAGACCAAAACAATGACCATGCTGAAAAAATAGGCACGCAGAATTTTCTCAAATTTATTGAAACGCACATCGATAAACCGCTTACCGCCCAAAAAATAGCCCTCGAAAATTTTCTCACCATCTACCAAGCAAATATGCAGCAACGCGACGATATTTTGGTAATGGGTATTAGATTGAGTTAGCCAATAAAATGTTGCCCAATTTTATTTTTTAGCTCCCCATTTCCTTCATAGCCGCGTTAAGCGTTTGTTTGGCATTTTGATTGTTCGGCTGGGACATTACTACTTGATTGCATAGCTTGACGACTTTGGTAAAATCCAGCACCGCTTCCTGCCTTCTGCCCATCATTTTGAGTGCGACGGCGCGATTCCAAAGATAAGAATAGTTATCAGGGCTAAGTTCCAATGCTTTCGTGTAGTTATTGATTGCCTCTAAGGTATTGCCCATCTTGTCTTGGGCAAGTGCTAAGGTATTGAAAGCCTTATTGTTAGTGGGGTCGTGCTGGATACTCTGGGCGGCATACTCAGCTTGCTCGCCAAACCTTCCTTGTCGCCACTTCACGATAGCAATATTCAGGAAAGCTTTTGCGCTATTCCCTTGAATAGCAATGGCTTGACTAAAAAACTGTACGGCATCATCATACCTATTTTGCTGGTAGGCAAGCTCGCCCTGCTGAATCAAACTTTCTGCTTCTGCATTAAAAACAGGTTCAGGAGTAGGAATTGCCTCCTCAATAGGTGGATTATCCGTTGCTTGATTGATGGTTACATTGACTTCTATGGATTGGTTTTCAGGAGTCGTATTTTCATGAAATTCAACCACTTGGGTGTTAATTTCTATTGGATTTTCTTCCATTACTTGATTTTCTATGGCTTGATTATCAACGATTTCTGTCTGATTTTCTTGGATAACTTCTGGTATTTCTACGGATTCATTGGGAGTAATTTCGGCGATTTCCTCTTCAGGGGCGGGCGTAGGCGAAAACCCTCCTAATCCTCTACTTGTATAAACCACTACTTCTTCTTGTGGCTCTTCTGTCTGCGTTTCTTGGGAAGTGGCTTCACTGCTCACCGTTGTTTTTTCCTTGATAAATTCTTGCTGAACTTCGGCTTTGTACTCGTCAATTTGGGCAGAATGGTGCATCAGATTCAAGGCTTTTAAGTCTTCGCCGTTTTCGTCAGCTTGGAGAGCCTGCAAATAGACATCTTCTGACAAATATTGTTTTAATCCAAAAATATCATTTATCAAACCTTCAGCCATCGAGTAGGTAGCAACCGAAGCAACAGGCGAAAGTACAGAGGTAAGCATCATAAACTCGCTGGCAAAAGCATCTATAATAGGTTGATTTTCTTTGATAAGCATCAAGTTTTCAACTGCTTTGCTTTCCGAAAAATAAGTCCAATCATACGAACCTGTGAGCAAAGTGGCATTGTCAATGATACAAAACTTATGGTGTATGGGTGCAGGCTTATCAGAAAAGTACAATTTTACGCCTAAGCCAATCAGGTCATTAAAGCGCAAACCTTCTTCGCGTTTGTTGGCATAATCGTCCAATAAAATGAGGCTTATCGACACATTTTGTGATGCTTTTTGTGCCAATACATCAAAAATTGCCTGATTGGTGAACCAACAAACCGCAATCTGTATGTTTTGTGATGCCTCTTGCAGTTCGCTAATGATGGTATGTTGAATGTTTTTGAAAAATACTTGTTCCATAAGGTTTTGATTGAGAATAATCTCAGCAAGTTTAATAAAATTTTATCAATTTTTTTAGAATCAATAAATTTCTTGTAAAAGTATTTTTATTTTATCTCCCTATCAAACGCCAAAAGGGGTGAAAATAAAGGAATAAAGGTTTTGGTTGAATCAGTTAGTAAGACTTAGAAAATAAACGGAATGGATTATGGTGTAAATGAATAAGAGAATTGAGGTAATTTTAGTGCAGGACTAAAGTGTTTTTCATCTAATAAATATGGACTTGATGCTAATCCTGTTTTGTATTCCTTTCTGTTTATCCTGACAAATACTTTTAATCCTGTTAAAGTACTTTACGTTGTCGTTTATAATCCACTTGACAGGGGGTGGGCATACTACGCATGAGTTCCAATTCATGCAAGCCTTTGTAAATACGTTTGGGGCTACAAGAAAATGTCCTGCAAAGATAGGCAACACTACCAAGACCCAAACGCAGACGTTCTTTGGCTAAAAAGTGACACTGCATCTTCTCAGGATAACTTTTATATAGTGGTGGGTGCAAGGACTTTTCAGAAGAATTGTAAAATTCTTTTGCTTTATTTGCCATAATTTTCAGAGGCTGTTTTACCACTTAAAACAATAGCAATTATCTTTCCTCTTATTTTTTGCGCCTTACTTACGATACGAAGGACTTTATTTTTTTACAAAAATCTTACACTAAACATCTATTTATTTTGTCTGACTATTAGTCAATCTTTACATTATCTGTTCTGGATTCTATTGCGTTTTGTATCGAGGCTGGCAGTTTGCCAAAAAAATTAAGCCCAGTTTTTGCCTCAATATCTCTTGCACTTACGCGGTATTCATACCATTTTTTGTCTGCTGAAGCCTCCGTATTGGGCATATCTACGGCTATTACGCGTGTAGTAGCTGTAATTCGATTCAGGTCATCTCCACCATTGGGAATCACCAAAATCACTTTCCAAACCCTACTCGGAACTACTATTTTCCCGTCTTCGATGGTTTCCGTAATACCGCCGCGACTTCCTGAGCCGCCGCGTCCATAGCCTCCTGCTATGATGTAAAGTTCATTTCCCTGCGTTACTAAGGTGCGCCCATATTCTTCGAGTAGCCGCCAAGTTTGCCTGTTATTTTGTGGTGCTTGCGGTAACATATTGGTCATCAGGAAAGTAGCTGAATTATCTTCTACACTTGCGTCCCTATCGTCCGAAGGGCAGATGTGTCCCCTGTCAAAACCCGTATTGGTATAATCATTCGGAGAAACCGCATACCAACCCATAGGAAGCGCAGGGTCAGCCCGAAAATCGTCTTGGCGCGCTGCCCCCCCTTTCCAATCTTTGTTTAAGTGCCAGCTCACCCAGTTAGCTGTACTGCGGCTACGATTATAGGAAAGCACATATTGGGCTTTGGACATCAAGTAATTATCAAAATTGGTCAGGCTTGTGGTCGCATTAGAGGGATTGCCAAGTAGGAGGTGGTCATCTCTGCCCGCACTGAGATTTCTGTCTGTATTTTTTATTTTTTCAAAAGCAATATTATCAATGTTTAGCCGATTGCCCGAAAGTTTGCGAATCTCTATCTGTACGACTGCGGCGGGGCTAATGTTAAAAGTAGTAACTTGCAAGCTGCTATTGCTGGTGATGGTCTGCCCTTGTTTGCGCCAATTCCGTCCATTGTCAGTAGAAAGCCACAATTCCCAAGTCGCGGCGACATCACTCCCATAAATGGCGTGTTCGATGCTGATTTTCTGCACATTGAGGCTAAAATTAGCAGTCAGCGAGCCAGTATCTCTGATTCTTACTGCGCGACCACCTTTTTTCTTGTCATTTTCTGTCGTGCCAATCAGTGCCTCGTCAAGCGTCCAAGAACCTACGCCGCCATTTACATCACCTACGCCGTAAGAGGTTTTGCTTGCTGACTCAAAATCTTCTACCGCTATCTCTACATTAGGGTCAGTAGGCGTAACTACTTGGCTTTGTTTACAACTTAAAGCAAACAAAACAAGCAATAAAATAAATAAACTATTAATTTTGTGCATCATAAAAGAGGAAATTGAT
>JAAFJS010000066.1 GCA_013298985.1 Cytophagales bacterium
AGATTTTCAGATGGAAAAGGCAATATAAAACTAAACATTCATCTCAAATTTAAAACTAAAAAAGAACAAAATAATAAACTTCGTTTAGAGCTAATAGGCGAAAATTTAGCTGATAATCAACTGTTTTTGACAGAGATAAACGAAAAAAACACGAAAAATATTCCACAAGCAAAACCTATTTTAGATGTTTATAAGTGGTTTGATGATGTACTCATGATTATTTTCCCTCACTCAAAATTTGGTGGGATAGACTACATTGGTGATAGTGATGAAATGACACAGACCTTTTGCAAATTTTTGGATATTTTTAGCACAGGAATTAATGGCTTGGAAAGTAAATTATTGGATTTTGAAAAAACCTTATCCTACTTACCTCCTGAATTAAAAGATGAAATCTTAAAAACACTTCAAAACAATGAAAATAGAGGGCATACTATTTTTGAAATCAACGGAGAGCCTTACATCACGCACAAAGATGAAAATAATGAGTTCAAAATCAAGAAATTAATGACTAAACATCGCGTAAAAGAAAGTGATGATTATGAGCTTTTTGAGATAAATAGAGAAGAATCTGATGGGACAAAACGCATTTTTGACTTCATTCCTGCTTTGCTTATGCTTGCCAATACAGAAAGTGTTTTTGTGATAGACGAAATAGATAGAAGTTTGCACCCAATTCTTACCAAAAATATTGTCGATTTATTTCTAAAAAATACAGTGGGTATTCCAAGTCAATTAGTAGTAACTACGCACGAAGCAAGCCTTCTCGACCTCAATTTTATACGCAAAGATGAAGTTTGGTTTATGGAAAAAAATGATACTGGCGAATCCAATCTTTATTCCTTAGATGAGTTTAAACCAAGAGCAGACAAACAAATCAGGAAAGATTATTTGCTGGGTAGGTTTGGTGCTATTCCATTTATTGCAAATATAGAGGACTTAGGCTGGTTAAAAGCTGAAAATAAATAAGTTATGCTACGATTGAGAGAACCAAAAACTTTTGGGCAACGAAAAAATAAACCTGCAACACGAGTGCCTAATCGTGTATTTATCATTGCTTGCGAAGGCAAAACAGAAGAAGCATATTTTAAGGCATTTGATAAGCCTCAGTATCGGATTTATGTGAAAAATGAAAATATACAAATAGAAGTCTTAGAAAGGCAAGATAAAAAAGACACAAAAAGTTTTCCTACATACATCATGCAATTATTGGAAGAGTATCAAGACTATTATGGTGTTGATAATGAGGAGTTATGGCTTGTGATAGACCGAGATAAACAAAATCTGAGTAAGATACAACTCATAGAAATTATTGAGCAGTGTGCTAAAAAAAATTACAACATTGCACTGAGTAATCCATGTTTTGAACTTTGGTTATTGTTGCATATCAAAGACTTAACGACTTACTCAGAAGAAGAAAATTTAAAAATTTTTCAAAACAAAAAAGAAAGAGCAAAAAGCAAGAAACGATTTTTAGAGAAAGAACTATCTACCCTTCTCGATGGGTATAAGAAAGAGAAAATTCAGCCTGAAAAATTCTTACCTCACATTCAGTTAGCTATCCAAAGGGCAAAATTACTGCCTTTACAAGCAGGTTTGAATGAGGTGGATAATTTGGGGACAACAGTTTATACTTTAGTAGAAAAAATAAGTTAGTTGGAAGGATATTTCAAACAAAAAAACCAAAGACAAAATGAATTGTCTTTGGTTAGAAATTTTAGAAAAGAACAATTTATAAATACTGTTCAACTATTTTGTAAATATCATTGCCAAATGCAAAAACCATCAATCCAAGCAAAATGACCATGCCTACCTTTTGGGCATTTTCTAAAAACCTGTCCGAAGGCGCACGACCAGAGATGATTTCATAGGTCAAGAATACCACATGACCACCGTCCAAGGCTGGAATGGGCAAGAGATTCATAAATGCCAACACCATAGAAAGCATACCCGTAATCGTCCAGAAACGAATCCAATCCCATGTTCCACCAAAAACTTTGGCAATGCCAATGGGTCCACTCAGTGATTTGGTAGCTGAAACTTCTCCTCTAAAAATTTTACCAAAGGCTTTGATTTGCGTACCTACGACTTCAAAGGCAGTGGTTGTCCCTCGTGGAATGGAGGAAAGCAGAGAATAGTGCATTGTAGCGGACTCTAAGGTCATATCTGGGCGAAAACCAATCACTCCATCATTAGTTACTTCTACTTTTAATGCTTTGCTTTCCCCCTTGCGGTCTATACTTATGTCAAGCATTTTGCCTTTGTTTTCTTGCAAGATTGCCCTCAAATCTTGGAAGTACAAAATCTGTTTTCCATTGATTTCCAGTATTTTATCGCCAGTGAGTAAGCCTGCTTTTTTGGCGGGCATACCATCAGAAACTTCTCCCACCACAAAAGGATACAAAGGCTCTATAAAATTTCCGTTATTATCTTTATCAGAAAGTTTGTCTAAAAAATTAGCAGGGATTTGGATTTGAACTTCTTTGCCTTCACGCAAAACAGTATAATAACTCCTCTCTTCTAACAAATATTTTGGATTTCGCAAATCTTCGAAACGTTCTACGGCATTTCCATTGATGGAGACAATCTTGTCGCCCGTTTGTAGCCCTATTTCTGCACCTAATTTAGACACATAAATTCCATTTTTATTTACCGCACTTACTGGCGAATAAGATTCTCCAATAAAATAAACCATCATAATAAAAATGAGAATACCAGTAATTACATTCACCACAATTCCACCCAGCATCACTATCAGCCTTTGCCAAGCAGGTTTGGAACGAAATTCCCAAGGTTCGGGAGAGGACTTCATCTGCTCAGTGTCCATTGACTCGTCGACCATGCCTGATATTTTGACAAAACCGCCCAAAGGCAATGCCCCCAGCGCGTATTCTGTTTCACCATATTTGAAACCAATGATTTTAGGGGGAAAGCCAATGAAAAATTTTTCTACCCTCATGCCAAACATTTTTGCCGTCAGCAAATGCCCTGCTTCGTGCAAACCTACCAAAATAGACAAACCCAAAAGCAATTGAGCCGTCATAATCAATCCTTCCATGCGTTAATTTATATGTTAAATTTTTTGAATCCCTTATTTTACTGCGTTAAGCAGTTGCTCAACATTCGCTTACATCATGAATGAATGATTAATAAATTGTATTAATTCATAATTCATAATTTTCTTTTTAACAATAGTATCAAACTCAAAGTTTGTTAAAAACTCACAAAGATATGGAAATGTGTATCAAATACAGTGTTTGGGTATAAAAAATAATTGTCTTTATTCTATCCAGACAAATTTGGTAGCAAAACTTTCAGAACCGTCTGCATTTGTGCTAAATACGTAGTAAACGCCTGTACGCGCGCGCTGGTTATTGTAGTCAGCCCCATTCCAAGTGGCAGTACCTCCGTTGGCGGTGGTCTGGTACACCAATTTCCCAGAAACATCTGTAATTTTCACACTTGCGTTGTTTGCCAAGCCATCTATGGTTACAATCCCACTAAAATTAGGAGGGACGGGATTGGGGAATACGCGCACTGTGGAGAAGGTATTGTCCGCTTCGCTTGCCGTTCCGCGATAAGAAACCAGCCCTTTGTCAGTGGCAATAAAAACTTCTCCTGTTTGCTCATGTATCTCAATATCAATGATTTGGTTAGATAAAAGTGGGCTGTTTTCCGCAGTAAATCGGCTTACTAAGGCTGACCCATCAGCAGAAAAGAGCCAGATTCCTTTTTCTGTACCTATCCATTTGCGGTTTCCTCCATCAACTTTGATAACGGTAACTTTCTCATTTCTAAGTAATTCTCTCGATTCAAACACAACAACAGAAGACTCAATATTGCTTCTGTCCAAGACTGAAGCCGCGTCAAAAATCACGCGCAGCCCTGCGTCCGTTCCCACCCAAATATTATCTTGCTTGTCTTTTGCCAAAGTCCGCACATTGATATTGTTCAGCCTTCCTTGTTGTGGCTCAGTAGTCAAGGTTCTGCTTCTGTTTTTTTGGTCAAAAACTAAAATTCCGCCACCCAAATCAGGGCTTTGTCGCACCCAAAAATTTTCCGCCTCATCAGTAATAATTTCCAACGGATTGGTAGAAGCAAAAGTATTAAAATTGAAGGGTTGCCACGCGCCACTGCGCGAACGTCTGTAAATAGATGGCTCGCCCAATCGAACACCATGCACTGCCAGCCACAAATCACCTACTTGGTCTATTTTGCACGCAGTCAGGCGATTGCTTCTCAAAGGGCTATTTGCCGAGCTAATCGTAGAAAAACGATTAGCTTTCAAGCTCCATTCCAGTACACCATCTTGGAAGGAAGTGAATAAAACCTTGTCTTCCAGTGCGTTATAAGTTACATCTGTCAAGTCGCGCAGGGCAGGAATCACCGTTGAGCCGCTTACTTTGTCTAAGCTATTGTAGTTTGTCCAAACCCCATTTTCGAAAACATAAAACCCAAACAAATTATTCTTGGGGAAGTAGCTATCGTTGTAACCGCCTGACAAACAGATGATTTTCTGCTCAAAATAAAATAGTTTGAAACTTTGGGGGCTGTAAGTACCAGAAGGAAAAAAGTTTTCAAAAATGCCATTGTTATCAGTTACCAGCCCCAGTGCTTGGTCTGCAAGCCAAACCTTATTATTACTGTCTAAAAAGCCCTGCCTTGGGCGGACAATCTTGGCATTGCTGAGGTTTTGAATAGAATTATCTGATTTCAAAATACTTACCTGATTATCTGAGCAAATCACCACACTGCCATTGCTATTGTTTAAGTCAAAATAATTCTTTCCTTTTTGAATATTTAAACTCCTGAAAATGCCATTGTTATACTCAAAAATATCATTCCCATTGATGCCAACAAATACACTTGCATTTCTGGAAGTAATATTTCTGATACTACTTTTCTGAGGTGTGTGCAGGTTTCGCCAATTCCTAAAATCCAAGCGATTGGTCGTGGGCGCGAGTGCGCTAACCAATAAGCCTTGCTCAGTGGCTAAAAACAAACTATCTTTTGCTACTGTACTTGCAAACACCTGATTTTCAGTGCCATTTGCGCCAATATTTGCATAAGTTTCGCGTACTTCATTGCGCTGCAAATCAAGTACTACCACGCCAAAAGGCATGGACAGATATGCCAAATTTCCATTCAATAAGATGTGATTGATTTGCTTATTTTCGAAACGAGCATTGCGAATGGAACGTACATTGATGATGGCATCTTCTTTGACCAAGTCGATGTTTCCATCTTGGTAAGCTATCACCAAGGTTTTCAATGCTTTATGATACGCAATTTCGCTAAAAGCAATGTCGCTAAGTCCATCAATTTTAGAAAGCGTCCCCAAGTTTTGAGCAGCTTTTTCATAAAAAAAAAGTCCATTGGCAGAGGCAACATACACACGTTCCTCACTTTCCGCGATGCTCTGCGCGTTGTAATAGGTGAGGTGCATTCGCCATGTACCTGTGGGGATATTGCCCGTAGGGTTGTCAGTTTGGGCAAGCGTAAATAGTTGAAAAACAAGTATATGAAATAGTAAAGTCAAGGTTATTTTCTTCATAGAAAAGATAGTTTGTCGTGCAAATTTAATCAAAATTTAGCTTTTTTTTCATCTTGTTTTCCTCATTTTCTGTATATTACCTCTTAGCTTTGGGCTAAAATCTTTAAACATAATAATAACATGAAAAATCCAATCAAATTTTATATTCCGTATTTTGTATTTTTATTACTCATTTTTATTTGCACTCCCTATGTTTTTGCCCAAAAAACGCAGGAGTTTTACAATAAAGCAGTTATCAAAGGATTAGAAAAGCCAAAAGATGCACTGAATTTTTTGGTAGTAGGCGACTGGGGGCGAGGCGGACACTATGGGCAGCAGGCTGTTGCTGACCGCATGGACGAAACGGCACACCACTTGGGGATTGAATTTGTGATTTCTGTGGGCGATAATTTCTATCAAAATGGAGTGGCAAGCACCGAAGACCCACAGTGGGAAACTTCTTTTGAGAAAGTTTATGATGGAGCTAACTTACTGACCAACTGGTATTGTATTTTGGGTAACCACGATTACCGCGGCAATGTGCAGGCGCAGATAGATTACAGCAGGAAAAGCCGCCGTTGGAATATGCCTGACCGATATTTTTCTTTCGAACGCAGTTTAGATGATGATTCGGGCGACAAAGTTTTATTTGTTTTTATTGATACCAACCCATTCGAGAAAAAATACTATAAAGATGAAACATATATGTTTACAGATGTAGTCAAACAAGATACAACCAAACAACTGGCTTGGCTGCAGCAAACCCTTGCCCAATCTACTGCCAAATGGAAAATAGTGGTAGGTCATCACCCGCTATACACCACAGGCAAGCGCATTAACGACAAGCCAGAGGTGAGATATTCCTTGCAACCTATCTTAGAAAAGTACAAAGTTGATGCTTATTTTTGTGGGCATGAGCATGATTTACAACACCAAAAGCCTGCTAATTTTTTCACGCACCATTTCACGACTGGCGCAGGCTCAGAAACTCGCCCTATGGGTGCGCCGCAATCTTATACCAAGTTTGCAGAGGCGCAGCATGGATTTATGACCGTTTCCGCAACAAGCAAAGAGATTTTGGTACAGGTTATCAATGAAAAAGGTGAGGTAATTTATAAGACTACCATAAAGAAGTAATAGACAGGATTTTTTAACCATTACAAAACATAAAAAACCTGTGAAGACGCACAATCTTCACAGGTTTTTCTCCTATAAAAACAACATTTATCTACTCAACATTTTCGTAACCGCGCCTACCAATTCGCCTATGAAGGGAGAAACGGCACTGCCAATTTCGAAAACAAAGTCAAAAAGTCGGGTAAGCAAAGGATAAAAAACAGTACCACTCATCTGCGCGCGGTTCAAAATACCCACCGCCGTAAACATTTCAGCTAAAATACTCAACGCAAACGCATATTTGAACGCACCAAGTAACAAGCCCACAAACTGGTCTAAGCCTTCAAAAACTTCAAAACTTTTCTTGTCCTGCATACGCTTGTCTATGATGCCCACCACCAAAGAGATAATGAAAAATACTATCATAAACGCAGAAAAATGATTGGCTTTTGAGAAACGTCCCACGCCCGAAAGCCCACTCAGATAGTCAAAACCCATCTGCACCAGTTTAAAACAACTAAGCAAAAGAAAAAGAAAAAGCACAATGGAGATAAGCTCCGTCAAAAAGCCTTTTTGGAAACCTTTGAAAGCCCCCCAAGCAATGAGCAGAAGGATAAAAATATCTATCAGTGCAACAGATGTAGAGGAAACACCACTCATAATAGTATCTGATTTTTTGGCAATATTAGTGATTAAATATCAAATTATCAAATTTTTAACCACTATTTTTTAAAGTATTACTTTAACTAAAATCATACTTATTTTTATATACCTTGCACGCGGTGTGCTGGCGAGTTACGCATACGAGTTTAGCTTGTAGAAGTACATCAAAAATTTTGCAAGACAGATAAAAAAATTCACAAAATTATTATGCACGCATAACATTTTTGCTTATTTTTGCGTTATCAAAAAATAGTATGCACGCATAACATTTTCTTGAAATATCAAATCATTAAACTTTAAATCACTCAATATATTATGGTAGCCGAAGCAACAAGAGAGGCACTCAAAGGTGGAGAGTTCCTCATCAAAGAATCAGAAGTACAAGACGTTTTTATTCCCGAAGAATTTTCTGAGGAGCAAAGAGCAATGGCAGAAGCCTGCAAAGACTTCATTAAGAAAGAGATACACCCTATTATTCATCGAATAGATAGCATGGAAGAAGGGCTGATGCGTGGCTTGATGCAAAAGGCGGGTGAGTTGGGATTACTTGGGGTAGGTATCCCAGAGGAATACGGTGGGCTGGGCATGAGCTTTAATACTTCCATGCTTATTGCTGATATTATTGGTGAAAGTGGCTCGTTCTCAACGGCTTATGGCGCGCATACAGGCATTGGGACTTTGCCTATTTTATATTATGGTAACGAAGAACAAAAGAAAAAATATCTTCCCAAATTAGCTACGGGTGAGTGGATTGGCTGTTACTGCCTCACCGAGCCAGATTCAGGCTCTGATGCCAATTCGGGCAAAACGAAGGCAACATTGAACGCAGAAGGCACACATTACCTCATTACAGGGCAAAAAATGTGGATTTCTAATGCAGGTTTTGCTGATTCATTTATCGTTTTTGCAAAAATAGATGATGACAAAAATCTTTCTGCTTTTATCATAGAGAAATCTTTTGGCGGAATCACGATGGGCGACGAGGAGAAAAAATTGGGTATCAAAGGCTCATCTACGCGCCAAGTGTTCTTTAATGAGTGCAAAGTACCAGTAGAAAACTTACTTTCTGCCCGCCAAAATGGGTTTAAAATTGCCGTCAATATCCTCAACATTGGTCGCATAAAGTTGGGCGCGGGTGTGATTGGTGGCTGTAAAGAAGTTGCCTCATTATCAACAAACTATTCCAAAGAAAGAAAGCAATTTGGGGTTTCTATCTCTACTTTTGGGGCTATCAAATACAAATTAGCAGAGATGGCTACACGTATTTATGCCACAGAATCAGCTTCTTATCGCGCAGGGCAAAACATCGAGGACAAAATCAATGCGTTTATCGAAGAAGGTATGCCTGATGCAGAAGCCAAATTGAAAGCGTTAGAACAGTTTGCTATTGAGTGTGCGATTATGAAAGTGCATGGTTCTGAGGTACTTGATTATATTGTAGATGAAGGTATCCAAGTTTATGGTGGCATGGGCTTTTCAGAGGAAGCACCTATGGCAAGGGCTTACCGCGATGCCAGAATTTCAAGAATTTACGAAGGTACAAACGAAATTAACCGTATGTTGCTCGTGGGTATGATTGTCAAACGCGCAATGAAGGGCGAGCTAAACCTAATGCAACCTGCCATGGCAATCGCCAAAGAGCTAACTTCTGTGCCTAATATGACTCCAATAGACAATTCTGTGTTTTTTGCAGAAGAAAAAGAGGTGGTAAAAAATATGAAAAAGGCGATTCTCATGGTAGCAGGTGATGCCTTGCAAACTTTGGGGACTTCCTTTGAGAGTGAGCAAGAAATCATGATGAACATTGCAGATATGATGATTGAGGCTTATGTGGCAGAGTCCACGATTCTGCGTACTGAAAAGCTCGTAGGTGTGCGTGGCGAGAAGGCTTGCGAAGCGCAAATTAATATGACCAAGACGTATCTGGTTGCTGCGGTAAATAAATTGGAAATGGCTGGTAAAGAAGCTATTAACAGCTATGCTAAGGGCGATAAAATGAAAATATTACTCATGGGCATCAAGCGTTATACCAAAATGAATCCTTTTAATACCAAAGAGGCACGTCGCGCAGTAGCCGAGATAATGATTGAAGAAAGCGCATACCCTTTCTAAATTTATAAAGTAAAGATAGCTTGAACGAGCCTTGCTGATTTTTGTTCAGAAAGGCTCGTTTTTTTTGAGAAAAAAGCTAACTTTGTATGCACTAATTTTTTTCACACAACGTCATTTTAATCTATGTTTCGTTCCATACTCAGTAAACCCTTTGCTTCTTGGGTGGTTTCACAGCAAAACGCTTGGGCGAGCAAACCCTCCGAAACGCAAAAAAAAGTTTTCAACTACTTGATTAACAGTGCTAAAAATACAGTTTTTGGGCAAGACCATGATTTCAAAAATATCAGAACTTACCAAGACTTTCGCCATCGCGTGCCTGTTCGCGATTATGAAGACCTGAAACCCTATATAGAGCAAGTAGTTGCGGGCTGGAAAGATGTGCTTTGGCAGGGAAAACCTGTCTATTTTGCCAAAACTTCGGGGACAACTTCGGGAACTAAATATATTCCAATCTCCAAAGAATCAATTACTTATCACATCAATAGTGCAAGAAATGCCTTACTTGCTTATATTCACGAAACAGGAAAAAGCCAGTTTTTAGACCAGAAACTTATTTTTCTTTCTGGAAGCCCAATTTTAGATACAAAAAATGGCATCTTGACGGGGAGACTTTCTGGAATAGTCAATCACCATGTCCCTAATTACCTGCGAAGTAATCAGTTACCGAGCTACCAGACGAATTGTATAGAAGACTGGGAGGGAAAATTAGAAAAAATTATAGATGAAACTATCCATAAAAATATGTCTTTGATTTCGGGGATTCCACCTTGGGTGCAGATGTATTTTGATAGGATTCAGGCGCGTACAGGCAAGCAAATCAAAGATGTTTTTCCTGATTTTTCGGTATTTGTCTATGGTGGTGTAAATTTTGAGCCGTACCGCGCCAAATTGCTCGAATCCATTGGCAAAAAAATAGATTCCATTGAAACTTATCCAGCTTCAGAGGGCTTCATAGCCTACCAAGATGCTCAAAATGTGGAAGGTTTGTTGTTATTGCTCAATCATGGAATATTTTATGAATTTATCCCCACAGAGGAGTATTTCAAGGAAAAACCCAAGCGATTGAGTATAGAGGAAGTAGAAATCGGCGTAAATTATGCACTAATCCTCAATACTAATGCAGGGCTTTGGGGCTACTCGATTGGCGATACAGTCAAGTTCGTATCAAAAAATCCATACAGAATCCTCGTTACGGGACGTACCAAACATTTTATTTCTGCTTTTGGCGAACACGTCATTGGCGAAGAGGTCGAAAAGGCGATGAAATATGTGATGGAATTGCATAAAGAGGTGGAAATCACAGAGTTTACTGTCGCGCCACAGGTTGCTCCTACCGAAGGTTTGCCACATCACGAGTGGCTCATTGCCTTTGCCAAATTGCCACAGAACATGGAAAAATTTGTAACAGATTTGGACAAAAAAATGTGTGAACTCAATAGCTATTATGATGATTTGATAGTAGGTAATATTTTGAAAACCCTGAAAATCACTATTTTACCTTCCGATGCGTTTATTAACTATATGAAATCCCAAGGCAAATTAGGTGGACAAAACAAAGCGCCAAGACTCTCTAATACACGAGCCATAGCAGATGAATTAGTAAAGTTTGCGAAATAATTTTGCATAATTTCTTACCATTTCTTGGTCTATTATTTTTTCTGTATTAATGCTAAATAACAGAGGATAAGGACAATGCGCCAAAATAATTCTTTCTGACTCAGGAACAGGCGTTTGGTTAAAAACAATGCCCTTGACCTTAAATTTTTGGTATTGCTCTCTGCGGATTAACTCATTGATAGAGAGCAAGGTATGATTGATGCTTCCCAAATATAAATTAGCAACCAAAATCACCTCCGCCTCCCACCTATCTGCCAAGTCTATGACAAAATGATGGTCATTCAGAGGGACTAAGATTCCGCCTGCGCCCTCGATAACTAATTGATTATCCGTTTTGGGCAGATGAATCTGGTTAAAATCAATCTCAATGCCATCAATTCGCGCAGAGGCATGAGGCGAAAGCGGCTCGGAAAGACAGTAAGCCTCTTCATGAAATACCGTTTTCTGATTGGAAATCAATGACTTCACTAAGTCAGTATCTCTGGGCAAGCCCGACTGGATTGGCTTCCAGTAATCTGCCTGCAAAGCTTCTGTAATAATGGCACTCACCACGCTTTTTCCGCTATCAGTGCCTATGGCGGTAATAAAAATTGGCATATTAGCAAGGATTATAATAGGTTTTTGATGAACTGATAGCTTTTACTCCTAACGAAGTCCATCAAATAAGTAATTGTTATTGCAAAGATAGCAGATAGGTGGTAGCTTGTCCTCAGATTCGTCTATCATTTTTTTTTAGTGTAAGAATTTGTAAGATTTTGAATACATTTTGAGGTGAATTATTCAAAGTCTGTCAAAATAAATTGTATTTTCTTTACTTATTTATGGTAAGAAAAACATATTTTTTCAAAAATATGTTTTTTAACGTAACAACAAAGCAATTTTTCTCGTATAATTGCATTTTAAAAAATAAGCCTTTTGTATTTTTTTGCTTTTGCATGGAAAACCAAAAAATATTAATAATTGAAGATGACGAGTTAGTAAGGAAGCTATTGTTTCATGTCCTTACGAGTGAGAATTTTTTGGTAACGATTGCTACCAATGGAGGCGACGGCTTGGCTCGAATCAAAGACGAACATTTCGACTTGGTGATTTCGGATATAGAAATGCCCGACATGAACGGGTATGATGTGCTTGCGCGCCTGCGAGATAATGTCAATACCGCTACTGTTCCCTTTATTTTCCTCTCTGCACGCACCAGCCAAGAGGACGTGCGCTTTGCGATGGGCATGGGTGCTGACGATTATTTGTTTAAGCCATTTACTAAAAAAGAGTTGCTACAAGCGGTCAAGGCAAGGTTTTACAAAAATAATTTGTTTTTAGAACAGGAAAAAAAGCGATTGGAGGAACTGCTGGAAAAGCGCACAGATGAGCTTCGGAAAATAAATGCAGAGTTAGAAATGCGCGTAGCCATCAGAACGGCTGCCGTCCAAAAAGCATACGATGAACTGGATTATTTTATTTATCGCGCCGCACACGACATCAGAGGTCCTCTCACTACGCTACTTGGCTTGATGAACTTGATGCAACTCAATGCTGATAATGTCAATATCTACTTGGGCTTACTCATTGAGCATACCCAAAAAACGTTGCGAACACTCACTACTATCACCAGTATTCAGGATATTAAGAAAAAAGAACTGGAAGTTACCAGCCTCAATCTCCATCAGTTATGGGCAAAATCTTTTATGAAGCTAAGTGAAGTTTCCAACAATCCAAATACGGGAACAGTCAATATCCTCAAAGAAATAGAAGTTATCAATGAGGCTTTTTATTCGGACGAAGACCTCATAGCCCAGCTCATCTGCAATCTGGTAGATAATGGTATTCGCCACAGAACCAGAAAAGCGGACACAGGCAATTTTGTAAAAGTAGCATTGAGCATCAAAGATGGACAACTGCACATTACCATCAAAGATGATGGCATGGGTATCATGGAAAATACCAAATCTCGTATTTTTGATATGTTTTTTAGAGGTTCTGAACTGACAAGTGGCTCAGGAATGGGCTTGTATATCGTCAAACTTATTTTGGAAAAACTCAATGGGGCGGTTTCTTTTACCAGTGTTATCAACAAGGGTTCTGAGTTCAAAATCATCATCGACTCCTTGAAAAACGATTAGTTGCGCTTATCTATGCTCTTTTGCTCGCCTGTCAATGTACTGGATAAATTCATTTTTAAGTTGTTCGTTTTGAGTGAGTTGCTGATGCAAAAACTGTGTTTTTAGCTCGTCTTTGGTAAGGTAAAAAATTTCTTCAAATGTATACGTGTGTGATTGTGAAGGCTTTATTTCTACTGACTGCAAGTTTAGATTTGCCTCTTCCTGTCCCGCTTCAAATTCCCCGTCCAAAATAGCCAAGCCCATCGCGACACAATGTTTGCAAATTCCGCCCATCTCATAGGTGCAATTACAGGTAAAATCCAGCGCATGACCATCTGCAATGAGTCGCGTATCATAAATGGAAGTTCCTTTGACTTTCCCTTCAAATATATTTTGTTTATTGATGACTTTTTTGACGCGTCCTTGGTCGTAATAGTCACTTCCGCGCTCAAAACTGGAATGAGTTGCCAGCAGTTTCAAATCTGCAATATCAAATGCAAGTTTCGTTTTCATTTCGTTGATGTTTTATTACAAAACTAAGGAATATTTTTGTACCTTTCTCTTTTGTTTGCGCGATTATCTTGTATTTTTATCAAAAAACCAAGACTATTCCTATTCATCAAGTCTTATTTTGCCAATAAACATGGAAATTAACGATAAATCAATCATTTTTTCGACACAAAGCTACGCTTACCTCAAAGCAGAAATTTTAGCAAAATCTAATTTTGAGGAAGGGCTGATAGCGCAAAAAACCTTTCCTGATGGAGAGCATTACTATCGCATTATCAGCAGTATAGAATACAAAGAGGTTACGCTGATTGGGGGGACAATTTCTGATAGAGATACCTTGGAACTGTACGACATGGCTTGCGGCTTGGTGGAGGGCGGTGCCAGAAAGCTCAATATCGTCATTCCTTTTTACGCCTACGCGACCATGGAACGCGCGGTAAAAAGTGGAGAAATTATCACCGCGAAGACGCGTGCAAGGTTGCTTTCTGCTATTCCGCAGGCATATTTTGGCAATAGGGTGATTTTCATTGACTTACACGCCGAAGGAATCCCTCATTATTTGGAAGGAGGCATCAGGGCAGTGCATCTCTACGCCAAATCTATCATTATCCAAACTGCCAAAAAGATAGGTGGGGACAACTTTGTGATGGCTTCTACTGATGCAGGCAGGGCTAAATGGGTGGAATCTTTGGCAAATGACATGGACGTAGAAGCGGCTTTTGTGTATAAACGGAGGTTAAGTGGTAGTGATACCAAGCTCACAGGCGTAAATGCAGATGTGAACGGCAAAAAGGTAATTATTTATGATGACATGATTCGCACTGGTGGCTCGCTTTTGCAGGCAGCAAAGGCATACAAAGAGGCAGGCGCACAGGAAATCTACGTACTGGCTACACATGGTGTTTTACCAGAAGGGGCTGTGGATAGGCTGAAAATGAGCAACTTGATTGAAAGAGTTGTCGTAACCAATACGCACCCCAGCGCGATGGCGCAGGCAAGTGATTTTCTACAAATTATTTCCGTAGGGGAGTTGATTGCTGAAAAGTTATTGGCGATTCGTAGCTTTTAAACCTACTACACGTATGTGCTTGTTTTTTAGAGAGTTATTTAATAAATTAGGCACACTGATAACGCAGATTGAGCAGATTTTTACGGATACGAATTTTAAAATCTGTGTTTTATCCGTAAAATCAGCGTTATCTGTGTGCTAAAAACATGATGGCTTCTTTCTCTAAATAAGTTTTGTGTATAAACAAAAAAAGAAGATAATTTTGCGTGATGACGATATTTTTTTAATTTTAATTTTTTAAATCAATTTTCAATATGAAAAAAGTACAGTTATTCTTTTTCTTGTTTTCTGCCTTTGCATTTTTGGCGGAAACGTATGCCCAACAAGGCGACCCAAAGGCAACCGAATTATGGGAGCCTGAACCACGCGTAGTTACGTCCGCCGAGCCTACCAAAGCTCCTTCGGACGCGATTGTTTTGTTTGACGGGAAGGACTTTTCCAACTGGGTCAGTTCCAAAGATAACAGCGCGCCCAAGTGGCTCATCAAGGACGGTGCCATGGTCGTAGTAGGCGGTACAGGCGATATTCAGACCAAGCAAACGTTTAATGATTACCAGCTACACATCGAGTTTCGAACGCCCGACAAGGTAGAAAGCGAAGGACAAGGCAGAGGAAACAGTGGCATTTTTATGCAAGAACGCTACGAACTCCAAGTGCTTGATTCTTACCAAAATCGCACTTATTCTAATGGACAGGCAGGCAGTATTTATAAGCAAACCATGCCTCTGGTCAATGCCTGTCGCAAGCCTGGGGAGTGGCAAACGTATGATGTCATCTATACCGCGCCGCGTTTTCACCCACACAATGGCGCAGTTGCTTCTTTTGGCAGGATTACTGTGCTACACAACGGCGTACTGATTCAAAACAATACGACCATTCAAGGCACAACACCCTACATAGGCGCACCGCAGAACATTGCACATGGAAAGGGGGGCATCAGACTCCAAGACCACGGAAACCCTACCAGTTTCCGAAATATCTGGATTAGAGAACTTTAAAAAGTAAAAAAGCCAAACCTAAAAGGAATGGCTTTTTTCATCGTCAAATTAATTTATATAAAAACTTAAACTTTTATCTTACAATAACAAATAATTGTGCCAAAAGTTAAATTTACATCACAAAATTATTACATATTTAACATTTATAAAAATTATATCCTAATTATTTTCAATTTTTCTTTTAAATCATGGAGAACAACTTAACAATAGACAGCCCAAAATCCATCAGGCAAGGCGAAGAACTGAACATAGAAAACTTGACCTCTTTTCTAAACCAACAACTTCCAGATTTGAAAGGAGATTTGACAGTTTCGCAATTCCCTTCGGGTTTTTCTAACTTGACCTACATGGTTACGATTGGTGAAAAAGAATTTGTGCTTCGCCGCCCACCTTTTGGCGCAAATATCAAATCAGCGCACGATATGGCTCGCGAATATACTATCCTGAATAACATAGCCCCCGCCTTTTCTAAAGTTCCTAAACCATTGATTTACAGCAATGATACCAATATTATAGGCGCAGAGTTCTACATGATGGAACGCGTCAAAGGCGTAATCCTTCGCCAAAAAGCCCCCGCAGGCATCAATCTCACGCCAGACCTCATCAGAGGAATCTCTGAAAGTGCGATTGATAACTTGGCAGAGCTACATCTCATTGATATTGAACAACATAACCTTACAAATTTGGGGAAACCCGAAGGCTATGCCAAACGCCAAGTAGAGGGCTGGACTTCGCGCTACCAAAAATCGGAAACTGACCAAGTTACGACCATGAATAGCACCGCTGCATGGTTACTTTCTCATATTCCCACAGACCGCCCCACTACGCTAATTCACAATGACTATAAGTATGATAATGTGGTACTTAACCCAAAAAACCTGACAGAAATCATTGCCGTACTGGATTGGGAAATGGCTACGATTGGCGACCCTCTCATGGATTTGGGAACAACACTGGGCTACTGGGCAGAGGAAGATGACCCCGAAATGTTGCGTGGATTTTCGCTGACTTCCCTCCAAGGAAACATGAATCGCCAAGAAATCATAGAACGATACGCCCAAAAAACAGGCAGAAACATTGCAGAGCTTTCTGAAAACATTGTTTTTTACTATGTTTTTGGCTGTTTTAAAATTGGCGTAATCGTTCAGCAAATTTATGCGCGCTACAAAAAGGGATTAACCCAAGATGCGCGTTTTGCAAATCTCATTCACTTGGTTCATGCCTTTGGGGAATGTGCAGAAAAAGCAATCCAAAGAGGGAGAATCAGCAAGTGAGTAGTTATGAATTAATCGTAACGGCAAACCGTACAAAATGCTGATAACCAATTTTTTGATTGATATTTGTAATATAAAACTAATCTTGTATGGTTATTTAAAAGAAAATACTTGGGAAATTATTATCGCCCAAGTAACCAATGTGGTTTATATTTTATAAGTTTATATTTTTAATCAGAGTATCAAAATTCCATCTTCCTTAATCAATTTTTCCACTGAAAAAGTGCAGTTTTCTAATATTGTAATTTCTTCTTCCCAATCTACAATCTTCCAATCTAACTTTTTAGTGGAGGCGGATAGGGAGAAAATCATCACTTTTTTGTTTTGGGAAAGCACCCAAAATACTTTTTCAGCACCAAACTCGAGCAGTTTTTCAGTTTTCGTTTCTATATAGTCAAAAGTAGAAGTGAAATCAGTCATATCTGCCTGCACATCTACTTCTATAATAATTTTGGGAGCTATTTCTATATATTTGCCCTTAAAATCATATTTTTTTAATCTCTCTCTTTCATAAATAGCAATGTCCGCAGAAAGATTATTGCCCATACTCAGGTGCATTCCTAACTCGCTATAAAGCGTTTTGTAGATTTTTTGTGGATAAAAACGTACATTTAAAAATTCGACAATGCACGCAATAATCAAGGATTGGATTTCACTTGCTCCCATAATTGTTTCAGCATCAAGGTTTTTCTTCAGTGTTTCTTGGTAGCCTTTGTAATAAATAGGTTTTCCGTCCATCTCCTCATAAATAAAATCTGTGGAGATAAATGGAGTCTTTACTTTCTCTTTTTCAATGAGTTGAGTAGGCATAAATACTATTATTTTAAACCAAAGATAAAGAAAAACACAAATAAAAACCATTATTTGGTAAAATTTTACTCAAACAGCGACACACTTTCCAGCTCGTCCAGGTGCGTTTGGAGGCGTTTCATTGGCTTGGCAATCGCCACGCGACCAGAGCGCACAAAGCTCAGAATACCAAAGGGTTGCAATTTCTCAAATAAGGCTTGGGTTTCATGCTCGCGACCTGTTTTTTCTATGACAATGAACTCAGGCTCAATGGCTAACACTCGCGCATTGCTCTCACGAATGATGTCTTCCACTGACTCGCTATTGGCAAAAACTTTGGTCGGCATTTTATACAACGCAAGTTCCTGATAAACAATTTGGTCGTCTTCATAAAAAAAGCATTTTAGCACCTCGACTTGCTTTTCTATCTGCTTGACTACCTGCGCTATTTTGTCCTCTAAGCCAATGACGACAATCGTAAAACGGCTCACGCCCTGCGTTTCTGTTTCTGAAACGGTGAGGCTCTCAATATTGATTTTTCTGCGCGTAAAAACGGTGGTTACGCGGTGCAATAATCCAATCGTATTTTCTGTAAAAACAGAAATGGTAAATCTTTTTGCTGACATTTTTTTATAATTATGAACTATAAATAATTGATTATGAATTAGTTAGTTCATTTTCTAATTCATAAATGTTAATTTATAATTGAGTTTACATTCCATAAAGCAAGGCTTTTATCTTTGTAATTTCCATTGCCTTCGGTACAGTTTTCATTGATAACTTTTAAGGGCTTCGGAAAGTAAAAAGGCGCAATTTCCAAGTTCAGTGTACGCCAATCTCCCGTAGCAATATCTTGATTTTCAGCTCGTTCAGGAAAAGTGGTTGTCAAAAGATATTTTATTTTACTTTTTTTCAAATTTTCTATAAATCGCTGAATATCAGCAAACGATAAGTGTACCAAACAATCTCGGCACAGCATCAAATCTGCGGCGGGCAATTCATCTTTGGTAATGTCTAAGACGATGAAATTTCGCCTCACTTTTATTGCCCCCTCTAAATCTCCCCCTTTTGGGGAAACTTTCTCCATTGTTTGTGTTTTCACAGACAACTCTCCGTTTGCAAATGAGGCATTGTGTTTGGCGATTACGTCAGGGACTATATCTGCCCCAATGTAGCTCTGAACAGGCAAATTTATCTTGCTTATCCAGCCAAAATCGCCACAAGGCGCATCAAGTAATGTATTGATATTCAAGTCTTTGAGTAACTCAGGAATCAGTTTGGCAATCGTTGCAGTTTGCTCGCTATTAGAGCCTTGTCCTGAAACAGATTGTCCATCTCCCCAATGATTTTCTTGGTGAATTTTCTTAAAAACTTCGTCAATCGCAAGTTCTAAACCTTCTTCTTGAAGTTTTTGAAAATGTTTTTCATCAAAAGGCAAATCTTTTTTCACCATTTTTATTTTTAGTTTAGGAGAAAATTTTATCTGTTCCATTTGTCAAATCAGCCTTACCTGTGTTTCAAATTTATTAGCACACAGATAACACTGATTTAGTAGATTTTATACAGTTTTAGGACTTACGCAAAAATTTGAAACTAATGAAATATACGCTTAAAACGCCTTAAAATGTAAATTTTGAAAACGAGCAAAACGAATTTTGCCTAATTTAGCAGGCACGATATTTTTTTGCTGTTTTTAGCCTCACTATAAGCAGTTAAAGTGTCTAAAAGAACCTGCGTAAGTCCTAAATGGTTCAAGGCTATACATTCGTGCTTTAAATTATTATACACCGTTAGGTGTTAAATATTGGTAGAAAAGCATTTCAAAGTATTCAATAACTCCGTTAGGCAATTCCATTGGGGAGTTGAATAACATTAAACTCCTAACGGAGTTTGGGTTGTTTGGGGAATATTTTGCTACCAATATTAAGTCCTTGACAGGACTTTAATACACAAATTAATAACTTTTTATAGCACGAATGTAAAGCCTTGAACCAGAAAAGTATTTTAGCAATTTCGACTCTGTATTTAAAAAATCATTCCAATCGAATCTCTGCCACTCCCGCGCCCGCAGGCACCATTGGGAATACGTTGGTTTCTTTTTCTACGCAAACCTCTAAGAAATAAGCCTCTGGGCTGTCGAGCATAGCATCGAGGGCTTTGCTCAAATCTTCACGTTTTTCTACCTTTTGCGCTTTGATGTCAAATGCCTCTGCCAGCTTGATGAAGTTGGGGTTTTGCATATCTACTGACGAATAGCGATTGTCAAAGAAAAGCTGTTGCCACTGGCGAACCATGCCTAAGAAGTTGTTATTCAAGATGATGACTTTGACAGCAATCTTGTATTGCATAATCACGCCGAGTTCTTGCATGGTCATTTGGAAGCCACCATCACCAATGATAGCAACCACTTGGCGGTCAGGTCTGCCCACTTTTGCTCCGATAGCGGCAGGCAAGCAGAAGCCCATCGTTCCCGCGCCTCCCGAAGTAATATTACTGTCTATTTCGGTGAATTGGTAGTAGCGCGTGGTCGTCATTTGGTGTTGCCCAACGTCAGTAGCCACGATTGATGTGCCTTTGGTCTTGTCAGAAAGCATTTTAATCACTTCTGCCATTTTTATTTTTTCTGTGTTGGGTGCAAAATCCTTGCTTACTACTTTTTCGTATTCCATTCTATCCGCATCAGCAAACTCCTGCAACCACTCTGGATACGATTTTGCGGTTATTTTTTCAGTCAATGCAACCAAAGCCTCTTTCGCGTCAGAAACTATGGCTACGGTAGCCTTTACATTTTTATCTACTTCCGCAGGGTCTATTTCTATGTGAATGACTTTTGCTTGCTTGGCATATTTGTTCAAATCACCTGTAACTCGGTCATCAAAACGCATTCCTACTGCCAACAGCACATCACATTCATTGGTTTTGATATTGGGTCCGTAATTTCCGTGCATTCCCAAATAGCCCACATAAAGCGGGTGTTTGGTCGAGAAAGCAGACAAACCGAGCAAGGTACTCGCCACAGGAATCCCTGATTTTTCAGCAAATTCTTTCAATTCCTTTTCTGCTTTGGAAAGGATAACACCTTGACCTACTAACATCAAGGGCTTTTTTGCTTTGTCAATTAACTGCGCCGCCGCTTCTACCGCGCTCATGTCTGCCTTTCTACGTGGAAAGTAACTGCGGATTTTGGTACATTTCTCATAGGAAAAGTCAAAGCGTTCATTTTGAGCATTTTTGGTAATGTCAATCAAAACGGGACCTGGACGACCACTTTGGGCAATATAAAACGCCTTGGCTATGACAGAGGGGATTTCTTCTGCTCTGGTTACTTGAAAATTCCATTTCGTAATCGGAAGGGAAACACTAATGACATCAACTTCCTGAAAAGCGTCAGTACCAAGCAGATGCTTGGCGACCTGCCCAGTAATGCAAACAACGGGGGTAGAATCTATCATCGCATCAGCAATGCCCGTAATGAGGTTAGTAGCCCCAGGTCCCGAAGTAGCAATGGCAACTCCTGCGCGCCCCTGCACGCGTGCGTAGCCCTGCGCGGCGTGGATTGCGCCCTGCTCGTGGCGCACGAGGTAGTGTTTCAACTGCTCTTGGTAGTGATAAAAAGCATCATAAACGGGCATGATTGCGCCCCCAGGGTATCCAAACACACATTCTACGCCTTCTGCCAATAGAGAAAGGACAACTGCCTCTGCCCCAGTAACATTCAGTTTCTGACTTACTTGCACCTGCTTTTTTCCAGCGATTTTTTCTTGCAACAGTGTTTCCATATATTAAATAGTTAGATTGCTCAATCGTTAAATGGTTGTTTTTTATATAGTTGAATAATTTTATTGGTAATTGTTTTCCCAAAATTAATGAATCAGATTGTCAAAAATTCTATAATTTGATTCATATTTTTTATGCTACGTCAAAAAATGACTAATAGTCAGTTTGTGGTTATTTATATTCAAAATTTCGTTGGGAACGTAACTTATTTATTTCTAAAAACAAAAGTTTTCATGCCTAACGGTATTTTTAGGTTTGTGTTGCTTTATTTTTCTACAAAACTGTCGTGCCTAACGGCACTTAAAAACCATTTTAAGATACCTTTTGAAGTAGCCAAGTAACTTTATTCCATTTACTGTTCGCAAAAACATACAAATTAATTGATGTTCTTCCACACAAGTTTCCACAATAATGACTTTGCTTTATTATTGCAAAATCCTTATTCTGGGAAAATACTGGTTTTGATAATGCGAACCTCTCTCTCTTTTGAGGTTCTTGATAATTCCATTTTTTAACTTTTTTCCTAACTTGTTGCTTAGTAGAGTCATCAGAAATACCTAATTGCTTTACAATATTTTTAAAGTTTAAAGATTCATCTTCATTATTTATTAAAAAGGATTTTTTTATTTCTTCTTGTTGCCAATGAGTTGTATCATTATTCTTTCTGCTATTTGCTACCAAATCATAAATGATACTTGATAAAGTTGAGTCTGGAATACCAACAAATCTTCTAAGATGTTTTTGAATCCTTCCTACATTTTTATGTTCAAAGTACAATGATAAGGTTATCAAAATCAGATTTTGAAATTTGATTAGGTTTTTCACGAACAAATAAGCCTAAATCCTTTTGCAATTCATTCATCAATTGGCTTTGGACAATCACAGGGAAAACACAATATCAAGTAGATTTATCTACGCTACCTACAGAGATTTTCATAGAATCGCTTTGACTAAAACAAAAAGTTGTATTTAGCAAAAAAGTGAACAACCAAAACAATCTCATCTTCCTAATATTTTAAAGATTTAACTTTCACCCTCAACGGCATTAAAAAACCGCCTCAAACCTATATTTTCAAACCATTTCAAACAAAACATCAAACATTTTACTTTTTCACCCCAATAATAGTTCCTGTTGCCCACGCTTGCTTGGTAATCGTCAAGTCATTGCGTTTTTCCAAATCCTCAATCAGTTTTGCGACTTTTTTGTCGTGTCCTTCATACCAATTCGCTTGGGGGAGCATATCGTCAATGATGTAAAATCCGCCCACGTTCAGCATTTCGATTGCCTCGTCCAGCATCAGATATTTTCCATGCCAAGTATCCGCAAAAATATAGTCGAATTTTTGTGTCTTATTTGCCTCTATCCATTCGCCGCCGTCCCCACAAACTAAGTGGAGGCGAGGGTCTTTGCCCAAGTATTTCTCTGCGATGGCTAAAAATTTGCTGTCATTATCCACCGAAATCAGTGAAGAATCGCTGTCCATGCCATCGAGAATCCATGCCGTAGAAAGTCCCGTTCCTGTCCCCATTTCGAGGAATTTTCCCTTGGGCTTGGACTGGGCAAGCGTTCTGAGCAAGGAGCAAGTCAGTACATCGGAAGCCATCGTAAAGCCTGAATTTCTGGTTTCCTCGTCAATCGCTTGATAGCTGATGGGGAAATTTTGATTGATTTCTTGGGTCATGTTGTTTGGTAGTTTTTTGTTAAATTGTTAATTGTTGGATTGTTCTTTTATTTAGTTAGTAATCAAATCATTGCAAAACTCTTACTCATAACCCCATATTTTAATAGTGCCATCATAGCTTGCCGTAGCGAGTAAGTTTTCAGTTGGGCTAAATCGGCAAATCCGTACAATTTTTTGATGCCCTTCTAAGGTGGCTATTTGTTCACCTGTTTCTATATTCCAAACTTTGGCTATTTTCTTATCTGCTCCTGTTGCCAACAATTTTGATTCCCTATCAAAAGTAGCCCCACTGTAGTTGCCTTTGGTGGTAACTTGAAATTCATTTATAATTTTACCCGTTTTATAATTCCAAATATTTACCTTTCCATCATCACTCCACGTTGCTATTTGCTTCTTATCTGTTAAATTTATTACATCATTCAATCCCCCTTTTTCGTAACGAAAGTATTTAGTTAATACCTTAGATTTCAAATCAATAACCTCTATTAAATTCCCTACACTTACTACTACTGACTCTCCATCAGGAGAAATACACCCTCCTGTAATTGTTGAGTACCAACGCCCATCTTCATGATTAGTAGAAAAAAACACCTCCAATTGAGGTTCTATCCCAGAGAGATTTGCCTGCATCAAATAACCACTATCTCCTCCAAAATATAGGCGAGCATTATCTGGTGAGAAGGTAACAAAAGAAAGTGAAACCAACTTCCCATCAGCACTTTCGTAAGGGGCGCATTGGTATTTCTTCAAATTTCTCATTGCTGGCAAAAGCCACAAGGTACAAGTGCCATCTTCACTTGCAGTTGCAAATTTTGTCCCTGACTTGTCAAAACTAACTTCTGAAACCTTCTTTTCATGGGCTTTGATAACATTTAGTGATTTTAAGGAGTCTATTGACCAAAGAATTACTGTACCGTCAAAATATCCACTGGCTAATAGCTTTCCATCAGGACTAAACCTGATATTTTGTACTTCTGAATTATTTTCTGATTTTAAAGTTGCCTTCAATGTAAAGTTTTGTGCTTGTACTACTTGAATAAATAGCAAAAACAAAATAGTAAGTATTATTTTCATTTGATTCATGAGCAATTTTTTTTAACCATAAAAAAACCCTTCCTACTTTTGGAGTAGAAAGGGTGTCTATATTTTGACAGCAACTATTCCTTTCTCACTCCAAGATTGAAGTAATAATGAGGACGACCACGAGAAGAATAGTTACATTGAATTTCATTAGCTAAAATTT